>JAKQNO010000034.1 GCA_029565735.1 bacterium
CCCGGATTCACCAAGGGCTTGATTACAAGACACCGGCAGAGATTTACTTGCCAAAAATCAAAGAAAGGAGGATGGTTGCTTAACTTGGAAACCACCTTAAATTGGTATTAAAAACGGTCTTGACATACGGTACCACCGTAAACATCAAACAATTTGAAGGTGATTGTTGTTTCAGAAATAACCGAGTCGAAAAATGATTATGAAACTACTTATAATACCGGGTGGGATTATAAAACAAAAAATGATGTAATAATACTTGATGATGATGGTGTGGTAAAAAGCGAGATTAAAGGACTTGAATGTGAAGTGGCAGGAGTATCTGAAGATGGCGAAAAAATTCTGTGTTTTAGAGGAAATCCGGATGATGCTGATGATGTATCAAGGTCTTCTGACATTGATTTAGGCAAGATGGCTAATGTTTCAATATATACGAATGATGGTAAATTGCTTTTTTCAAAGAATTCACCTGGCAATGGATTCCTTGACCCGAGGTTAAGCGCGAATGGCGAATGGATTGTTGTGAAAAGTTATGGAGCGCCTTTTGAGATATATGCCTATGGGATTAACGGGGAAGAATACTTAATACCAGATACGAAAGTTGATGATATTTCTATTTGGTCTTATATCGGTATTAATAATGAAGGACAGATAAAATACGAGAAGTTAAAAAATGGAAATGTGGTGGCAAGTTTTGTTTTTGACCCTTCTAATAATATTATGACAAGGATAATTGAGGAATAAAATGATGATAGTAGAAAAGTACATTAATATCATGTCTTGACTCAAAAGTTTCTTATAATAAACAGCAATAAAATATAGTGTTTTTTTATTTGATGATAAATATAGTTGTTTTGGCTGTAATCTAAAATTAGATTCATCTCGCACTGATGCCTTTAAAATCAACTACCGCGCCTTGTCTCCTTCGCAATAGCAGCTTTTTTGCTGTGGCGGGCGGGAAAGGCGAACTTGCCAAAAGTGAAGCAATAAGACAAAATCTCGCGGGCTGAAGACCCGCGTCTACCAAACCCTTGTTTTAATGTTTCGTTTTTCTTCCGTCCCTCTGTGCATCTGTCCCTCCGTCCCTCATTTTTATACGAGCCGCATATTTATATGTATCCCCGCCTTTAATTTGTTGTATAATATTCAAAATAAATAAAAAGGATGTATATTTATTATGATCCGGGGAATAGGGATAGACATTACAGACGTCAAAAAGCTAAAATCAGCGGCAAAAAGGAACAAAAGGTTTCTTTCACGGGTTTTTAACGCGCAGGAAATTAAATACTGTTCAGGCAAAAAAAACTCCGCGCTGCATTTTGCGGGCAGGTTTGCCGTTAAGGAAGCGTTTATTAAAGCCGTGTCTGATGTAAAGGGCATTGCCTTAAATTCCATCAGCACAACAAACGACAAAAACGGCAGGCCGGAAATAATAATAACCGCTGAAATTAAAAAGATAATGGCTGCAAAAAAAGCCAAATCAATATTAATTACAATTTCTCATACAGACACGGCGGCAGCCGCGGTCTGCATACTGGAGGGATAAATGTATCTTGTTGATTCCGCTTCAATGAAAGCCATAGACTCGGTGACTACGGAAAAATACGGCGTTCCGCCGTCCATCTTAATGGAAAACGCGGGGGCAAACACCGTAAATGCCATGGTAAATGAATTCGGGCCTATTGCGTACCGCAGGATATCGGTTTTCTGCGGCATAGGCAATAACGGGGGCGACGGTTTTGTAATAGCGCGCCACCTTGTAAGCGAAGGCGCCGCGGTAATTATTTTTCTTGCGGGTGATGAAAGCGCTATGTCCGCTGAATCAAAGTTCAACCTTGAAACCGCAAAAAAGTACGGCATTGAAGCTGTAAAACTTTCATCCCTTGAAGACATCAACACGCATAACACTCTTATTGTTTCTTCTGACATTATTGTTGACGCTCTTTTAGGCACGGGTTTAAACAGGGAAGTGGAAGGTTTTATGGCTCAGCTTATCGTTTATATCAACACTCTTAATAAAAAGACCGTTTCCGTGGACATACCGTCAGGCGTTGATGCCGATACCGGCAATATAAGAGGCGTGGCGGTTTACGCGGATTTAACGGTCACTTTTGGCCTGCCAAAAACAGGAATGGCGGTTTTTCCGGGCCACGCCAATACAGGCAAACTTGTGGTGGCGGATATAAATTTTCCCCCTGAATTATTGCTTCAGCCAAGGTCTGATGTGCTTGTAACCGCGGAGCTTATTTCTCCTTTATTGCCATACAGACAGCCGAACGCGAATAAAGGCAGTTTTGGCCCCATATTTATCCTTGGCGGGTCGCCGGGTTTAAGCGGCGCAGTTGTCCTTGCCGCAAAGGCGGCTTTAAGAAGCGGCGCGGGCATAGTAAACGCGGGCATTCCTGAATCCCTGCACAATGCTGTAAAACCGGGATGCGATGAAATGATTGTCACAAATTTAAAGGAAACATCAAAAGGTACCATTGCTTATTCAAACAAGGAAAATATTTTAAAACTATGCGCTGCAGCAAAGGTTGTAATAATAGGGCCGGGCATCGGAAGGGACCCGGAAACGCAGAAACTTGTAAGGGAACTGATAGCAGAGGTAAAAACCCCGCTTGTAATTGATGCCGACGGAATAAACGCTGTTGCAGCTGACAAAAACTGCTTGAAAAATAATACCAAAGATGTTATTATGACTCCACATATAGGTGAAATGGCAAGGCTTTGTTCAATGGAAATATCGGATGTAATTAAGGGAAAAATAAAGATTTTAAAGGATTTTACCGCGTCTTACGGCGTGAATGTTCTTTTAAAGGACGGCAGGTCAATGCTTGCCGATCCGCAGGGAAATATGTATGTGAACACAACGGGTAATTCCGGAATGGCTACACCGGGCTGCGGCGACGTTTTATCCGGCCTTATCGCGGCTTTAATGGCGCACGGAATGCAGTCGGTGCAGGCGGGAATACTTGGAAGTTACATTCACGGTTTTGCAGGCGATTTACTGCTTTCAGAAACAAGCGAAGAAGGCATAACTGCCGGAGACATTGCTTTAAATATACCAAAAGCTATTATGAAGCTTAAATAAACAGGAGGCTGACATGGTTGTTCCAATACTGCTTATTCTTATCTCTTTCCTTTTTATCCTTATGTGGGCCTGGATAATTTCAATTTTTGCCGCCAATTTGGGCATTTCCAAAAAGATAGATGAACTGATAAACCAGCCTTTAACCGTGGAGCAGAAGCAGGAGCTTGATGACCTGCAGCTGGACCTGGACATAAACGCGTACAGGGCGTGCAACGCGAAAAGGGTTGTACTTATATTTTCATTCCTTTATGTGATTGCGGCGCTGGTCCTTATCTGGGTAAACAACCGCTACGGATTATATACATATGACGGCCTTCTTTCAACCATAAAGCTTACCATGCTTATTGTAATTCTTTTCTTTGTGCCTTCATACATCGGCCTTGAACTGATAAGCAATACACAGGGAGCTTCTGACAACATAGGCGCCCGCCTTAAATTCACGCAGGAACTGAAACCGGGTGAGGAAGTTGAAGTTTAAAATAACTTTTTTTATCCTGTTTGCAGCTGTATTGTTATCGGCGGGATGCGCGTCAGTTCAAAAAGGTTCGGGCCAAATCCTTGATTTCAGCATCATACCATCACAGGGGCTTAAATCCGGAAGCATTGTAACCATTGAAGTCAAAACAACCGATATAATAGAAAAAGTATCGGGAAGCGTTGAAGTGCCCGGAGCGTTTAAGGTGCCGTTAAAGTTTGACACAGTAAAAAAATTATGGGTGTTTAAAGCCATGATACCCATGGGTATAGCATTGCCCAAAGGCGAATACACTGCCTGGGTGGAAGCAATTGCAAAAGACGGACAAATCTACAAGGCGGAAAAAAAGGTTTCAACTTACTGATAAGTTAAGCCGCAAAAAGGGGTCAAAGAAATGCCTTCCGGAAATAAAAAAAATACAAACAAAAAAAGCACAAAGAAAAAAAATATAAAGAAAAAAACGCAGGAAAAAGCGGTTGTAACAGATAGCAAGCCGGCGGTAAAAAAAGGCCGTGCCGGATTAATAGCGCTTGTGTTAATTGCGGCTGTAATTCTTGCCGGCGTGTTTATGTCTGTTGATTACTACACGGCGTGGGGAAACGATGAAAAACTTATAAACAGGGCGATGGACGCGGCGGAAAAGAACGCCATCTATAAAAAATACCCCGAAGTTTTAAGAAAATATAATTATATCGTTGGCCGCTGGGAAAATGACGAAAACTACAAAGAATACGTAAGGCAGGCCAAGCTTGGAATTGCCAAAGCTTATAAGGACAGCCAGCAGTATATCCCCGCAATAGAGGCGTACAGGGCTCTTACCGCTGAATACAGCGCTGAAAAAGGCGATATGTACGCGTGGCTTATGCTTGAACTGGGCGAATGCTATAACAGCATTTTAAACACAAATGACGCGCTTAAGACCTATACCGAAATCACGCAGCAGTTTCCGGACACGGACTGGTCGGCGGAAGCCATTTTCGGCATTGCCGATGCTTACCGCAATAACGGGGACAGCGGGAAAGCGATGTATTATTACAATAAGATTGTTGAAAAATACAAAAAAGGTTTTTTAAGCGCAGAGGCGCTGACCAGCATAGGTAAAATGTACGAAAGCGACGGCGACGATAAAAAAGCCCTTGAAATATACTCAAGGGTTGTAAAAGAATACCCTGAAATAGTGACCGAATACGCTAAAATGAGGCAGACTGTTTTAAATGACCGCGTAAAGAACTGATTCCCATGAAGGAATTCAATTTAATCTCGCGTATAAAATCGGGAATAACCTTAAACGATAAATCCCTTATAAAAGGCATAGGCGATGACTGTGCTGTTATTCAGGAAAGCAACAGGCGCCTTCTGGTGACCACTGACGCTTTCAGCGAAGGCACCCATTTTAAAAGAAAATATTTTACGCCTTCACAGGCAGGCGCTAAAGCTGCCGCTGTTAATATTTCGGATATCTGCGCCATGGGCGGGATTCCCAGATATATGTTTGTGACTTTGGGCCTTCCAAAAAAAGACTCGGGGGCGTACGCGGAAAGTTTAATGTCCGGTATGATAAAATACGCGGAAAATTACGGCGTTGTGCTTGCGGGCGGGGATACAATAAGGTCTGAAAAAATTTTTATATCTGTCACAATGATAGGTGAGGCGGATAACGGTTTTTTATCAAGGTCAGGCGCACGCCCCGGAGACAGGATATTTGTGACCGGCTGCCTTGGCGATGCCAAAGCGGGTTTTGAAATACTGGAAAAAAAAGGCAATAAAAATTTAAAGGATTTTGAGGTTCTTCCCGTAAAAAAAATTTTAATCCCTCAGCCGAAGTTTGCTGAAGGCAGGCTGCTTTTAATGTCAAAGTGCGTGTCGTCATGTATGGACATTTCGGACGGCATCATAAGCGATATATCAAGAATATGCGAAGAAAGCCGCGTAGGCGCTGAAATAAACGCGGGACTTTTGCCTGTTTCGCCGTCGCTGAAAACAGCGGCAAAAATCAATAAAAAGCATGCGGCTGATTACGCGCTGTACGGCGGAGAGGATTACGAACTGCTTTTTACGGTTCCTGAAAGTAAACTTAAAAAATTCGCGCGGTTTATGTGCGGTTACGGGCTTACTTTTTTTGAAACCGGCAAAATAACGGCAAAAAAAGGCGTGCGCGTGATAAAAGATGGCAGAACAATAAAGGAGAATTATTTAAAGGCATGGAAACACTTTTAAAAGGTTTTACCCTTACAGAAAAACACAAGTCTGAATCCGCGGCTGAAACCGTAAAACTTGCGAAAAAATTCGCGGCAAGGCTTAAAGAAAATGACGTGGTGGCCTTATCAGGGCAGCTTGGTGCGGGCAAAACCCATTTTATAAAAGGCATAGCTTCGTTTTTTGGAGCTGACGGAAAATCAGTTATAAGCCCCACGTTTAATATCATGAAAGAGTATTACGGCATAACCATGAAAATTTACCATTTTGACCTTTACAGGCTGGAAAGCCATAAAGAACTTGAAAGGATAGGGTTCAGGGACTATACGTCCGATGAAGGCGCCATATGCGTGGCTGAATGGCCGGAAAAAGTCATGCAGATTGCCGGCATTTATGACCATGTGGTAAAGATATCGCACAAAGGCGGAGATAAAAGAGAGATACTGTTTTACGAAAGAAAGGGCGGTAAAAAGCAATGAAATCGCTTCTGATAGATACATCAACCAATAACATTGGAATAGGGATTTTTGACGGAAAAAAATGCCTTCACGAAAGCTACACAGAGGGTGAAAAAAGGTATAATTCAGCTATCATGGGGCTTATTGATGAAGCGCTGAAAGCATCCGGCATCACCATCGCTGAAATAGATGTTTTTGGGTCAACGCTTGGGCCCGGTTCATTTACCGGCATACGCGTCGGTATGGCCGCGGCAAAAGGGTTTGCTGACGGATGCGGCGCAAAGTTTTTTGGCGCATCCACGCTGGACGTTCTTGCGTATTCCGATGATGACGTGAATACTAAAAAGGTCTCATTGCTGGACGCAAGGCGCAATGAGGTTTATATGGGTATTTATAAGAAAGAAAGCGCCGAATATGAACTGACAGCAAAAGAAAACATAGCCAAAGCTGTCAAAGGCGCGTGCAATATTTATATCCTGAAACGCGATATAAAACTGCTTGAAGGCATTGCGGAAAATAACAGGGGTAAAACAGTGATATTGAATCACATAAACCTGCAGTCATTTAATAATATACTGATGGATAATAAAAAGCACGCCACAAGACAGGCTGTTTATTCGGCCGCGCCGCTGTATATCCGACAGTCAGACGCTGAAATATGCAGGAAAAAGGCGGTGATATAAATGGGAAAGATAAGGCTTATGGTAAAATCGGCAATGGCGGCAGGGTTGATAACCGCGGCGATAGAAGTAATACTTTTTATGGTTTATAAGGACGCGATAGCTACCGGTTTCCCGGGTTTCCCCCGGGACACAGACAGGGTGTTAACGCCGGTATGGCTTGCGGTCATTAACCTTATATTCGCTTTTGCAGCAGTATTCGTATTTGAAACGGTGAATAAGGCGCTTCCGGGCGGATTTTTCAGGAAAGGGCTTAACTTTTCATTTATATTAATCCTGTTAAGGGTGCTTCCTGAAGCCGGATATTTTTACGCGGCATACGGTTTTGCCGACAAACGCGCTTTATTGATAATACTGCTGCACTGCGCGTTTTCTTTGATTACGGGTTTTGTATTTTCCGGAAGCTATGAAGAATATGGCTTTAAAACGGAAAAAAATAATAATTTCACGGAGAATAATAATGAATAAAAAACTTTTTTTAGCTTCAGTTTTGATGCTTGTTTTTTACGCCGCCGCAAACGGCGCTGATGCCGCTGTTTCGCCTGCCACGGATGATTCAGAAAAGAAAATCTTTATACAGGTGGGCGCGCTGGAAAAACAGGAAGGGGATAAATATATACTTAGAAAAAAATCAGGAGAAATTGAGTTTTATCTTGATGACAATGCGCTTTTCTATTCCAGGGAAAAAGCGAAACCCGAAGATATGAAGGAAGGCATGCTTGTACTGATAAAAGGCGCAAAAAATCAAAACGCTGTCCTGGCTTCAACCGTACAGATTTATAACGGCTGGGACAGTTATGAATCCACCAAAGATATTGGCGCGGAATCTGGATCCGGAATGATGTCAGGCACAATTAAGGGGACTGTGGTACGCGCAAGAAGCGAATCAAACGAATATGAAAGCCTGCAGGAAAAATACCTTACAACACAGGCGCAGAACGATGAAGCCTTAATTCAGGAAGCAGGCGTAGAAGGCGCGGGAACGGCTATCACAGATAAAGAAGGGTACATAAGGCCGTTTTATATTAAAACTGCTGATAAAAAAATATACATGGTCATGTGCGATGATTCCACGCCTTTTACATTGACTGATAAAAAAACAAAGGCTGACATGAAAGTTGGAGACCGGCTGAAACTGTATTTTAACAAACGTATCACAATAAGGTATAAAAGTTATCCGATAAAAGTGGTTATAGAAAAGGCAAAATAGAAGTATTTTTTTGTAATAAGGCATATTTGTTCCGGAATGCGGGATAAATATGTGCTTTTATCTGAATTATTGGGTGTTTTTCCCATTGTGAAACTTAAAATACTAAAAGCCTTAAAAACCTGTTGAAAATATCCCTTATTTGCTTATAATAATAAGCAATACAATATCTTCTTAAAAAGGCATATTAAATCAATAATGGATCAAAAAAATGTTCGGGAAAATATTGAAAGAATCCAAAAACGAATAAATGCCATAAATAAGGATGCGCTGCTTGTTGCCGTATCCAAGACTTTTTCTGTTTCTGACATTGAAGAAGCCATAAAAGCCGGAATTAAAGTTTTTGGCGAAAGCAAAATTCAGGAAGCGGAAGAGAAACAAAATCAGCTTTCAGGCAGGTATAAAGATTTAACGTGGCATATGATTGGGCACCTGCAGACCAACAAAGTAAACAAGGCGGTTTCGCTCTTTGGCATGATTCAGTCTGTTGATTCCACAAAACTTGCGGAAAAAATCAGTTCCGCGTGCGCCGGCGCCGGAAAAACCATGCAGTGCCTTATGGAAATTAAAGTATCTCCGGAAGACACCAAGTTTGGGATATCTCCGGACGAGGCGTCTGAAGTTTATAAAAAAATAGCGGCAATGCCGGGAATAATACCGGCAGGCATAATGGCTATGGCGCCATATTCCGATAATCAGGAAGATTCAAGAATTTATTTTAAGCAGGCAAAGGTAATTTTTGACGTCATAAAAAAAGGCGCGCCTGATGATTTTAAATGGCTGTCAATGGGAATGTCGCACGATTTTGAAACTGCCCTTCAGGAAGGCGCGAATATAGTAAGGGTCGGCACCGCGATTTTCGGCGCCAGAAATTACGATTAGGGCATAAAGGGGAAACATGAAAAAGGTAAAAATTGGTTTTATAGGTTCGGGAAACATGGCCAAAGCCGTGATGAAAGGACTTGCGTCGTCAAAGATGAAAGCGGCACTTACCATTTACGCGTATGACACACAAAAGGCCGTGCTTGCCGAAGTTAAGAAAAAATATAAGGCAATACCCGCTTCTTCAAATGAAGCGCTTGTGAAAGGGTGTGATGTAATATTTCTTGCGATAAAACCGCAGGCAGCCGCCGAAGTGCTTGAACCTTTAAAAGGCATGTTTGGGCAGGGCAGGCTGATTATAAGCATTATGGCAGGCATGTCAGTTAAGAAAATACAGACATTTACGGGCAAAACGCCTGTGGTAAGGGTAATGCCGAACACACCGGCTCTTGTCGGTGAAGGCGCGTGCGGATATTGCGCGTCAAAGGAAGTGTCAAAAAAGCAGCTGCAAAATGCGGAAAATATACTTGATACCTTCAACGCGGTAAAGTTTAAATTCCAGGAAAGCCGGATTGATATGGTAACCGCAATAAGCGGAAGCGGGCCGGCATACTTTTTTTATTTCGCGGAAGCGGTAATTGAGGCCGCGAAAGAAGACGGATTTGACGCGGCTGCGGCAAAAAAACTTATAGCCCAGACCATGATAGGCGCGGGCAGAATGATGCTGGATTCCGAAGACGCGCCGGAAATTTTAAGGCAAAGGGTCACTTCCAAAGGCGGCACAACGCAGAAGGCGATAGAGGAGATGGATTCAAAAGACATGAAAAAAATAATTAAAGATGCTGTAAAAGCAGCGCGGCAGCGGTCAAAGGAGCTTGGCAGATGACAGCTTTTCAGTTTGCGGCGGGAATAATAATAGGGCTTACGAACGCGTATATGATTCTTGTATTTCTCCGCGCAGCGGCCACATGGCTGCCTTACGGCGCGCAGGCAAGATTCAGGACAGTTATTAATTTTGTAGGTTCAATTACCGACCCTCTGCTTAATTTTGTAAAAAGAATTTTTCCCGCGCAGATGGGAAACATGGACTTAAGCCCGGTTATAGCGATACTGCTTATTTACATAGCGCGCATGGCCCTTTTAAAACTTGCCGCCGTGTTTCTGCTTCCCGGAGCTTAATGATAAAAATAAAACAGGAAGCCGGTTTCTGCCTGATAAGCGTAAAAGCCGTGCCAAACGCGAAAAAAACTCAGCTTGCGGGCGAATATAACGGCGCGTTAAAGGTAAAAGTGGCTGCTGTCCCGGAAGACGGCAGGGCAAACGGGGAAATTACGGAATTTTTTTCTGAAATACTTGGCGTGAACAAATCGCACGTGGAAATTATAAAAGGTTTTAAAAGCAGGCATAAGGTAATAAAAGTGACAGGGGTAAGCGCGGACAAACTTAAGGTTCTTCAGTCCTGAAAATGCGCTTCCCGCAAAAATATTAACGGAGGAAATAATGACTAATTTAACAAAACAGATTGAAAAAGCCGTAAAAAAAATTGATTCGGTCTCCAAAAAATTCAGGCCCACTGTCGGAATAATACTTGGCACAGGGCTTGGCGCCCTTGCAAAAGAAATAAAAGAACACTGCGTCATAGATTACGGCAATATACCGGGTTTCCAGAAATCAACAGCGGAATCCCATTCCGGCAAGCTGGTGCTTGGCGAGCTGGGCGGAAAAAAGGTAATTGCAATGTCCGGGCGTTTTCACAGGTATGAAGGCTATACCATGCAGCAGATTACTTTCCCGGTGCGCGTTATGAAAGCGCTTGGCGCCACGCACCTTTTAATTTCAAACGCGTGCGGCGGAATGAATCCCAAATTAAAGGGCGGGTCGCTGTGCATAATAGAGGACCACATCAATTTTATGGGCGACAATCCGCTTATAGGGCCCAATGACGAAAAACTGGGGCCAAGATGGCCTGATATGCTTGCCCCTTATTCGCATGAACTTATAAAGCTTGCCGAAGACGCGGCAAAGCGGAATAACATAGAGATTAATAAAGGAATATACGTGGCTGTTCTTGGGCCGTGTTTTGAAACAAGGGCTGAATACAGGATGTTTATGAAATTCGGCGATATAGTCGGAATGTCAACCGTGCCCGAAGTGATAGTCGGCGTGCACGCGGGGCTGAAGATCCTGGGCATTTCCGTCGTAACCGATGAATGCAACCCGGACCAGCTGGAACCTACTGACATAAGCAAAATACTTGCAAATGCAGCGGAAGCGGAGCCAAAACTGACAAAGATAATGAAAGAAGTTATTTCTAAGATATAAAACCGGACTTAATATCCGGTTAAGCTAAAAATGTTTTCAAGGAGGTCCGCATGAAAGAGACAAGCCCGGTTGAATGGAAGAATAATACGCTGAAGGTGCTTGACCAGACGCTTCTGCCGCACACAAAGAAATTCATCATCTGCAGGAATTCCAAAGAGGTGGGCAAGGCAATTGTGGACATGAAATTAAGGGGCGCGCCTCTTATAGGGATAGCGGCGGCTTTTGGCATGGCGATGGATATAAAAAAGAGCAAGGCAAAAAGTTATGAAAAACTGATAAAAGAAATGAAAGCAACAGGGGAGCATCTGCAGAAAACAAGGCCCACGGCGGTTAATTTAAAATGGGCAATATCAAGGATGAACGCGTTTGCCGCGTCAAATAAAGAAAGAAGGATTCAAAGCCTGAAAGAACTTCTTGTAAACGAAGCCGTAAGAATTTATAAAGAAGACCTTGAAAACAATAAGACAATAGGCAGAATAGGCGCGGAGCTTATAAGGCCAAAAGACAGGATACTTACTCACTGCAATGCCGGAGGCCTTGCCACGGCGGGATACGGCACGGCGCTTGGTGTCATAAGGGCTGCCGCGGCGCAGAAAAAGAAGATATCTGTGTATGTTGACGAAACAAGGCCGTATCTGCAGGGCGCCAGGCTGACCACTTTTGAACTTGCGGAAATGGGAGTGGACCACCACCTTATAACAGACAACATGGCAGGATATTTTATAAGCAATAAGATGGTTGACGTAATAATAGTGGGCGCCGACAGGATAGCGGCAAACGGCGACACTGCAAATAAAATAGGCACGTATACGCTTGCGGTGCTTTCTTACATCAATAATATACCGTTTTACGTGGCGGCTCCCTCTTCCACAATGGATTTTTCAATAAAGACAGGGGCGGAAATCCCGATAGAAATGAGAAGCGAAAAGGAAGTGACAGAGATATTTGGCAAGCCTATAACTCACAAAAAGACAAAAGCCCTTCATCCGGCTTTTGACGTGACGCCCGCCAGGTTCATAAGCGCGATAATAACCGAAAAAGGGATTATAAGGGCGCCTTTTGAGGCAAACCTGGACAAGGTGATTCTAAACAGGGAAATCGTAGCCAAGTTATGAGCGGCTGGGAAGATGACAGCTATTGCATAGCCTGCGGCAAAGAAAACCCCATAGGCATGAAGCTGGATTTTGTGCTGACAGACGACGGTATAGAAACCAGCTATGTTTTTCCCAAGATTTTTCAGGGGTATAAAGATACGGTTCACGGCGGAATGGTGGCTTTACTTTTGGATGAAATTATGGTAAATTTACCGTTGCGTAAAGATAAGATTCCCGCGGTCAGCGCTGACATAAAAGTGAAACTTAAAAAACCGCTGGCAGTGGGCGAAGAAGTCCTGGTGCGGGCAAAATATGTAAAAACCCGGTCCAGGTTTTTTATTGTTAAAGGCGAAGTGATAAGAAAAAAAGATAATCAACTGATAGCCGAATCCGAAGCCCTTTGTGTAAGGGTTGAAGGAAAAGGGCTTAAACTGTAATTAAAAAATGAAGTATAAAAAATTGCCGGAGGTTTTTGAATGGGTTGCGGAAAGAAAAGGCACAAAGCAAAGATTAAGACACACAAGAGGAAAAAACACAGAAGAGAAATGAAGTTTAAAAATTAATTATTAAGCTTAATTTACGGAGGAACTGATGTCAGGGCATTCCAAATGGGCTACAATTAAAAGAAAGAAAGCCGCCATTGATTCCAAAAGGGGCGCTGCTTTCACGAAGATAATAAAGGAAATTGTCGTCGCGGCAAGAGCCGGCGGCGGAGATCCCGCGGGAAACGCGCGTTTAAGGACCGTGCTTGAAAAAGCAAAAGGCGCGAATATGCCCGCTGACAACATCAAAAAGGCTATAATGCGCGGCACAGGCGAGCTTGAAGGCGTAACCTACGAAGAATTGATGTACGAAGGTTACGGGCCGGGCGGCGTGGCGCTTTTAATCGCCGTTACCACGGACAATAAAAACCGTTCCGCGGCAAGCGTAAGGGCGATTCTTTCCAAGTCAAACGGCGCAATGGCAACATTGGGCGCGGTTTCATGGCAGTTTGAACAGAAAGGGTACATAACGGTTCCCAAAGAAGAAATAGACGAAGAAACGCTTATGAGCATAGCGCTTGAAGCCGGAGCCGATGATATTCAGAACGAAGACGCCACATTTGACATAACAACAAAGCCTTCTGACTTTGAGGGTGTAAGAAAAGCCCTTGATGACAAAAAGGTTAAGTATTCTTCGGCTGAAGTGACAATGGTGCCGAAAAATTATGTAAAACTTCTGGGCAAGGACGCGGAGCAGATGTTAAGGCTTATGGACGCGCTTGATGAAGACGAAGACGTTCAGAATGTTTACGCTAATTTTGACATTCCGCAGGAAGAAATGGACAGGATAGGCAATCTGCCGGAATAATTGGAAAACAATCATAAGGCGGAGCGTTTAAAGCGCTCCGCCTTTTTTTTTAAAAAGTTTTGGGCGGTGGCAATAATTGTACAGGACGTTAAATCAGTACTTCCGCGAAAAATACGGGCACAGGATACACAAGATAACCATAAGCCTGCCGTTTGCCTGCCCCAATAAAGACGGCAGCATATCATCCGACGGGTGTATTTTTTGCAGGGAAGGCAGCCTTCCTGACGGCAATGACACAAAAATTCCCGTAGAAAAGCAGATACGCGCGGGGATAAATAAGGGCAAAAAACGCTTTGGAAAGAAGACGTTATTCATGGCGTATTTTCAGACCGGGACAAACACGTATGGCAGTGTAAAAGAGTTAAAAAAAATTTATGACCCCATACTTAATTTTAAAGAAGTTATAGGGCTTGATGTGGGCACAAGGCCGGACTGTATTGATGATGAGAAGGTTAACCTTCTTAAAAGCTACAGCGGGAGTTTAAAGGAAATATGGGTGGAACTTGGGCTGCAGAGCGGCAATGATAAAACTTTAAAGGCGATAAACAGGGGGCATAACGCCGCGGAATATGCCCGCGCTGCAGAACTTGTAAAAGGCGCAGGATTAAAGCTGTGCGCGCATATGATAATAGGTATTCCGGGAGAAAGCAGAAAAGATTATATAAATACAATTAATATGATAATCAAGTCAGGCGCTGACGCTGTTAAAATACATCCGTATCATATTCTTAAGGATACAAAAGCAGGCGAAGAATATCTGAAAAAGCCGTATAAGCTTCTTACTTTGGAAGAATACGCGGACGCGCTTGTTGAGTGCGTTAAGTTAATGCCTGCCGGAATGGTGCTGATGCGCTTTCACGGAGAGGCAAATGAAAATGTGCTGCTGGCGCCGGATTATTGCCTGCCCAAAAAAAGGGATGAATTAAAGGCGGTTTTTGAAGAAAAACTTAAAAAATTGCGGTAAAAATACTGTAAAGGAGTTTTTATGGATAATATGAAATGGAATGAGAAACTTAAAACAGGAGTCGCAATACTTGATAAACAGCATAAGGATTATTTGTCATTATGCGAAAAGGCATACAAGGCCGCAAATTCTAAAAGCTCCGGTTTATCAGCCGCTTTAAAGGCGGCAAATAAAGCCGCGGCACAGCATTTCAAAACAGAAGAAGAGATGATGGGAATGGTATTTTATCCCGAACTGCAGGGGCACAAAAATCTGCATGATAAATTCCTTAAGATGGAAGAGGCAATAGCAAAAGAGGCGGAATTGGGCGCTGATTCAAAGAAACTTGCGGATAAGATTAAAGAGGAATTATTTGACTGGTTTGTATTGCATATAGAAAAGAACGATTTGAAACTTGCGAAAATTTTAAAATTAAACAATATTAAATAGTTGACATTAATACAGTTTAGTATAAAATTTAAAAGTTCTTAAAACGGTTTATAATCAAGATGTAAAAATGTGGGTATGTGTTGTAATATAAAGTGTTTATTAGGTGGTCGTGCCCTCTGGGGTACTGCCGCATAATAAGTTTTCATAAGGTGGGCGTATAACTCGCTTGGTTATTTTATAAGCTCGACAAGATGAGGCTGACGGCGAAGCCGGAAGGCGAGCTTTGCGCCGAGTGAATAACGAGGAAAAGTGCCCGAAGGGCACGAAAGCAAAGCGAGGGGGCCGAGGAGCAATGCGCGTAAGCGCATTAGCGAGGTGGCCACTGGTTCGAGAATTAAGAAATATATAACAAGATGCTAAAAATGTGGGCGTGCCACTTCGTGGTACTGCCGCATTATAAAGTTTTCATTAGGTGGGCGCATAGCTCAGCTGGTTAGAGTATTAGCTCGACAAGCTAAGGGTCACTGGTTCGAGCCCAGTTGCGCCCACCATAAATAAAAAAAGCGCGGTTTCCCGCGCTTTTTTTATTTTATAAGATTGATTAGTTTAGTATTTAACGTCGGGCGGTGGAGGGCAGTAAACAGCAGCTTCCGGATTGTAGTACATCGTAGCCGCATGGCCTGCGCCGTTGTTTGTGTGCTGAATTATCAGGTGTATCTGATCAAGGCCGTCGCATGTTGCCATAGGCGCTGTATATGTACCTTTAAGAACAAGTTCCTCTCCGGCTGCAATTGATACATCCCTCCAGTACATCATTGAATCGCCGGGCATTGCTTCGCCTTTAACAACTGAAACGTTCTGCGGGTAAGGGTACCACCATCTGTCGCATTCATCTGATTCGTAATATTCGTGAATGGCAGCCACATCAAGGTGTTCGTAATTACGATTGCCGGTATTTTTAATACGCACTTCGTAGTTCATCGGCAGGCCTATATAATATCCGGCGTAACCTTCGGCTGTATAGAAATACGGCGCCTGAAACACAATGTCAATATCAAGCCATTGAAGTTCTCCGGCGTGTTCGCCGATGCCCTGTATGTGGCCCGCGGTAATTGTATTTACATCCCAGTCAACAGAGCCGTCTGAAGGGTCCGTTGTATAGGTGTATTCGGTGTTAACGGGAACTCCGCCGTTATCCGCGATAACTGTTGCAAGCGCCGCCGGGACTTCCTGCGGCCCTGAGACCGCGCCAAGTTCTTCTTTTGACGGGGAAGTGGGGTTAACGCTAGTATCGCAGGAAATTAAAAATAAGAACGAAGAAAAAACCAATAACGTTAATAATAACTTTTTCATTTTTTGTGCCTCCCTGATTTTATAAAATAATTATATATCAGACTTCTTTATTTGTCAAATATACTGTCAGGATTTATATATAGCGGCTTAAATAACAAACTTTCTTGTAAAAATCCCTTTAATTGTTATAATATACACATCCCCCAATTGACCGGCAGGGGATAATACTGCTGTTTGAGGTGCAATAAAAAATGTTAAAAGACATAGAAAAAAAGAAAGAATCTGTCATAGAGAATCTGAGGAAAAACCATTTTAAGGTGATACCCGTTGATAATGTGGAACTGGCAAAGGAAGAAATGCTTAAACTGATTTCTGAAGATGAAGTGGTGGGCGTGGGCGGTTCACTATCGGTGCGGGAGACAGGCGTAATAGAAGAGCTTCTTAACCGCGGCAATAAAGTGATTCATCACTGGCTGCCCGGCACTTTTATTGATGAAATCAGGGATGCAAGAAGAAGAGCGGTGCGCCTTTCAGACACTTATCTTACAAGCACAAACGCCATAACGCTGGAAGGTTATCTGGTTAATATGGACACCTTTGGCAACAGGGTAAGCGCTATGATTTACGGGCCGAAAAAAGTAATTATAGTAGCGGGATGGAACAAGGTCGTAAAAAATACTGACGAAGCTTTTAAAAGGATAAGGGAAGATGTGGCTGTGCGCAACGCGCAGAGGCTTAATATGGATAATCCCAACAAACTCTGCAAGGTTTCCGCTGTCATGTACGAAAGGCCGGATGATACCGATATTACAATAATTCTTATAAACGGCGAAATTGGATACTGATATCAGGGAGCTGACATGAAGAAAATAATTAATCTTAACGGCATATGGAATTTTAAAGCACAGGCAGGCGTTTCTGAAATAAAGGTTCCTTCCAACTGGTATCTGCAGGGCCATGATTTTGCGGGGAAAACTGAATACACAAGGGAATTTAATATCAAAAAAGCAAAGGATAAAAGATATAAAATTGTATTTAAAGGCGTGGATTATTTTGCATCTGTGTACATAAACGGAAAATTTGCGGGAAGCCACGAAGGTTATTTTCAGAAGTTTTCTTTTGACATAACAGATATCCTGAATAACGGCTCAAATAAGGTGGCTGTCGCTGTGGATTCGCCCAAAGAACCGGCTGAAAAATGGCCTGACAAGAAATACCTGATAAAGGGAATTTTTAACCACCACGACGCAAGGCCGGGTTCCTGGTCAAAAAAATACGGGCAGGACAAAAATACCGGCGGAATCTGGAATGAAGTCTATATTGAAGAATCCGAAAATATTGAAATAAGCACAGTGAAAATAACCCCGTATCTTAAGGATGACGGCGTCTGGAATACAGGCAGTGAAATAACAGTAATAAGCCGTCTTGCCGGGCCGGTAAAAGCATCGCTTACAAAAGCAATAAAACCGCATACCTTTAAAGGCGCGCCTGTAACTATAAAAAGGGAGATAGTTATTTATCCCGGTGAAAATAAGATTCAGGTGCATGCTGATTTAAAAAATCCAAGGCTGTGGTGGACGTGGGACTTTGGCAAACCTGATATGTATGAATTTTCATACTCCGTCACCGCTGAAAACGGTTTAAAAGACACATATTCTGATATCAGCGGAATAAAAGAACTGAAAAAAGCCGCTGATAACTGCTGGTATCTGAACGGCAGAAGAATTTTTCTGCGCGGTTCCAATATCATACCCACACAGTGGCTGTCTGAATATACAAAGGATAAAATTGAAAAAGATGTACGCCTTATGAAGGAGGCGAATTTTAACACAATACGAGTCCACGCCCATGTAAACAGGGAAGAATTTTACCGTGAGCTTGACAGGCAGGGTATTATGGTATGGCAGGACTTCGCGCTTCAGTGGAGTTACGAAACTACCCCTGAATTCATGGAAAACGCTTCATCGCAGATTAAGGATATGATAAACCTTCATTACAACAGGCCCTGCATTGCTGTCTGGTGCTGCCATAACGAGCCTTCCGTAAACGCGAAGCAGCTTGACCCGGTATTGTACAGAAAAGCGCGCGAAGAAGACGCTGTCAGGTATATTGAACAGTCATCAGATTTTAAACAGCATCCTTATCAGGGTTGGTATTTTGACGACAACTTCATAAACGCGTCTTCCACAATTGAAGGGCTTAAAGAAACCTTTATCATTACCGAATACGGCGCGCAGGCGCTGCCGTGCGTGGAAACGATGAAAAAGATGGAAAAGATTGCTGCAGCGGGAATGTGGCCGCCGGATTTTGAAGCGTGGGAATACCACGATTTTCAGTTTAAGACCAATTTTGACATTGCCCGGCTGGAAAAGGACACAACGCTTGAAGAGTTTATTGAAAGTTCGCAGCTTTATCAGGCGCGGCTTTTAAAGGAACAGACAGAAACTTTCAGGCTGATGCGGTATAAAAATCTAAACGGCCTTCTGCAGTTTATGTTCTGTGAATGCTGGCCTTCCATAACATGGGCGGTGGTGGACTATTACAGAAATCCCAAAAAGGGCTATTTCGCGCTTAAACAGGCCATGCAGCCGGTGCTTCCCGGATACAGGCTTTTTACCACAAGGATAGCACAGGGCGACGACGTAGGTTTTGGACAGTTGTGGAGCATGGTTTTTGTCATAAACGACACCCCGGCTGTTTTGAAAAATACAGCGCTTAATATTTCAATAACCGGCCCCGATAATAAAACCTGTTTCTCGGGAACCAAAAAACTCCCCGACATTATGGCCGACTCTCTTGCGCGCCCCTTTGAAGGCGTGCCTGATATTGCCAATAATTCGTTTAAAGCGGCTGACAATGATAAACCCGGAAATTACACAATGCGACTTACGCTTAAGGATGCCAAAGGAAAGACGCTTGGCACAAATTCCTACGGCTATGAAATTGTCGGCTCGCATAAGAGGAAAAAATAATTGAAAATAATAACTTCGCATTATAACCTTGATTTTGACGGGCTGGCGTCAATGGTGGCAGCGTCAAAACTTAATGAAGGCGCGGTTATGTATCTGCCGTGGAGCTTTGGCCCCGAAGTCAGGCGTTTTTATACTTTTTTCAAGCACAGGTTTAAGATTTTAAAGGACAAGGATGTTGACTTTTCAAAGGCGGAAAAGGTTATTATTGTTGACGCCATGTCGCGCGTGCTTTCCCCGCAGCTTAAAAAAGTGATAGAAGAAAAGAACCTGGAAACCATAATATACGACCACCATTCCATGGAAGACAAACTTAACGGGCAGAATATCAGGACCGTAAAAATCAATTACGGCGCCTGCACCACTTATTTTGTTGAAGAACTTTTAAACAGGGGAATTGAAATTACAAACGAAGAAGCCATGCTTTTTATGCTTGGGATATTCGCGGATACTTCAAGTTTTACAAGCATTAACACCACGCCTACGGACATGAAGGTTGCCGCGAAGCTTATGGAAAAGAATGTCAACATGAAGGCTTTTTCCGACTTTTTAAAAGAACATTTTGAAACCCCGCAGATCAAGCTTTTTGACAGGCTTCTTAAAAACCTGCAGGTTTTTGATATCCGCGGGCATAAGATACTTTTAACTTACGCGCGCTTAACCGAACACGTGCAGCAGCTTTCCGATGTCACTTCGCATATTATGAGCATGAACGCGGCTGACGCCGTTGTGTCGGTGGTTCAGATGGGAAATAAGATATTTGTGGTGGGCAGAAGCAGCGATGAAAAAATTGACATAAGCAGGGTGGTGCTTCAGTTTCAGGGCGGCGGGCATAAGACAGCGGCCGCGGCCGTGATACCGGTGAAAAAAGGCGTTGCCATAAAAGGCATACGCGACAGGGTATACGGGGCGATTCTGGAAACTGTAAGCGACAGGTTTACGGTTGCGGATATTATGACTTCTCCGGTGCGCGCGATATCGCCGGAGTTGACAATGGAAGAGGCCTACAGGATATGCATAAGGTTCAACAATAACGGGCTGCCGATAGTGGCATCTGATAAACTTACAGGATTTATAACCAAGGAAGACATTGAAAAAGGGATACTTCACAACCTTGGTTCAATACCTGTAAGCGGTTATATGAGCGGCAATGTAATTACCGCCGAAGAAAACTTTTCCATACCGCAGGCGCAGCAGCTTATGATTAAATACAACATAGGGCATCTGCCTGTTGTAAAAGACGGGAAACTGACCGGTATACTGACAAGGGCTGATATTTTTGAGTTCCTGTATAAAGAAAAGCCGATTAAAAAAGAGAAAATTATTTTTCACGAAAAAGATATTAATATGAAAGATAAGATGGAAGAAAAGCTTGATAAGGACACTTACGGCCTTATTATGAAAATAGGGGAATATGCCGATGAAATGGGTGTTAACGCGTATCTTGTGGGCGGTATTGTAAGGGATCTGTTTCTGAATGAAAAAGATATGGATGTTGATATCACCGTTGAAGGCGACGGCATGCAGTTTGCGCGATTCCTTGCGGATAAAATGGGCGGCGCGTATAAAGGGTTTGAAAGATTCAAGACAGGCAAGGTTTTTCTTGATAAGGGCAGGCGTATAGACGTCACCAGCGCGCGCGCTGAATTTTATGAATTTCCCGCGGCGCTTCCTGAAATAGAATTTACCCCCATCAGATACGACCTTTACAGAAGGGATTTTACAATAAACGCGATGGCGGTTCAGATAAACAGGAGCTATTTTGGGCGCTTTAACGATTATTTCAACGGTTTTGAAGACCTTCAGAAAGGAATTATAAGGACGCTTTATAATATGAGTTTTATTGATGACCCTACAAGGATTTTAAGGGCCGTGCGTTTTGAACAGAGATATAATTTTAAGATAGAGGAAAACACCATGCGTTTTATTGAGCAGACGCTTAAATACAATATTTTTGAAAACCTTCCGGGCGAGAGGATAAAAGACGAACTGTTTGTATCCCTTGAGGAAGCAAATCCGTTTAAAGTGTTCAAGCGTATGCACGACCTTAATATACTTGCAAGGCTGGGGAAAAAATTCAAAATTGACCTTACCGTGGAAAGAATATATCAGAAAGCCGCGGCTTTTGTCCCTTTAAAATTACGTCCGCTGGTATACTTTATGATTTTTACATACAATATGCCAAGGGAAGAATTTGTGCTGTTGGTTGATAAGTTAAAATTTAAATCCGAATGGCGCGCGGCGGTGATTTCGGGAAAAGACGATTTGGATAAAGTTTTTAAAGGATTACATAAAAAAGCGGCGGAAAACAGCGAAATTTATTTTCTTTTAAACGGCTATCCCGAAGAAACTTTGTATTATTTTATGGCCGCCTGCGACAGCGACTATGTAAAAAACAGGATAGAAAACTACCTGCATAACCTTAAAAATATAAAACCTGAAATTTCCGGGTCTGATTTAAAGCAGATGAATATAAAAACAGGGCCCGAATACGGAAAGGTAATTGCGAAAGTCCTGGAAGCAAAACTAAACGGGAAGTTAAAATCAAAACAGGATGAACTTGATTACGTCAAAAAACTTGTCAAAAAAAAGCGGAGGGGATAGCGTATGGATTTTTTTGAAACTGTAAAAACAAGGCGCAGCATCCGCAGGTATAAAAAAAGCGGTGTAATATCAAAAGAAGACCTGTTAAAGATAGCACAGGCGGGCAGCTGCGCGCCAAGCGCAAGATCTGTCAATCCGTGGAAGTTTGTAATATTAACCGAAAAAGACAGAATCATCGGGCTTGAAAAAATAATAGGAAATAACGGCAGGTTTCTGGCCGATGCTTCCGCGGCGATTGTAATTATATGCGAAGATACAAAATACTACCTTGAAGACGGATGCGCCGCCGCGCAGAATATCCTTCTTGCCGTGCGCGCGCTTGGTTTTGGCGCGTGCTGGATAGCCGGGGATAAGAAAGATTACTGCGAAGAAGTGCTTAAATACCTTGAAGCGCCTTCCGGATTCAGGCTTATATGCAGTATTGCAATAGGGATTCCGGACGAAAATCCCGTTAAAGAAAAACCTGAAATAGGAACTGTGGTCAAATGGGAAAGGTACCAAGAATAAAACCGCGGGAAATAAGTGTTGACAATTATTTGTTAATGTTATATATTTCTTTATCCTTAAAAGGTATTTGAATAAGGAACTTTTTTTTATTTGATCAGGAGGATTTTGTTTAAAATGAAGACTTTCATCGCAACAAAGGAAACAGTTCAGAGAAAATGGTACATCGTTGACGCGGACGGCAAAGTGCTTGGCCGTATGGCTTCAAGGATAGCCTCTGTTTTAAGGGGCAAACACAAGGCAACTTATACACCCCAGGTTGATACGGGGGATTTTGTTATAGTTGTAAACGTGGAAAAGTTAATCCTTACCGGTAAAAAGATGGAAAAGAAAGTTTATCAGACACACAGCGGCTATCCGGACGGTTTCAGGGAAGAAAGTTTTGAAGCCCTTATGGCAAGAAGGCCGGAAAAAGTGCTTGAAGAAGCGGTAAAGGGAATGCTTCCGAAAAACAGGCTTGGCAAAGAAATGCTTACAAAGTTAAGGATTTTTAAAGGCCCAAAGCATACATATACATCAATCAAACCGTTAGAACTTAAATAAGGAGGAAACTTAAATTGGCTTCAGTATTATATGGAACAGGAAGAAGAAAAACATCCATTGCAAAAGTATGGGTGAAAAGCGGCAGCGGAAAAGTTACCGTTAACGGAAAAGACGTAAAAGAATTTTTTAACAGAAGCACGCATATTGACCATTTAATGGAACCGCTTGAAGCGATAACAGCTTCGGGCAAATATGATATTACCTGCAAAACCATCGGCGGCGGGCAGACAGGCCAGGCCGGCGCGATAAGGATGGGCGTTGCAAGGGCGCTTTCAAAAACAGATGAAAACACGCACACTGTCCTTTCAAGGGGCGGATTTTTAATGCGCGATGACAGAATGGTTGAAAGAAAGAAATACGGTAAAAAGAAAGCAAGAAGGTCATTCCAGTTCAGCAAGAGGTAATACCTCTTATATACAAAAAGCCCGGGCCGAAAGGTTCGGGCTTTTTTATTTTACGGGAGTTAAAACGTGATATTTAAAAAACTTGGAAATTCGGATATGAACATCTCCGTTATAGGCCTGGGAATGTTTGCCACAGGCGGCGAAGGGTGGAAGTTCGCGTGGGGGCCGCAGGATGACAATGAAACCATAAACGCGGTTAATGCTTCACTTGAATGCGGAATTAACTGGGTGGATACAGCGCCCGCGTACGGGCTTGGCCATGCCGAAACCGTCCTTGGGAAAGCAATTAAAGGCAAACGCGATAAAGTATATATTTTTACCAAATGCGGAAGGGTATGGGATAATAATGGCAATCTGTCAGCGGTGCTGGATAAAGAATCCATATTAAAAGAGTGTGAAGACAGTTTAAAAAGGCTTGGCTCTGATTATATAGACCTTTATCAGATTCACTGGCCGCAGCCTGATGAGAAAATTGAAGAGGCGTGGGAGGCAATAGGCAGCCTTGTAAAAGCAGGAAAGATAAAATACGCGGGAGTGTCTAATTTTAATACTGCGCAGATGAAACGCGCAATGACAATATTGCCAATAACATCTTTGCAGCCGCCTTATAGTTTAATGCGCAGGGAAGCGGAAATGGATTTTAAGTTCTGTAAAGATAATAATATCGGTATTATTGTTTACAGCCCCATGGCAAAAGGGCTGTTGTCAGGCAAATATAATAAAGACAATGTATCGGCATTTGCTGATACCGATCACAGGAAAACTGATGGTATGTTTAAGGGAAGTAATCTGGAAAATGCGCTGCATCTGGTTGAGCTTATGAAACCTATGGCGGAAAAAAGGGGATGCGCTGTTTCAAATATAGCCGTGGCGTGGACCCTTTCAAACAGCGCTGTTACTGCGGCTATCTGCGGGGCGCGCAGCGCGAAACAGGCGGCTGTAAACGCGGCTTCAGCGGGCGTTATTCTGACTGAAGAAGAACTGAAACTTTTAAATATATAACAGGAGATAATATATGGCATCGTGGGGAACGGCACTTTCGGCAAATGACACATACGAGACAATAAGAGACGCGTTTTTTGAACAATATGATGACGGCGAGGAAGTCAAAGATATTACCGCTGATATTTTAAAGGAATACAAAGAACTGTCGGCGGACCCGGAAGAATCAAATAACTTCTGGTTTGCGCTGGCAAAATTTCAGTGGGAATGCAAAGCGCTGGATAAGGATATCTTTGAGAAAGTAAAGGGTATAATAGAATCAGGCAATGATATTGAATTATGGAAGAAGATGGAAGATGTAAGCGAAGAGGACATATTAAGGCGCGGCAGGGTTTTAAGAAAGTTTATTGAAGAGCTGTCATCGGAAAAATTTACGGCAAGGAAAAGGAAAAACGCATAATAACGGAGAGTTGACATAACATCATATATGATGTATAATTAATTTGAATAAAACATAGAGGGACAGAGATGAAAGTAATTTACTATTTTACAAGGTCGGGCAGGAAACCTGTGTTTGAGTTTATTGAAGAGCAGGGGGAAAAGGAACAGGCAAAGATATACCGCAATATTTCAATGCTGCGGGAGCAAGGTTATATGCTGCACAGGCCTCATGCGGCAAAGATTACAGAAAAGATATATGAATTAAGGGTTGAAGCAGTGCAGGACAATTTCAGGATATTGTATTATTTTAATTTTGGCGAGCGTGTTGTTCTTTTGCACGCTTTTAAGAAAAAGACTCAAAAGTTAAACCGTAGCGATATAGAAACCGCGGAAAACAGAATGAAAGATTTTATTGAAAGAATTGAAAAGGGAGAAGTGATTATATGAAAAAAATTAAACTGGTTGATGAGGACAAGTTTTTTGATAATGTATTAAAACGGAAACTTAAAAATAAGACATTTAAAGATGCTTATGAAGCCGAAGGCCTGCGCCTTCAGCTTGCCCATGAACTTTATGAAGCGAGAAACAAGAGGCATATCTCACAGAAAAAACTTGCCGATAAACTGAAGATGCCGCAGCAGCAGATATCAAGGATTGAAATGGGGAATCAGAATATCACTCTTGATACGCTTAGCCGGATAACGTCTGCCTTGAATGTAAGGGCGGATGTTAAGCTTAAACTATTATAGAAGCGTACTTGGCAGCCTGTATTCCTGGCAGGATAAATACTTGTTATTAATGTTATAATAAACAAAACGAACAAGAGGGTTAAATGAAGTTTGATTTCGAAATCACACAAAAGACATTAAAGTGCATATCGGAAATAGAGCGCGTTAAAGGTGTGCTTGAAGCTATCAGTATAAATAAAGCAGGCCTTGAAAAGCTTAGAAAACTAAGTGCGGCATATGAATCGCATTATTCCACCCACATAGAAGGCACGACGCTTACGCTAAAACAGTCAGAAAACATACTTCTCCATAATAACCAAAAAGGAACCCGCAGAAATGACGCGCTTGAATTATTGAATTACATGAAAGCATTTAACCTGGCATCCGGGACAGGAAGAGTCAGAATCGGGGAAGCGGATATTAAAAAATACCATTCAATACTTGTAAAAGGTGTCAGGGGAGAAGAAGCATCCCCCGGTAAATACAGGACAAAACAAAATTATGTTGTTAATTCCGCTACCGGAGATATTGTATACACTCCGCCGCCGCCTGATAAAGTGCCGGCGCTTATGAAAGATTTTTCGCTGTGGCTGTCCAAAAAAGATGAACTGCATCCTGTTGTAAAATCCGCTATTGCGCAGTTCTGGCTTGTACATATACACCCGTTCAGGGATGGTAATGGCAGGGCGGCAAGGATTCTGTCGATGCTTATTTTATTCTCTGCCGGATATGATTTTAACAGGCTTTTTACGCTGTCGGAATACTATGATAAAAACAGGCTTAAATATTATAATGCAATTCAGTCGGCAAGGGATACGGGCGGAGCTCCGGATTTAACGCAGTGGATTGAATATTTCTGCGAGGGGCTGAAAAAACAGCTTAAGGCAACTGGAAAAACAGTATTAGAAAGTTCGGAGAAAAGTTCGGAGAAAAGTTCGGAGAAAAGTTCGGAGAAAATTCTTGCTATGTTCAGGAAGAATTCGAAGATGTCAGCCGCGCAGGCAGCTGAAATACTTGGCATTACAAGCCGCGGTGTTGAAAAACAGATTTCCGCGCTTAAAAAAGCTGGACTGCTGAAAAGGATAGGCGGGGATAAAGGCGGGCATTGGGAAGTGAAAGAAAACAGCAGATTATAAAAAATTAAATATTTGTTTGACAAATAAACCCTGCGGTGTTATAAATGTTACATCAATAAAAATTTAACGGAGGAAACAAATGGCACACGCGGCAATAGCAAAAATAAACGCTGCAACCATTCTGTCCTCCACAACCCTTTTACTAACAGTCACAGTCCTTCTAGTCGGATTAGTGCGACTTACAGTCGTCCTTTAACGGACAACTGGGCGCAAAAATCCGGCACCATCTTTAACTAACCCAATCAAAACGATTTTTGCGCCGTAAAAGGTCTATTTTGCGGTGTTTTTGCACGTGTTTTACGGTAAAAAAACCTTATATTTTAAGGGTTTTCCTGTTGAAGCAGGAGCAGTTTTTTGATATAATTTTTAAGTTTTATCTTTTGAAACAAAGATTAAAAAGCCATATAAACAGGAGGAAAAATATGAGAAGCGATAAGATGACAAAAGGCCCGGAGCGGGCTCCGCACAGGTCACTTTTTAAGGCCATCGGCTACACTGATGAAGAATTAAAAAGGCCTATAATCGGCGTTGTAAATTCTTTTAATGAATTAATACCGGGGCATATTCACCTGCGGACAATTGCTGAAGCCGTTAAAGCCGGCGTAAGAATGGCGGGCGGAACTCCCATGGAATTTCCGGCAATAGGCGTATGCGACGGAATCGCGATGGGACATCAGGGAATGAAATACTCGCTTGTATCCCGCGAATATATAGCGGACAGCATTGAAATAATGGGAATGGCTTATCCTTTTGACGGAATTGTTTTTATACCAAACTGCGACAAAGTGGTTCCGGGAATGCTTATGGCTGCCGCGCGGTTGAATGTTCCAAGCGTATTTGTAAGCGGCGGCGCAATGCTTGCGGGTAAATACAAAGGCAAAAGCTATGACCTGATTTCCGGCGGTTTTGAAGCTGTGGGCGAATGCGCAAACGGAAAGATAACAGAGAAAGAACTCGAAGCGATAGAAAACGTAAGCTGCCCGACGTGCGGTTCATGCTCCGGAATGTTTACCGCGAACACAATGAACTGCATGACAGAAGTGCTGGGATTGGGACTGCCCGGAAACGGCACAATTCCCGCTGTTTATTCCGAAAGGATAAGGCTTGCAAAGACAGCAGGCATGCAGGTTATGGAGATGGTTGAAAAAGATATTAAGCCGCGCGACATACTTACCGAAAAAGCGTTTGAAAACGCGTTTACGCTTGACGTGGCGCTTGGCGGTTCCACAAACACAATACTTCACCTGCCGGCAATAGCGCACGAAGCGGGTTTTGAATTCAGCCTTGAAAAAATAAACGCCATAAGCGACAAAACGCCCACGTTATGCAAATTGTCGCCCGCGCTTTTACCCACAGGCGGACAGCATTACATACAGGACCTTTATGAAGCGGGCGGAGTTCAGGCGGTTATAAAAGAACTTGCAAAAAAGAACCTTGTGCACCTTGACCTTATGACTGTTACAGGCAAAAAGATAAAAGACAATATTAAAGATGTTGAAAACATAAATCCAAACGTAATAAGGACGCCTGATAACGCGTATTCGCCAAAAGGCGGCCTTGCCATACTGTTTGGAAATTTAGCTCCCAACGGCGCTGTTGTAAAACAGGCGGCTGTTGCGCCGGAGATGATGAAAAGGGAGGCCAGGGCAAGGGTTTTTGAATCCGAAGAAGAAGCTCAGAAAGCGATTCTTGGGAAAAAAATCAAGCCCGGTGATGTAGTGGTGATAAGGTACGAAGGCCCCAAAGGCGGCCCCGGAATGCGCGAAATGCTTGCGCCCACCGCGGCAATAGCAGGCATGGGATTGGATAAAGAAGTCGCGCTTTTAACCGACGGCAGGTTTTCCGGCGGAACTCGCGGAGCCGCAATCGGCCACGTATCGCCCGAAGCAATGGAAGGCGGCGTAATAGCTGTGGTAAAAGAAGGCGACGTAATTGAGATAAATATTCCGGAGAAGAAACTTGAATTAAAGGTTTCTCAGGATGAGATAAAGAAAAGATTTGAAGCGTGGAAATGCCCCGAACCAAAGATTAAAACAGGGGTTATTTACCGCTACGCGAAAAGCGTGACATCCGCGTCAACAGGCGCGGTTTTTAAAGATTAAAAAATAAATACAAGGAGACATTTATGAACGGCGCGAAAATATTGCTTGAATGCCTGAAAAAAGAGGGCGTGGACACCATATTCGGATATCCCGGAGGCGTTGTACTGCCTTTGTTTGATGAGATATACAGCGAAAAAGATATAAAGCTTGTGCTTGTGCGCCATGAACAGGGCGCCGCGCATATGGCGGACGGTTATTCACGATCCACAGGAAAGACGGGCGTTTGCCTTGCGACATCAGGGCCCGGCGCGACAAACCTTGTTACCGGCATTGCCACAGCGTACATGGATTCAATCCCCATGGTTGCTTTGACGGGCCAGGTTAACACACCGCTTATAGGCAACGACGCTTTTCAGGAAGCTGATATGGTGGGAATAACCCGCCCGATAGTAAAGCACAACTATCTTGTAAAAGACATAAAGGACCTTGCGCAGACAATTAAAAACGCTTTTCACATAGCGTCCACCGGAAGGCCGGGGCCTGTTCTGGTTGATTTGCCCAAAGATGTTTTTACTTCACAGATGGAATTTTCAAAGTATCCTGACCAGCCGCTCTTAAGGGGATATAAACCCACTTATGAAGGCAGCAAGGTGCAGATAAAGAAAGCCGCGGAGATGATAGAAAAAGCGCAGAGGCCGCTTTTGTACGTGGGCGGCGGGGTTACGCTTTCAAACGCGTCTGAAGAGCTTATTAAGTTCGCGGAAAAAGCGGATATCCCGATAACCACAACGCTTATGGCAATGGACACGCTGCCCGCGGGCCACAGGTTAGGCCTTGGAATGCTTGGAATGCACGGCACAAAGTATGCCAATTACGCTGTTCAGGAATCGGATTTGTTAATTGCGGTTGGCGCGCGTTTTGACGACAGGGTAACGGGAAAGGTGGCGGACTTCGCGCCGCACGCGGATATAATCCACATTGATATAGACCCTTCCGCGATAAGCAAGATAATAAAAGTTGACCTGCCTATTGTGGGTTCCGCAAAGAATATACTTCCGGAGCTTACAAAAGAGGTTAAGAAAAAAGAGCATAAAGAATGGCTTACGCAGATAGAACAGTGGAAAAAGGATTTTCCGCTTACGTACCGCGACAGTGATTCGGAAATAAAGCCGCAGTATGTAATACAGAAAATATCGCAGATGGTAAAAGACGATACAATAATAACCACCGAAGTGGGGCAGCATCAGATGTGGGCCGCGCAGTTTTACGGATTCAGGAAAAACAGGACATTTTTAACGTCCGGCGGGCTTGGCACAATGGGTTATGGTTTCCCCGCGGCAATAGGCGCGCAGGCCGGCAACCCGGGCAAGCTTGTCATAGACATAGCCGGTGACGGTTCCATTCAGATGAATATTCAGGAGCTTGCAACCGCTGTTAAGTATAAATTCCCGGTTAAGGTTGTTATCCTGGACAACGGATATCTTGGTATGGTAAGGCAGTGGCAGGAACTGTTCTACGGCAAACGTTATTCGCACACAATAATTGACCACAGCGTTGACTTTGTAAAACTTGCCGAAGCATATGGCGCCAAAGGGATAAGGATTGAGAAAAAACAGGATGTGGAAAAAGCCCTTAAAGAGGCGTTTGCGTATGACGGGCCGGTGATAATGGACTTTATCACGGCGCGTGAAGAAAACGTATGGCCTATGGTTCCGGCAGGCGCCGCGCTTGGAAAAATGATAGAAGGAGAGCTGGCTTAAAAGGCCGGCAGGGTGAACTGACATGACAAAAACAAAGACGATATCCGTAATAGTTGAAAACCAGCCGGGAGTCCTGGCAAGGATAGCGGGCCTTTTTTCCGGCCGCGCGTACAACATAGATTCGCTTGCGGTAGGCGAGACAGAGGACAAATCAACATCGCGCATGACCATTATGGCAACCGGCGACGAACTTGTGCTTGACCAGATTGTAAAGCAGTTAAACAAGTTAATTGACGTTATTAAAGTTGTGGATATGTCGCAGGAAAGTTACGTAGAAAGGGAGCTTGCGCTTATAAAGGTTAATGTGGCGGGAAAAGACAAGACAGAGCTTATGAATGTTGTAAACGTATTCAGGGCAAGGATAGTGGACGCTACAAACGAAACCTATATGATTGAAGTGACCGGAACGGATGAAAAGATAACGGCGCTTACTGACCTTGTAAAACCTTTCGGCATACAGGAAATGTCAAGGACCGGCGCGGTGGCGCTTACCAGGGGAAAAAGATAAAGAAAAAAAGAAATATAAAAAACTTTTTGAAGGGAGAAATAAGAAATGAAAACGTATTATGACAAAGACGCGGATTTAAAGGTATTGAAAGGCAAAAAAGTGGCGGTTATCGGTTATGGCTCGCAGGGCCATGCGCATTCCCTGAACATGAAAGACAGCGGAATAGACGTAAGGGTAGGATTAAGAAAGACATCCAAACACTGGGCGGAAGCGAAAAAAGCCGGCTTAAAGGTTGTTGAAATTGAACAGGCGGCAAAAGAAGCGGACGTAATTATGATGCTTGTTCCGGACCAGACGCAGTCGGAAATTTATTACGCGCATATAGAAAAGTACCTGACAGAAGGCAAAGCGCTAGCATTTGCCCACGGTTTCAGCATTCACTTTAAGGAAATCAAGGCGCCTAAAAATGTTGACATTATCATGATTGCGCCCAAAGGGCCGGGACATATGGTACGCAGGGTTTACACCGAAGGAAAAGGCGTTCCGTCGCTTATCGCCATTTATCAGGACTTTACGGGCAACGCAAGAAAGATAGCGCTCTCTTATGCCAAGGCAATCGGCGGCACAAGGGCGGGCGTTCTTGAAACAACATTCAAAGAAGAGTGCGAAACAGACCTTTTCGGCGAACAGGTTGTGCTTTGCGGCGGAATCAGCTCTTTGATTATGGCGGGTTTTGAAACGCTTGTGGAAGCGGGCTATGCCCCTGAAATGGCGTATTTTGAATGCCTTCACGAAACAAAGCTTATCGTTGATTTAATTTATGAAGGCGGAATAGCCAATATGAGGTATTCAATTTCTGACACAGCGAAATACGGCGACATAACACGCGGGCCAAGGATAGTAAACGCGGAGACAAAGAAAGAAATGAAGAAATGCCTGCAGGAAATCCAGTCCGGCCAGTTCGCGAAAGAATGGATGGCTGAATACAGGGCGGGAAAACCGAACTTTAACAGGCTTCTGGAAAAAGACGCGAACCACCAGATAGAAAAAGTGGGCGCAAAGCTAAGGGCTATGATGTCATGGAAACACAAATCGCTTATCGAAGGAAATAAAAAAGCGGTTAAGAAATCCGCGAAGAAGGCAAAGTAAAAATTTTATATCCGGAAGAAAGCGCGGTTGAACCCGCGCTTTCTTCCGCCTAAACAGTAAAATATAAGGAGATTACCGATGGCACAGGATAAAGTTATCATATTTGACACAACCTTAAGGGACGGAGAACAGGTACCGGGAGCGTCGCTTACAAAAAATGAAAAAATACAGATAGCCCTTCAGCTTGAAAAGCTTGGGGTTGATGTCATAGAAGCGGGGTTTCCAATGTCCTCGCCGGGAGATTTAATTTCGGTTTCCGAAATAGCAAAAGCCGTAAAGAAACCTATCATAGCCGGGCTTTGCCGCGCCGTGCGCAAAGATATAGACGCGTGCAGGGAAGCGTTTAAAAAGACAAGCAAAGGCCGTATACACACCTTTATCGGCACGTCCCCGCAGCATGTGCATTACATAACGCGCACCACAGAAGAAGAGGTTCTGCGCAGGGCAATTGACGCCGTTAAATACGCAAGAAATTACTGCGGCGATGTTGAATTTTCGGCAATGGACGCGACGCGCACTGATTTTGATTATCTTTGCAGGATTGTTGAAGAGACTATTAAGGCGGGCGCAAGCACTGTTGACATTCCGGACTCTGTCGGCTACGCGGAACCTTATGAATACGGCAATCTGATTAAAAAACTTATGAATACCGTCCCAAATATAAACAAGGCCGTGATAGCGGTTCACTGCCACAATGACCTTGGAATGGCAACGGCCAATTCCCTTATGGCCGTATTAAACGGCGCCAGGCAGGTTGAATGTACCATTAACGGCCTGGGTGAACGCGCGGGCAACGCGGCGCTGGAAGAAATTGTAATGACCATGAAAGTCAGAAACGATATTTACAGGACCACTACAAACATAAATACCGAAGAGATTTACAGGACATCAAAGCTTGTAACAAGGCTTACGGGAATGCCCGTGCAGCCGAATAAATCTGTTGTCGGTGAAAACGCGTTCGCGCACGCTTCCGGAATTCATCAGGACGCGATTTTAAAGCACGAATCCACGTTCGGTATAATGACCCCGCAGTCAATAGGCATTCCGGGACACGAACTTGTTTTAACCGCGCGCTCGGGCAAACATGCGCTGCAGCACAGGCTGAACTATCTTGGCTATAAGATAGGCGAAGCGCAGCTGCCCGACACGTACGCGAAATTTCTTACAATAGCGGACAAGAAGAAAGAGGTTTTTGACGAAGACCTTGTCCATATGATGGAAGGCAATGATGCAAGCTCTCACGGCATTTACAACCTTGATTATATTTACGTTGCAACCGGCAATAAGATAGTGCCGACAGCGACAATAGAAATAAGCAAAGACGGAAACAAAAACACAAAGGCCGCTACAGGCGACGGTCCGGTGGACGCGATGTTTAAGGCGATAAATGAAGCAACCGGAGAAGAAAACATTAAACTAACCGACTACCAGATTAAAGCCGTCACCAAAGGCACTGAAGCAATGGGAGAAGTAAATGTAAGGATATCAAGGGATAATAACGAAGTGACAGGCCGAGGCGCTTCCACGGATATTCTTGAAGCCAGCGCGAAAGCATACCTTTCGGCAATAACAAAACTGGAAAAAGAAACCGGCAAAAAAGCTGAATCAAAAGCGGCGGTTAAAAAGGCTAATAAGAAAAAAGCGGCGAAAAAATAAAATAAGCCAAAGGAGAACGGTAAAATGGGAATGAATATTGCGGAAAAGATATTGGCCGCCAAAAGCGGAAAAAAGCACGTTGAACCGGGGGAACTTGTAATTGCGGATATTGACCTTGTCCTGGCAAACGACATAACCGCGCCGATAGCCATAAAGGAATTTAAAAGCGCCGGCGCCACAAAAGTGTGGGACCGCACAAAAGTCGCGCTTGTTCCGGACCACTTTACGCCGAACAAGGATATCAAGTCCGCGGAGCAGGCAAAGATGTTAAGGGAATTCGCGCGCGAGCAGAAGCTTACGCATTATTACGACCAGTCAGACGTAGGAATAGAGCACGCGCTTCTGCCGGAACAGGGCGTAGTGGTGCCGGGAGACCTTGTAATAGGCGCGGATTCGCATACCTGCACATACGGCGCGCTTGGCGCGTTTGCAACGGGAGTGGGTTCAACAGACGCGGCTTTCGGCATGATGACAGGAAAGGCATGGTTTAAGGTGCCGCCTTCAATAAAATTTGTATATAAAGGCAAGCTTAATAAATGGGTAAGTTCAAAAGATTTGATACTTTACACCATAGGCGATATCGGAGTTGACGGGGCGCTTTATAAGGCAATGGAATTTACAGGCCCGGTGATTGACAAACTGTCCATGGACGCAAGGCTTACCATTTCAAACATGGCAATTGAAGCAGGCGGCAAAGCCGGCCTTATGAATCCGGACGATACAACGATTGAATACGTAAAAAAACGCGCCGAACACAAGTGGAAGATTTTCACAAGCGATAAGGACGCGAAATATGAAAACGTTATTGAATACGACTGCTCTAAAATAGAGCCCGTGGTATCGTGCCCGCACCTGCCGGAAAATACAAAACCGGCTTCAAAGCTTTCCAAAATAGCGGTTGACCAGTCGGTTATAGGTTCCTGCACAAACGGAAGGATTGAAGATTTAAGGATTGCGGCAAAGATTTTAAAAGGCAAAAAGATTAATTCCCGCGTAAGGTGCCTTATATTCCCGGGGACAAAAGAGATTTATATGCAGGCTATACACGAAGGGCTTGTGGATATTTTTGTGGGCGCCGGCGCCATATTCAGCATGCCCACATGCGGGCCGTGCCTTGGCGGACACATGGGAATTCTGGCAAAAGGCGAAGTTGCAATATCAACAACAAACAGGAATTTTGTGGGAAGGATGGGGCATACGGAATCGTCCGTATATCTTTCATCGCCCGCTGTAGCCGCGGCATCGGCCATCCTTGGCAGGATAGGCACACCTGATGAGATTAAAAAATAACGGAGGATAACATGAACATAAAAGGGAAAGTATGGAAGTTTAAAGATGACGTGGATACGGACCTTATAATACCTGCAAGGTATTTAAACACATCCGACCCGGCTGAACTTGCAAAGCATTGCATGGAAGACGCGGATAAAACCTTTGCCGGCAAGGTGGGCAAGGGAGATGTTATCGTGGCGGGAAAAAACTTTGGCTGCGGAAGCTCGCGCGAGCACGCGCCTGTGGCAATTAAAGCTGTCGGCGTGTCATGCGTAATAGCCAAAGATTTTGCCAGAATTTTTTACAGGAATTCATTCAATATCGGGCTGCCGATATTTGAATCCGAAGAAGCGTCCGCGAAGATAGCCGAAGGCGATACAGTGGAAATTGACGCGGCCAAAGGTATTATCACCAATATTACAAAAAATGAAACATACAAAGTAAAACCCATTCCGCCTTTTATGCAGGAACTTGTGGAAGCGGGCGGCCTTTTAAAATTTGCGAAAACAAAGTATAAGATTAAATAAGAAATTAAAAATCAGATAAAAAACTGAACAAATTGAGAGGAGAATCAGAAATGGCCAAGTCCAAGTCAAAGTCGTACAACATAGCTTTAATGCCCGGAGACGGCACAGGCCCTGAAGTCCTGGCTGAAGGTTTAAAGGTATTAAAAACAGCAGGCGAAAAATACGGGGTAAAGTTAAATCTCGAGAAATATGATTTTGGAGGCGAGCGGTATAAAAAGACAGGCGAAACGCTTCCGGATTCCGCGATAGAGGAATTAAAAAAGTCAGACGCAATTTATCTTGGCGCCATTGGCCATCCTGATGTAAAGCCGGGAATTCTGGAACTGGGTATACTTTTAAAATTACGTTTTGCCCTTGATCAGTACATCAACTTAAGGCCTGTAAAACTTTATCCCAACGTGGATACGCCGCTTAAGGACAAAGGACCGGAACACATTGATTTTGTCGTTATAAGGGAAAATTCAGGCGGTATATATACAGGAATGGGCGGCGTGGCGCAAAAAGGCACGCAGAACGAAGTTGCCACACAGGTTATGGTTTACACAAGGCCTGTAGTTGACCGCTGCTTAAAGTACGCGTATGAATTTACAAAGAAAAGAAACAGCAAAAAGAAAATGCTTACGCTTGTCCACAAAAATAATGTGTTAACAAACTGCGGAGACCTGTGGGTAAGGGCGCACAAGGAAATGGGCGATAAGTATTATAAGGATATTAAGCAGGATTACGCGCACGTGGACGCGACCACAATGTGGTTTGTAAAGAACCCGGAATTTTTTGACGTTATCGTGACAGAAAACCTGTTCGGCGATATCATCACCGACCTTGGCGCCATGATTCAGGGCGGCATGGGAATAGCGGCCGGCGGAAACATTAATCCCGAAGGCGTTTCAATGTTTGAACCTATCGGCGGTTCCGCACCCAAGTACACAGGTAAGAACGTTATTAACCCGCTTGCAGCGATAAACGCCGGAGCCATGATGATGGACACGCTTGGCGAAACAAAAATGGCAAAATCAATTGATAACGCTGTTACAGCGGCGCTTGCATCCGGAAAAATCAAAAGTATGTCGGCCGGAAAAATGGGAATGGGCACCAAAGAAATGGGCGATTTTGTAGCATCGCTGGTTAAATAAAACAAACATTAGATAAAGGAGAAAGCAGATGAGCAAACAATATAATGTCGCTATAATGGGCGCGACCGGCGCGGTTGGCGAGATAATGAGGGACATACTTGAAGAAAGAAAGTTTCCGGTAAAGGATATTAAGTTTCTGGCATCAGAGCGTTCAAAAGGCAAGAAAATGAAGTATCAGGGCAGGGATGTTGAAATAGAAGTGTTAAGCCCGGATTCATTTAAGGGCGTTGACATTGTGCTTGCGTCAGCAGGCGCGTCAGTCAGCAAAGAGTATGTAAAGCACATACTTGACGCAAAGGCGCTTATAATTGACAACAGCTCCGCGTTCAGGATGGATGATGATGTGCCTCTTGTGGTGCCGGAAGTAAACCCGGAAGACATACGCCTTAACAAGGGCATTATCGCGAATCCCAACTGTTCCACCATCATTATGCTTGTTCCGATAAAGCCGATACACGACAAAGCAAAAATTAAAAGGATAGTTGTTTCAACGTATCAGGCAACGTCAGGCGCGGGAGCAAAAGGTATGATGGAACTGGAACAGCAGGCTAAGGACTGGGCCGCCGGAAAAGAACCGAAAGTTGAAAAGTTCGCATACCAGATTCTTTTTAATTTAATACCGCACATTGACGTATTCTATGAAGACGGTTATACCAAAGAAGAAATGAAGATGGTTAACGAAACCCGCAAGATAATGCACGCGCCGGATATGCAGATAACCGCGACCACGGTCCGCGTGCCGTGCCTGCGTTCGCATTCCGAATCCGTTAATATTGAAACGGAAAAGAAACTTACCGCAAAAGAAGTGCGCGAGCTTCTTGAAAAAGCGCAGGGAGTCACCGTGCAGGATGATATTCACAATAAAAAATATCCAATGCCGCTTTTTGTGTCGGGCAAGGATGATGTTTATGTCGGCCGCATCAGGGAAGATTTCTCCATAGACAAAGGGATCAACCTGTGGGTGGTGGGCGACCAGTTAAGAAAAGGCGCTGCTTTAAACGCGGTTCAGATTGCGGAAGTTGTGGCAAAAGAAGGGCTGAAATAAAAAGCAAAAAAAGCCCCGCCTGATAAAGGCGGGGCTTTTTAATATCAGGAGGTAATAATAATGATAGCAAGATATACAAGGCCGGAAATGGGCGCTTTATGGACAGAAGACGCCAAATATCAGTCGTGGCTGGATGTGGAAGTTGCCGTATGCGAAGCATGGGCAAAAAAGGGAAAAATTCCCAAAAAGGATATTGCAATCATAAAGAAAAAAGCCGCTTACAATGTAAAGCAGATAGAAAAAATTGAAGCGGTGGTAAGGCACGACGTAATAGCGTTTCTTACGTCAGTTTCAAAACACGTGGGCCCTTCATCCCGTTTTGTCCACATGGGAATGACATCGTCTGACCTTGTGGATTCAGCGATGGCTTTAAGGATGGTAAAAGCCTGTGATATTATTATAGAAGGGCAGAAAAAACTTATAGCGGCCTTAAAAAAGCTTGCGGTAAAGCATAAATATACGGTAATGATAGGGCGTTCGCATAATATTCACGCCGAACCAATTACATTCGGGCTTAAAGTACTTGTGTGGTACTTCGAGGGAAAAAGAAATTTAGAAAGGCTTATTTCCGCGAAAGAAGAAATCCGCGTGGGTAAAATATCCGGGGCTGTCGGAAATTATGCCAATATAGACCCGGCGATAGAACTTGACGCGCTTACAAGAGTGGGTTTAAAAAGGGCGGAAATTGCAAATCAGATTATTCAGCGCGACAGGTACGCGGCATTAATGAATACTATGGCTGTTGCCGCGGCTTCAATAGAAAAAATAACCGTGAATTTAAGGTTAATGCAGCACAGCGAGATTTTAGAGACAGAAGAACCATTCGCAAAGGGTCAAAAAGGCAGCTCTGCTATGCCGCATAAAAGAAATCCTGTGGTCTGCGAAAACCTGTCAGGCCTTGCCAGGATTGTAAGGACAAACGCCCTTGCTGCCATGGAAAATATAGCGCTTTGGCATGAACGCGACATTTCGCACAGTTCTGTTGAAAGAATCGCGGTTCCGGACAGTTTTATCCTTCTGGATTACATGCTGGCCAAATGCACCTGGATTATTGAAGAATTAAGCGTGTTTCCAAAGAATATGATACGCAATATGAACCATTTAAAAGGCCTTGTTTTCAGCCAGCAGGTGCTTTTAACCCTTATTTCCAAGGGTATATCAAGAGAAGACGCCTATAAGATAGTCCAGACAAACGCCATGAAAATATGGGCCGGCGATCCGGAGGATTTTAAAACAAAACTTTTAAAAGATGAAAAAGTGGTTTCAAAGATGTCAAAAGCTGAAATAGAAGGTATTTTTAATGTTGATTATTATCTGAAAAACGTTGAAGAATTTTATAAACGTTTATAATTAGGTAAGTGTATATCAAAGGCCGCGGGCACCCCCGCGGCCTTTTTTATTTTAATAAGGATAATATGAAAGATTTAAATAAGAGAAGTACTGCCGCAAATTAATTCTTAATATAGAGACCATGTGAGCCGAAAAAAATAATCTGATTTTTTTTATCCGTAATAACAGTTATTTTACATCCGAAAAATATATTGTTTTCAAATAACGGTTATATGCGTTATTTATAATACATGTTATTATTATTAAATAATGCTGTTATTACAGCGCAATAACATGGAAATTGAAGGTTAAAAATAATTGAAAATAATTTACTTTTTTTGTTGACAAGGATTTGCAAATTTGATATTATTGCTATCACGTTGATGAATAAGAATCAGCGAGTTCTTTAAAACAGAATTAAGAGCAGCGCGGGTAAATAAAAAAACCGCAAACGGAAATTAAAAACAAGCTTGTTAAAGCGGCAAAAAATAAATTAAAAATAATTTAAAATTTTTGTTGACAAAAGAAGTTGTTTTTGGTAAAGTTTAAATGTAGCTAGCAGTTAAGCAAAACTACAGAGCAGGTTCTTAAAAGCACATAAAGTGTGACAGGGATAGTTTGCGCTGTTTTTTGCGTGTCCGCAAAAATCTTTTGAATAAAAAGGTTTTTCCGGATACGCAGATAATCAGAATGAATTTCAAATTTCATCTGAAAGCAAAAAACAAGATTATCCCTTGAACAGGATATTATTGTCTGTTCTTTACCAGATTACTATAGAATAGATTGAGTTTCGCCTGTTAGCAGAATCAATAGTTCATTGGAGAGTTTGATTCTGGCTCAGGACTAACGTTGGCGGCGTGCCTAATACATGCAAGTCGAACGGGACACTTAGCAGCAATGTTAAGTGTTCAGTGGCAAACGGGTGAGTAATGCATAGGTAACATACCTTAAAAACGGGGACAACTATCCGAAAGGATAGCTAATACCCGATGTGATTGCGGGATCGCAAGTTTCTGCAATTAAAGGGCGGCCTCTATTTATAAGCTGTCGTTTTAAGATTGGCCTATGTCCCATCAGCTAGTTGGTAGGGTAATGGCCTACCAAGGCTGCTACGGGTAGCCGGCCTGAGAGGGTGTTCGGCCACACTGGAACTGCGACACGGTCCAGACTCCTACGGGAGGCAGCAGTAGGGAATTTTCCACAATGCCCGCAAGGGTGATGGAGCGACGCCGCGTGAGGGATGAAGGTCTTCGGATTGTAAACCTCTTTCGTTTGGGAATAAGGTTTTGGCACTAACATTGCCAAAATTTGACGGTACCGAAGGAAGAAGCTACGGCTAACTCTGTGCCAGCAGCCGCGGTAATACAGAGGTAGCGAACGTTGTCCGGATTTACTGGGCGTAAAGGGCTTGTAGGTGGCCAAATAAGTCAGTTGTGAAATCGTTCTGCTTAACAGAACAATTGCTTCTGATACTGCTTGGCTTGAGTGCAGGAAGGGAAAATGGAATTTCCGGTGTAGCGGTGAAATGCGTAGATATCGGAAAGAACACCTGTGGCGAAGGCGGTTTTCTGGCCTGCAACTGACACTGAGGAGCGAAAGCTAGGGGAGCAAACAGGATTAGATACCCTGGTAGTCCTAGCTGTAAACGGTGTACATTAGGTGTGGGAGATTCATTTCTTCCGTGCCGACGCTAACGCATTAAATGTACCGCCTGGGAACTACGGCCGCAAGGTTGAAACTCAAAGAAATTGACGGGGGTCCGCACAAGTGGTGGAGCATGTGGTTTAATTCGACGCTACGCGAAGAACCTTACCTGGGCTTGACATTCTTATGATCGCTTTGTGAAAGCTTAGCTTTCTGCCCGCAAGGGTAGACATTTGAACAGGTGTTGCATGGTTGTCGTCAGCTCGTGCCGTGAGGTGTTGGGTTTAGTCCTCTAACGAGCGCAACCCCTATTGCCAGTTGCCATCGGGTAATGCCGGGAACTCTGGCGAGACTGCCCGGGATAACCGGGAGGAAGGCGGGGATGACGTCAAATCATCATGGCCCTTATGTCCAGGGCTACACACGTGCTACAATGGCAGATACAAAGGGTCGCAAAATCGCGAGATGGAGCCAATCCCAAAAAGTCTGCCTCAGTTCGGATTGCAGTCTGCAACTCGACTGCATGAAGCTGGAATCACTAGTAATCGCGGGTCAGCTACACCGCGGTGAATACGTTCCCGGGCCTTGTACACACCGCCCGTCACGCTACGAAAGTTGTTTGTACCAGAAAACTCTGATTCAACCGCAAGGAGATAGGAGGCTAAGGTATGAGCAATGATTGGAGCGAAGTCGTAACAAGGTAGTCGTACCGGAAGGTGCGGCTGGATCACCTCCTTTCTAAGGAGTATTTTTTAAAAATTGGTGTTGTTTAGAATCTGTTACGGCGAACTCAATCTTTCTATAATAATATAGGCTAAGCGCAATCTGGGCCTTTAGCTCAGTTGGTTAGAGCACTGTGTTGATAACGCAGGGGTCGATGGTTCGAGCCCATCAAGGCCCACCATTTTTTTTGTTGGTGGGTGACTGAATGACTCGGCCGGATTCGAATTGCGAATTAAAATTACGGGTCGTATCCAAAAGGTACGGTCTGCTCTTAAAGTGTGGGGATGTAGCTCAGCTGGGAGAGCACCTGGTTTGCAACCAGGACGTCGCAGGTTCGATCCCTGTCATCTCCACCAAAATTTAATTCGGATGACAGAATAAAGATTGCAAATAGCCGGTAACCGTAAACGCGCAATAATGCACGTTTTCGGGTACCGGCCTTATAAAGCCGGTTTAACGCTCATTGAAAGAGTAATTATCAGAGATGCAGGTAATAAAATTAATACGCTGAGAAATATTTTAACACTAAGACATTGAAATGTGGTCAAGCTACTAAGGGCACACAGGGGATGACTTGGTGTCAGGAGGCGATGAAGGACGTGACAGGCTGCGATATGCTTCGGTTAGGTGCCAATAACCTTTGAGCCGAAGATTTCCGAATGGGGCAACCTTGCAGGTTAATACCCTGCAATCCATAACTGAATACATAGGTTATGGACGCGAACCCGGGGAAGTGAAACATCTCAGTACCCGGAGGAAGAGAAAAAGAAATTGATTTCCCTAGTAGTGGCGAGCGAACGGGAAACAGCCCAAACCGTGTTTGTGTCAAGCTTGCAGGCGTTGCAAACGCGGTGTTGCAGGAAGGTTCCGGAGTGACTGCTAACGCTCCATAGAGTTACAAAGTTTTCTTCTATTCGAACGATGCTGGAAGGGTCGGCCACAGAAGGTGAAAGCCCTGTAGAAAAAAGAAGAAGACCTCTAAGACTTTTCCTAAGTACCACGAGACACGAGAAATCTTGTGGGAATCCGGCCGGACCACCGGCCAAGGCTAAATACTACCTGACAACCGATAGTGAACCAGTACCGTGAGGGAACGTTGAAAAGTACCCCTTTTAGGGGAGTGAAATAGTACCTGAAACTGTGTGCTTACAAGCGAAGGAAGGACTATGTATGTTTGTTCATGGGCTTCGGTTCATGAATGGATATACAGTCTGCCCTTGTGCCTTTTGCTTAATGAGCCGGCGAGTTAATTGTTGTGGCAAGGTTAAGTTCCTCGCGGAACGGAGCCGTAGCGAAAGCGAGTATGAAAGTGCGCTCAGTCGCAATAATTAGACCCGAAGCCAGGTGATCTAAGCGTGGTCAGGATGAAATTCGGGTAACACCGAATGGAGGTCCGAACTGGTGGTTGTTGCAAAAACCTCGGATGAACTGCGTTTAGGAGTGAAAAGCTAATCGAACCTGGTGATAGCTGGTTCTCCTCGAAATAGCTCTAGGGCTAGCCTCATGTATGTTTAACGGGGGTAGAGCACTAAATAGGCTAGGGGCGATAACCTCGTTACCAAACCTAATTAAACTCCGAATACCGTTAAATGAATCATGGGAGTCAGAACGTGTGGGCTAAGCTTCACGTTCAAAAGGGAAACAGCCCAGACCATCAGCTAAGGTCCTTAAGTACCGCTTAAGTGGAAAAGGATGTGGAATTACTCAGACAGCTAGGATGTTGGCTTAGAAGCAGCCATCATTTAAAGAGTGCGTAATAGCTCACTAGTCAAGTGATTCTGCGCCGACAATATAACGGGGCTCAAAGCGGTCACCGAAGCTATGGAATTGTAAAATTGGTAGGGGAGCGTTCCAGTGTAGGTTGAAGCGAGACCGGAAGGACTCGTCGACGAACTGGAAGTGAAAATGCCGGCACGAGTAGCGTAAATTTAGGTGAAAAACCTATAGGCCGTAAATCTAAGGTTTCCTCGAGCTAGGTTAATCCGCTCAGGGTTAGTCGGGATCTAAGTCCAGGCCGAAAGGCGTAGGCGATGAACAAGCAGTTAATATTCTGCTACCAACTAATGTTCGTTATCACGATGGAGTGACGCAGAAAGATAGGTAGGCCTGTTAATGGATTCAGGTCCAAGCATTCAGGGTGTTATCCAGGTAAATCCGGGTAACGTCAGCCCGAAGTGTGATGGGGATCCTTCGTAAGAAGGAGAAGTTACTGATTCTACGCTGCCAGGAAAAGCTTCTAAGGAGAACATTGGTTGCCCGTACCGCAAACCGACTCTGGTAGATGGGGAGAACATCCCAAGGCCCTCGAGATATTGCCTCAAAAGGAACTCGGCCAACTCACCCCGTAACTTCGGGAGAAGGGGTGCCCCTCTAGCGTTAAGGGATTCGTTCCCGTAAGCGTGAAGGGGCCGCAGTAAATAGTCCCAGGCGACTGTTTAACAAAAACACAGGACTCTGCTAACACGAAAGTGGATGTATAGGGTCTGACGCCTGCCCGGTGCTGGAAGGTTAAGGGGAGCTGTCAGTCGGAGCAATCTGAGGAAGCAGTCAACCGAAGCCCCAGTAAACGGCGGCCGTAACTATAACGGTCCTAAGGTAGCGAAATTCCTTGTCAGGTAAATTCTGACCTGCACGAATGGCGTAACGATCTGGGAACTGTCTCTTGGGGCAGCTCGGCGAAAATGTAGTAGCGGTGAAGATGCCGCTTACCTGCAGTGGGACGGAAAGACCCTATGAAGCTTTACTATACCTTGACATTGATTCTTGGTTGAACATGTGTAGGATAGGTGGGAGACTTTGATGCTTGGGCGCCAGCTTAGGCGGAGTCGTCGTTGAAATACCACCCTTGTTTTATTGAAAATCTAACTGTATCCAGTGAAACCTGGTGCAGAACACTGTCTGGCGGGTAGTTTGACTGGGGCGGTCGCCTCCAAAAGAGTAACGGAGGCGCTCTAAGGTACCCTCAGCGCGGTCAGCAATCGCGCTATCGAGTGCATTGGCATAAGGGTGCTTAACTGCGAGACATACACGTCGAGCAGGTGCGAAAGCAGGACAAAGTGATCCGGTGGTTCTGTGTGGAAGGGCCATCGCTCAGCGGATAAAAGCTACTCTAGGGATAACAGGCTGATCCTATCCGAGAGTTCACATCGACGATAGGGTTTGGCACCTCGATGTCGGCTCATCACATCCTGGGGCTGAAGAAGGTCCCAAGGGTTCGGCTGTTCGCCGATTAAAGTGGTACGTGAGCTGGGTTCAGAACGTCGTGAGACAGTTCGGTCCCTATCCGCCGTGGGCGCAGGAGATTTGAGGAGAGCTGTCCCTAGTACGAGAGGACCGGGATGGACGTACCTCTGGTGCACCGGTTGTCGTGTCAACGGCACAGCCGGGTAGCTATGTACGGACCGGATAACCGCTGAAAGCATCTAAGCGGGAAGCCGCCTCCAAGATAATATCTCCCTGAAGGCCGCTCGAAGACTACGAGATTGATAGGCGGGGTGTGGAAGCGCAGCAATGCGTGGAGCTAACCCGTACTAATCGGCCGTTCGGCTTGATCAATAGTTTTTCTGCCCGCTGCTAAAACGGCGGGCAGGGGAATAAGTCCGAGCTTAATCACTTGGACGATCGAGGCCTCATTCGATGTTGTATCGCTACGTTTAAAACAGAATCAGAATTTCCGGTGGCTATGGCGAGGGGGTCCCACCCGATCCCATTCCGAACTCGGAAGTTAAGCCCCTCAGCGCCGATGGTACTGCCGCTGTTTGTCGGTGGGAGAGTAGGACGTTGCCGGATTAAATTTGAAAACCCCAAGGAGAAATCCTTGGGGTTTTCTGCTTTTTTACACTAATCCGGCAACTCAGTCATGGTATTCATAGTGGGAGAGGCCGCTAAAGCGGCATCTAAGATGGTGTAACATTTGCGTTTCGTTTCACGACCCGCAAATTAACGCCATCTAAGATAGGACGTTGCCGGATTAAATTTGAAAACCCCAAGGAGGAATCCTTGGGGTTTTCTGCTTTTATCAGAATCCATCTCCTTACTCACTAATCCATA
>JAKQNO010000020.1 GCA_029565735.1 bacterium
CCTTTTAATACCAAGCCTATAATAAAATTGCTCTGGATTATGTTATGCTTATTTCATCGCTATAGCTTAAATGCTTAAGACGCTTATGCTTAATTGCCTATAGCTTAAACCGCTATGTTTAAATGTTTCGCTTATGCTTAATTGCCTATAGCTTAAACCGCTTGTCTTTCCCGCCCCTTTACTCTTCCTCCACAGTATCATACCCGTATTCCCAGAAGATTTCCTTGCGGTAATCCTGAAGCTCTTTGGTGAAACTTTCAAGCTGCTTTTTTGAAATTTTGGGCCATTTGGCCCCTTTATCAAGCATCCTAATGTAGAATTTTCCGTGGTTTTCCTTTAATTTGGTTGAAAACTCCACTATATTCGGCTCTTTGCCGAACTGTTTTAAAACAAATTCCCACGGCATAAGCACCGTGTCATAAACCTTCTGCCTTTTTGCGTCCTTTGAATCAAACCCGTTATAAGCCAGGACAAATGCCTTGTCCCAACCTTTTTCAAAACCGTCATTGACCATGACAAAAACTTTTGGCAGCTCTGAATCTGAAAGCTTTACCGCGTGAATGTATACTTTCGGCTTTCTTACGTACGCAAGGTCAACTTCAATAAACCCGCGTATCTTTTTCCCGTTTTTTACAACGTCTATTAAAAGCGCCTGCGGTGCGATATCGGCCCTGTCTTCAATTTCCCTTGTGCCTTTTCTGACCGTATAAGGTATTATTATTTCTTCGCCCGGCTCGCCGTCAAGTTCCGCGTACATAATAAACCCAAGCGCGGCGCCGCTTTCAGGCACAAAATGCACAACAGGAGTCTGGTCCTTATCCGCGTATTTTTTGGCGATTTCGCTCTGGCTTCCCTGTATGGCCGCGTTTGCCGGCGATAATAAAAAGAGCGCCGCAGCTGCAAATAATATTTTTTTCATGTTCCACCCCGCGTTTTATAATAAATATATATTAATCCTTAATCGGATTATTGTCAATTGGACGTAACAGGAAGCTTTTTTGTTGGCATGGTTTTTAAGTCCGCCGCAGCCTTGGCGGAGGCGGATTAAAACTCCGTTAAAACAGACGCCTTAATAACCCTTCCCGGCGCGGGTATCCCTTTTATCTCTTCGTAATACATATTCGCGATATTTTCACACTTTAACGACGCAGTTACAATACCGCCAAACACGTAAGAAAAAGACGCGTCAAAACTGTTAAACGCGTCATTTCTTTCATCGTAATTTTTATGGGTGTAGGATAAAAAGGATGTTACGCCGTAAAGCTGAAAATCAACAGAGGCAAAAAACTTGTTTTTAAGGTAATTGGCGCCGTATTTGGGAATGTAGGACGCGCGCGAATACGAATCCGTGTATGTGTGGCCCGCGCTTAAATTAAAAATTGAAAGGGGCAGTTTTAGCAGAAAGGTCAGCGATGCCGTGTCTGATTTTCCCCTGTTGGCTATTGTCCATTTTAAATCAGAAGCGTTTTCCTTGCCCCAGTCAATAAGGCCGTCTGAATACCTTAACATTGCGTCTGCCGAAAATTCCACCGCGCCCACATCCATGTTAAGCCCGCCCCTGCATTCCAGATTCTTTTCAGGTTTTAATCCCGTGCTGCCCTGCGTGAAAGGGTCGCTGTAATAAAGTTCGGTAAAACTTGGATAACGCGCGCTCTGCGAATACCCGGCGTAAAATTTTACCACCTGAAGCCCTTTCCATTCAAGGGACGCGGAATGCATGAATTCCGTATCCGCAATGGTGTTATAGGACGCAAGCACTCCCTGAACGTAAAGCGTGAAGTCATCCAGAAACACCGCTGACACCGCCGCGTCAGCTTCGCCG
>JAKQNO010000021.1 GCA_029565735.1 bacterium
CCTTTTAATACCAAGCCTATAATAAAATTGCTCTGGATTATGTTATGCTTATTTCATCGCTATAGCTTAAATGCTTAAGACGCTTATGCTTAATTGCCTATAGCTTAAACCGCTATGTTTAAATGTTTCGCTTATGCTTAACTGTCTATAGCTTAAACTGCTTGCCTTTCCCAGCTGCCAAGCTGCGCCCCTTTACTCTTCCTCCGCTGTATCATACCCGTATTCCCAGAAGATTTCCTTGCGGTAATCCTGAAGCTGCTGCCTGAAACTTTCAAGGTCTTTTTTTGAAATCTTGGGCCATTTTGCCCCTTTATCAAGCAGCCTTATGTAGAATTGTCCGTGGTTTTCCTTTAATTTGGTTGAAAACTCCACTATATTCGGCTCTTTGCCGAACTGTTTTAAAACAAATTCCCACGGCATAAGCACCGTGTCATAAACCTTCTGCCTCTTTGCGTCCTTTGAATCAAAGCTGTTAAAGGCCAGGACAAATGTCTTGTCCCACCCTTTTTCAAAACCGTCATTGACCATGACAAAAACTTTTGGCAGTTCTGAATCTGAAAGCTTTGCTGCGTGAATGTATACTTTTGGCTTTCTGACATAAGCAAGGTCAACTTCAATAAATCCGCGTATCTTTTTCCCGTTTTTTACAACGTCAATTAAAAGCGCCTGCGGCGCAATATCCGCCCTGTCTTCAATTTCCCTTGTGCCTTTTTTAACCGTATAAGGAATTATTATTTCTTCGCCGGGTTCGCCGTCAAGTTCCGCGTACATAATAAACCCCAGCGCGGCCCCGCTTTCAGGCACAAAATGGACAACAGGCGTCTGGTCCTTATCCGCGTATTTTTTGGCGATTTCGCTCTGGCTTCCCTGTATGGCCGCGCCTGCAGGTAATAATAAAAACAACACCGCCGCAGCCGTAAATAATGCTTTTTTCATATGCCACCCCGCGTTTTTTATAGTGAATACATATTAATCCCTTAACGGGCTCTTGTCAATTGGACGTATTAAGAAACATTTTTGTTGGCATGGTTGTCCGCCGAAGCCTTGGCGGAGGCGGATTAAAACTCCGTTAAAACAGACGCCTTAATAACCCTTCCCGGCGCGGGTATCCCTTTTATCTCTTCATAATACATATTCGCGATATTTTCACACTTTAACGACGCCGTTACAATACCGCCAAACACGTAAGAAAGCGACGCGTCAAAACTGTTAAACGCGTCATTTCTTTCATCGTAATTCTTATGGGTGTAGCAGAAAAATGATGTTACGCCGTAAAGCTGAAAATCAACAGATGCAAAAAACTTGTTTTTAAGGTAATTGGCGCCGTATTTGGGAATGTAGGACGCGCGCGAATACGAATCCGTGTATGTGTGGCCGGCGCTTAAATTAAAAATTGAAAAAGGCATCTTTAACAAAAAAGTCAGCGATGCGGTGTCTGATTCCCCCCTGTTGGCTATTGTCCATTTTAAATCAGAAACATTTTCCTTTCCCCAGTCAATAAGCCCCTGTGAATACCTTAACATTCCGCCTGCCGAAAATTCCACCGCGCCCACATCCATGTTAAGCCCGGCCCTGCATTCAAGGTTCCTTTCAGGTTTTAATCCGCTGCTGCCCTGCGTGAAAGGGTCGCTGTAATAAAGTTCGGTAAAGCTTGGATAACGCGCGCTCTGCGAATACCCGGCGTATAATTTTATTACCTGAAGCCCTTTCCATTCAAGGGACGCGGAATGCATGAATTCCGTATCCGCAATGGTGTTATAGGACGCAAGCACTCCCTGAACGTAAAGCGTGAAGTCATCCAGAAACACCGCTGACACCGCCGCGTCAGCTTCGCCG
>JAKQNO010000043.1 GCA_029565735.1 bacterium
GGCCGCTGCAAGCGTTGCGCCAGGCACAAACACGCAGGGCAAGACAGCAATGCTTCGTAAATATTTCATGATTTACAGGGAAAAAGCATTTGAAATTTATAATAAGACAATTGAAATGAGAAAAAAGGTTCAACAGGCCGAAAAACTTTTAACAAACCCCGAAGTTGAAGGGTTTAAGGCGTATATAGAAGAAATTTATCCTGAAGCAATAGAAGCGGGAATGGAACACGAAAAGACCACATACCGCGGTATTCCGCCTTTTAAAGTGCAGGGTATGTTAACCGCGCGCTGGCAGGACGTTGAAAGTTTTGGCGTCTCTCCCGTTCACCACACATCGCTTGGCGGAACGTTCATGCAGCTTTGGACAGAAGGCGTTATAACGCAGGATATCAATTTCAAACTTAACCTTACCTTTGAAAAACCATGGAACGAAGCGGAAAAGAAACTTATACTTTCAGACGGCACGGAAGTTATGAAATATCCGGAATATTGGGGAACGGGGCAGAGGTTCCTTGACAAATATACAATCAATATTGGCGCGTACGGCTGGGCAATTTCAACAGGATTCTTCTGGGAAGATATAACCCCGTTTGTAGCCAAATCAGTGCTTTCAAACAGGCCGGCTTTATTTGACCGCGACCATTACGCCCTTGAAGAAACAACAAAAGGCCATTATGAAAACGCGTTTCTGCACTCCTTTGTGGCGCGCGGCGACATCTGGTCAAAACACGGCTTTATGGGCATAGCGCTTTACAACAATGATTTATTTGGCACAAAAGGCAGGCTTAAACTTATGGCCGGTAAGGCCGAAAAATTTGAAGAGTTTTACGACGTACTTTACCTTTATGAGTTTGCCGGAAGGTATTTACAGCCCCTTGAATTCGGGCCTTTAAAAGCTTCACATGTAGCCGTTAACTTCTTTAACACTTCAAATGATAAAAGTGAAATCATTTCAAGCGACCCGCAGGCGCCTGCTGATTACAACTACCCGCTTGCGCCGGACGGTTATTTAAAAGCCAACACAATAGTCGGCGGCGATGCCAAGTTTAATTTCGTGGATATATTTGAATTAACCGGTGAATACGAATTTTCGGACTACCACGGCTGGATGAAGCCGTTTGAACCTGTTACCTTATATTCCCCCAGGGTAAACGCGGCCGGCAGCGCGGCTTATGTTCAGGGAAAACTTAAAACTCACGCGACAATTACCGGTAAATATTCCAAGATAGATCCCACTTATATCGCAGATGCTTCAGCTATTATTGACACTACATATTATCAGCTTAACACCCCGCCGGATGACACAAGGCACGCAAAGTTTGACTGGAACTCTTATTCCGGGGACCCCACTCTTCTTTATAATAACACTCAAAGAATGGATCTTTTGGCAAGCATTCCAATACCCGGCGGATTCCTTAATTTAAACTATGGAACTGCGTCGCAGATAAATCCTACAAACAACAGGCTTTATGTGGACCACTTTGTTTCAGGCAACAGGCTTACAGGGCCGATGTGGTGGCACCTTTTCTACAGCAGCTACGGTTATCCTGACTCTGACGCTTTTTCCGGTTTCTGGAAATATAATGACCCGGACGGGCTTACAGGCGGGCTTCACAGGGCCGGGACTTACAGCGGAAAACGGTATCTTATAACAGACAAGTGGCTTACAAATAAAGAAGTAATTGTTCTTGATGTTGACCCGCTTGAACGCTCTAAAAAGTACACAAATAACGCCTCTGTTGAATTAAAGCTTCAGCTTAATAAATTATTAGGCATGAAAGACAACCTGTTTATTCAGGGTTACGGTGAACTTGTAACAGTATGGCCCGGTTCTGACCTTATGGTTACGTTCGGCGACAGAAAGGCTTTCTTTACCCAGAATCTTTTAAGCGGTTTTATTTACTTTAACCCCACAAGAAAGATAGGTTTAATGGCCGAAGCCTCAATAGAACGCTGGTCTTCTTCAAAATCCGTCGCGCTTACAAACAGGGACATAAAAAAACCGATAGAATATCTTGATAACAGCTACGGCCTTGGCCTTGATTATGATTTCGCGCCAAGGACATCGTTATATTTAAGGGCAAAAAGGTTCTTTCACCAGGATTTATATTACAAGGATTACAGGGACACACCGACAAGCGCCTGGAAAACCCAGGACTTTGACGGCTGGTTCCTGTTTATGGAAGTTAAGAACTTCTTTTAGTCAGCTGTTCGTGAAGCCGAGCGTGAAACGCGAAGGCTGAACGTTACAGATGACTATACTTTTTGTAGCGCTTATGTTTAAAAGCGCACAAAAAAGTATGGTAAAAAGGCGAGTGTGTTCTTGAATTTCAGATGAGTTTTGTTCTTGCAGTGACAGGTTCGTTTTACTGTTGTTATATTTAAAGATAAAAAATATTTATTAAATATACGGAGGTACGCTTAATGTTAAAGAAAATCGCTGTTGTGTTAATGCTTCTTGTTGTCCCGGCATTTGTTTTTGCCGCGGATGAACTTATCGGCAAGGATCACTGGTCTTATAAGAATATAAAAGAATTATCCGAAAGCGGAGTGATAACTCTTCCGCTTGAAAAAGATACGCTTACAAGGGCGGAAGTTGTTGATTACATCAACAACGGCGTTGATAACGTCCTTTACGCGGCTGCCGGGGATACGTCTTCGGGCGGCGGCGATCTTATGGACAAGATAAACAAGCTGTATGACCTTGTCAAGGCGTATATGACGGATATGATGCGCACCGAAAAGAAACTTGATGAT
>JAKQNO010000054.1 GCA_029565735.1 bacterium
GTACGCGATTACCGGAGTGCCGCCGCTTTTAATGTGCGGTATAAGGTTCTTAATTGCAGGCGTTATTACCTATCTGTATCTTATTTTTCGGGGAGAAAAGCATCCGTCTTTGAAAGACTGGGGTGCCTGCGCTGTTTCCGGGTTTCTGATGTTTGCTATGGGAACAGGTTTTGTTGCCCTTGCAATGAAGAGTGTCGGGTCGGGCTTGTGCGCGGTTGCAATAGCGGCTGTCACAATCTGGGCATGTATTTTGGGGCCGTTTTTTGGAAGAAAGGCATCAAAAGTGGAATGGATAGGCGTCGCAATTGGAATGGCGGGTATTGTTCTGCTTAATTTTGAAAATGACTTTAATGGCAATTTTATCGGGGCGCTGTTTTTATTAATTGCCGCCCCTGCATGGGCGCTGGGTTCTTTTATGGGTAAAAAACTTGACGCGCCAAAGGGGCTTATGGGTAATGCGCTTGCCATGACAGCAGGCGGAGCGCTTACAGTACTGCTTGGATTCATTTCAGGGGAACGGTTAACAGCTGTTCCTTCCATTATTTCCGTAACCGCTATTCTTTACCTTATTATATTTGGTTCTCTTGTGGGATTCACAGCATATATGTACCTATTTGAACATACCAGCCCCGCGCTTGCTACAAGCTATTCTTTTGTGAACCCTGTGGGGGCGGTAATAATCGGGGTGTTTTTTGGCAAAGAAATCATAAATGCTCATGGATTCGCTGCAATGGCGCTTATAACTTTAGGGGTTATTTTTATAACTTTATGGCACAGGGACAGGGAGAAAGTTAAGATATAATTCCGGTTTTTTGTGTTAAAATAATTAAATGGGTGATAATAATGGCTGAACATTTTTCTACAGTTACATATCTGGAAAACATAAACGCGCGCGCTGCGGAAGAACACATACTTTTCAGGATGGGTTATAAAAAAGGCTTAACTGAACTTGGCGGCGAAGAACTTATAAGAATCACAAACAGCATAGAAGAAGGCAGGCGGCTTTGCGAATTAAAAGGCGCTTACGGCAGGTTTTTAATTGAACATCAGGATTTTTTAAGGATTCAGCTTGATAACGGGGCTTTATTTGAAAGCCGGCAGCTTGCGGATCTTTTAAAAGACAGCAAAGAGGTGTTTTTAATGGCGGCAACCGCGGGCGCGGCTGTGGTTGAAAAAGCCGCTTTTTATCTGAAAAACGGTGAAGGCGCGAAAGGGGTTATTATAGACGCGGCAGCTTCGGAAACCGTTGATTCCGCTCTTGACTGGATGCAGGACCTTTTGAATAAAAAACTTCAGCGCGAGGGAAAGGTGACAACCCGCCGTTTCAGCCCGGGTTACGGGGGGCTTTCAGTTACCGCGCAAAAAAGTATTTTTGACTCGCTTAATGCGGAAAAAATGGGTATAAATATAAATGATAAATATATACTTATGCCTGAAAAATCAGTATTTGGCATAGCGGGCATAGAGGTTTTAAAATAACGTCAAACAGGCGGATTATGGCTGATAAAACGTCGGGTTTCTTAAAGGTAATAAAGAGCAATTATACGCTGATTACGTTTCTTGCAAGCCTGTTTTTTACTGTTTTTATATTTTTGGTATTCAGGCAGCAGGCATCTTCTTCTTTTAAATCATATTTCCTTGTTGACGCGCAGGCCCTGTCATCAATGATAAAGGAAAAACTTGATAATGCCGATATAAAAGTAAGCCTGCTTGAGACTTTTTTTGAAAGTTCGGAGTTCGTTTCAAAAGATGAATTTAAGGTTTTTACGGAGAGGCTGCTGGAAAATACGGCTGTTGAAGCTTTTGGATGGGCGCCTTTGGTAAAAAACAGCGGCAAAATTTCTTTTGAAAGAGATTTTTTAAAGCGTGCGGGCCGTAAGAGCTATATTAAAGAGCTTACGGATGACAAAGACCTTATAATAGCGGGTGAAAGGGAAGAGTATTACCCGGCTTTATATATAGAACCATTTGCATCATACGGATTCTTTATGGGGCTTGATATCTTATCCGCTGAAAAAATAAAGGAAGCATGTATAATTGCCGGGCAAACCGGGAAAAACGCGGCAACAGGCGCCATGTTATTAAAAAACAGCGAAAATAAGATGAATGGTTTCATACTTGTAGCTCATGTCAACAAAACAGGGGCGGCAAGCGCGGAAGGTTTTACAGGCGCTTTTATTTCCGTTGATAAACTTGTTTATAACAGTATTAATGGCCTTCCGCGTGAAGATTTTGGGCTGAAAATTACTGATATTACCGGCGTAAAAGAAGAGATAGTTTACAGCGATAATACCGGATACCGCGACACGTTTTTTCATAAAATGCTGCATTTTTTTTTATATCCGGGAAGCCCGGTTTATGAAAATAACTTCTCTTTTGACGGCAGGAAATTTAAGGTCATAATTTCGCCCACTGTTGAATACCTTCACAAAAACCACCCGAAAGCTTATCAATATGTGCTTTTGATAGGCCTTTTATTTACTTTTCTTATCGCGAACAACGTATCGCTTCTGTCGAATGCGGAAAAAAATGCCGCTGTCCTTGCTCAAAAAATGTCTGTTGACCTTAACAAAAAAGTCAAGGAACTTGACTGCTTTTTTGAGGCCGGAATGGACATGATGTTTATAATGGATTTTAACGGCAATATTGTTAAAGTAAACGGAGTTTTGGAAAAAGCGCTGGGTATTAAAACGGAAATAATACTTAAAGGCAAGTTTTTTGATTTATTGCATCCGGATGACAAGGAAAAGGCAATTAAGACTGTTTCTGCCATAAAGGATAAAAAGACATCCATTGAAGCTGTCGACCGTTTTCTTTTGTCGGATAATTCTTTCAGGTGGTTTGAATGGCGCGGTGTTGCTGATGCAGGTATCATATACGGAATTGCAAGGGATATAACAGAAAAAAAAGATGATGAAGAAAAATTAAGGGCAAGCGAAAACAGGTTCAGGACCCTTGCTGAAACGGCCCCAATCGCGATTTACACAACAGACGCCGAAGGCAAATGCAATTATGTGAACAGTTTATGGAAAAAAATTACGGGATTGACCGACGAAGAAGCATATGCGGACGGCTGGACAAAGACTGTTCTTGATGAAGAAAAAGAGCTTCTTGCAAAAAACTGGATTAATGTACAGGCAAACAGTTCAAATTCCGGAATAGAATTCAGGATGAAAAACAAAAACGGCCAAACCACATGGGTTTATGGTTCTGCCGCTCCTATTATTGACGCTAACGGTGTTATACAGGGATTTGTGGGGGCAAATATAGACATTACCGAGATAAAAAATCTTGAAAAACAGAGAAAAGAAACAGAAGAACGGCTTGGTATTGCCATAAAGAACCTTCCGGTTGTCATCAGTATGATAACTACCGACTGGATTTTCAGGTTATCTGAGGGAATGGGCCTTGCGTCAATCGGATTAAAACCCGGCCAGGTTGTGAGTATGAATGCCAGGGAAATGTATAAGGATTTGCCTGATTTGATCAGCGCTATTGAACGTTCCTTCAAAGGGGAGGAAGTTGAAGAGGTTCTTGAATTAAGCGGCCAGATATTTAAAACTTTTTTAACGCCTGCCAGAGATTCCAGCGGCATGATTACCGGTTCGGTAAATGTTGCCGTAAATATTACCGAATCCGCGAAGATTCAGAAAGAGAAAGACAGGATGTTTAATGAATTGGAAAAAAAGAACGCGGAAATGGAAAGGTTTATTTACACGGTTTCCCATGACCTTAGAAATCCGCTTGTGACTATTCTTGGTTTTGCCGGAATGGTTAAAAAGGCGCTTAAAGAAGATAATTTTGAACTTGCCGTGGATTCTTCCAATTATATTGAATCTGCTGCGCATTCTATGAACGACCTGATTCGCGACCTTCTTGAAATTTCAAGGATTGGAAGGATTGTTAATGCCGCAACGGAAGAACCCATGCGCGTGCTCGCGCAGGAGGCTTTTAAATTAAATGAAAAACAGATTCAGGAAAACGGGATTAAGGTTATAAATGAGATTGATGAAAATATTGTTGTCAATGTTGATAAAAAAAGGATGATAGAGGCGTTTTATAACCTTATCAGCAACGCGGTTAAGTTCAGGGCAAAAACGGGTAATCCATATATAAAAGCAGGCGTGTTAAAAGACCCTGTTAACGGGATGGTTTTCTTTATAGAAGATAACGGGATAGGAATAGACAAAAAATACCAGCACAGGATATTTACGCTTTTTGAAAGGCTTGACCAGGAAGTTGAAGGAACGGGAATCGGCCTGCCTATAGTAAAAAGGATAATAGAGCTTCACGGCGGAAGGCTTTGGCTTGAATCTGAAGGCGAAGGAAAGGGAAGCAGGTTCTGTTTCACCATTAACACGGAAAATCCGGCTGTTTAACCGTCCGGTCGGGTGTTGTTGTTTTAAAATGTAGAAATAATTAGTTGTATTTATGCTTTGGATTATTTCTTTGTATTTAGAGGTTCGTAATGAGTTATAATTATAAATCTGTTATAATAAAAAAAAGGAGTTATTTATGAGCGAAGAAAAACTGAAAAAAGATTTCAAATCAAAATTGTTAAAACATGTTGAACTTTTTACAAAAGCTGTCTCCACAGACAACGGAGATTGGATTATTAAAGGCTTTATAGATATATTAAAAAACATTTATACGATCTCTGTTGATACTAAAGTGGTATCGAAGGTTATGGAGATTTTAATTTTTCCCAAAATGATCATTTTTGCAAAAGAAAACGATTATAAATTATTACTTTGCGAAGAGCAAAATGCATATCCGGATTTAACATTTATTGATACTGCGGGTAATAAATACGCGGTTGATATTAAAAGTACTTATAGGAAAAACAATGATGAAGTTAATGGCATGACGCTGGGAGCGTTTACAGGTTATTTTAGAGATAGAAAAAGCAAAAAAAATTCAGTTTTCCCATACGGAGACTATGTTGGACACTTTGTCCTAGGAATTGTTTATTCCAGAAACGCTTCTAAAGCTAGTGAAAGGAAAGTCTATAAAATTGAAGATTTGATTAATATTAATTCGGTTATAAAGGATATTACTTTTTTTGTTCAAGAAAAACATTTGATTGCGGTTGATAGGCCTGGCAGTGGAAATACAAAAAACATAGGGTCGGTTAATAAAATAAAAGACTTAATTGAAGGAAATGGTCCTTTTAAAAAACTAGGGGAAGATGTATTTGATGATTACTGGATGTATTATTTAACGAAAGACATGGCTAAAGAGGTTGAATTAAAGACTCCGCCTTATAGAAATCTTACTGAGTATTTCGAATATAAAAAGGTTAAATCGAAAAAAAGGAGCAAACGTGCAATTTGAGTTGCTTGAAAAAACTTTTCCAACTACAAGATATCAGGGCAGTAAGTTAAGATTTGCTAATTGGATATGGAGTGAAATTAAGAACTTAAAATTTCATTCAGTGCTTGATGCTTTTGGTGGAACTGCGAGCATTGCATATAAATTGAAAAAACAGGGAAAAAAAGTCACGTATAATGATATTTTAAAGTTTAATTGGTATATTGGTAAAGCTTTAATTGAAAATGATAAAACAATACTAACAAATGAAGACGTTGATGCTATTTTGAGTAAAAAACCACGAGTTAAATATCCAACCTTTATTCAAGATAGTTTTATTGATACATATTACACAAATGAAGAAAATATATGGTTGGATATGGTGGTTTATAATATTTCAAAGATTAAAAATGAATATAAAAAAGCAATAGCTTATTTTGCTCTGTTCCAATCTTGTTTAGCAAAAAGACCATATAATTTATTTCACAGGAAAAATTTATATATACGTCTATCTGATGTTGATAGGAGTTTTGGCAATAAAGTCACATGGGATAAGCCTTTTGTAAAACATTTTTGTAAATTTGTTGAAGAGGCAAATAATGCTGTCTTTTCTAACGGAGAGGCAAATAAATCTCTTAATCATGATGCGATGGAATTAGATTTGGATTATGATCTTGTATATGTAGATACTCCTTATATTAGTGATGATGGTGGTGGAACTGATTATTTAGAATTTTATCATTTTTTAGAGGGTTTGGTAAATTATAATAATTGGTATGAATTGATAGATCACAACTCAAAACATAAAAAAATGCAAAAACGAGATAATCCTTGGTGTGATAATACAAGAATAGAAAAATCATTTAACGATTTATTTAATAAATTTAAAAGTAGTATTATAGTGGTTTCTTATAGATCGGATGGTTACCCGGCGATTGAAGTCTTAGAAAATATATTGAAAAAGTACAAAAACAATGTCAAAACGAGTATTTATTCATCTCATAAATATGCATTAAGTAAAAGGACATCACAAGAAGTTATTATAATTGGTTACTAACAGTATAATTTTTTTAGTATATAGTTTTGATTATAAAATATTCAATTTTTTTTATGTTTTATTACATTGATATATTTAGGCAATAAATTTTTTAATAGCGGATACAAAAACTCCCCATATAAAAACTTGTAAGCATGCGGGGCGATATGATATCATTAAAAAATACATTATCATTTTATTAACAAATATATGGTGAAAAAATGACAAAAAAACAATTCATACAGCTTACGGAAAAAAGGGTGCTTTTGCTTGACGGTTCAAGCGGTGTGGAACTTCAGAAAAGGGGAATGCCCGCGGGGATATGCCCGGAGCAATGGGCCCTTGCAAATGAAGGCGCGCTTGCGTCGCTGCAGTCGGATTATATTAAAGCCGGTTCGGATATTATCTACACATTTACGTTTGGCGGCAATCCTGTAAAGCTTGAAGAATACGGCCTTGCGGGCAAAACTTTTGAAATAAACAGGGACCTTGCTGCAATTTCCAAAAAAACCGCGGGCAAACGCGCTCTTGTTGCGGGCGATATAGCGCCTACAGGCCATTTTCCAAAACCCTTTGGTGACATCCTTTTTGAAAAAATGGTGGATATTTTTAAAGAACAGGTCAAAGGGCTTTTAGCGGGAGGCGTTGACCTTTTTGTAATAGAGACAATGATGGACATTCAGGAAGCGCGCGCGGCTGTGCTGGCTGTTAAGGAAAGCTGCAATCTTCCTGTGATTGTTTCAATGACTTTTGATAAGGACGGCAGGACGTTAACCGGGACCGACCCGTTAACGGCGCTTATAACCCTTCAGTCAATGAATATAGACGCGTTTGGCGCCAACTGTTCCACCGGCCCCAAAGAGATGCTTGAAGTAATAAAAAACATAAAGCCATATTCAAAAATACCGCTTCTGGCAAAACCCAATGCCGGGTTGCCCAGATTAAAAGACGGCAAAACGGTATTTGAAATGGAATCAGGCGAATTCTGCACGTTTGCCGCGCCTTTTGTAAACGCGGGGATAAACCTGCTTGGCGGCTGCTGCGGCACATCGCCGGAATTCATAGAAAAAACAGCCAAAGAGATTTCAAAATTAAAAAATACCGGATTTAAAAATAATCCCGTCAGTTTCAGCGCCGTGACATCCGCAAGAAAAACCGTATTTATCGGCAGTGATTATCCGCTGACCGTAATAGGGGAGCGCATAAACCCGACAGGCAAGAAACAGCTTCAGACGGAATTAAAAGAGGGCAAGACAGCAGAAATAAGGCGGTTTGCGGAAGAACAGGCATCGGCCGGCGCAAAAATTCTTGATGTAAATGCCGGAATGGCCGGAATTGATGAAAAAGCAGTAATGGTAAAAATTACGGATTTGTTAAGCAACCTTTCAGAGCTTCCGCTTTGTATAGATTCATCATCACCGGAAGTTGTGGAAGCCGCGTTAAGGGCGTATCCGGGCAGGGCGCTTATTAATTCCATTTCAGGCGAATCTAAAAAGACGGAAAGACTTCTTCCACTGGCCGCCAAATACGGCGCTATGTTTATTTTATTGCCTCTTGATGACAAAGGCATTCCCGCAGGCGCTGATGACAGGCTTGAAGTGGTGCAGAAGGTATTTAAACAGGCAAAAAAATACGGATACACTGAAAAGGATATTATTGTTGACGGGCTTGTAATGACCGTATCATCAGACCAGAAAGCTGCCAAAGTGACCCTTGATGTAATTGAAAAAGCATCAGCGCTGGGATTCAACACAACATGCGGCCTTTCAAATGTGTCGTTCGGGCTGCCTGAACGCGGTATTGTAAACGCGGCTTTTCTTGCGATGGCGGCCAACAGCGGGCTTACAACGGTAATTGCAAACCCTTCGGCGGAACTTTTGATGCAGATTAAAGCCGCTGCAGATGTCTTAAACGCAACCGACACTAACAGCGCGCAGTATATAGAAAAGTTCGGCAGTTCGGCCAAGCCCTCCGCGGCGCCGGCTCCGGCAATAAATAAATCTAATGAAGAGATGATTTTTGAAACGGTTGTAAAAGGAAATAAAGAAAAGATAACAGGGCTTGTGCAGGCGGCTTTAAATGCCGGCATATTGCCGTCAAAAATAGTTGATGAAACTTTAATTCCGGCCATTAACCATGTGGGCGATTTGTTTGATAAAAAACAGTATTTTCTGCCGCAGCTTATTCAAAGCGCGGAAGCCATGAAGGCGGCTTTTGCGGTATTGGAACCTCTTTTGAAAAAAGACGCTTCGGCTGAAAATGATAAAAAAGTTGTAATCGCGACAGTTAAGGGTGATATACACGATATAGGGAAAAATATAGTTTCGCTTATGCTTAAAAATTACGGTTTTAAAGTGTTTGACCTTGGCAAGGATGTAGCAGCGCAGGAAATAATCAAAAAAGCAAAAGAGACCGGCGCGCAGATTATAGGGTTGTCCGCGCTTATGACCACAACAATGACAGAGATGAAACCGGTTATTGACCTTGCAAAAAAAGAGGGGCTTAACGCTAAGTTTATTATAGGCGGCGCTGTTGTGGACCAGGCTTACGCGGATGAAATAGGCGCTGACGGCTATTCAAAAGACGCCTATGAAGCGGTTAAGCTTGCCAAAAAACTCACTGAAAAATAGTTTTTAATCCTGTAAAAAATCATTTTAAGGAGAATTATAATGCCGTATTTAGCATATCAGGGACAAAGGATTTTTTATAAAGCCAAAGGCAAAGGGGAGCACCTGTTAATTCTTCACGGTAATACCGTATCATCCGCGATGATGGGCGGTGAATACAAGCATTACAGGCGCGTTTACAGGACGTTTATGTTTGACTATCCGGGGCACGGCAAGTCTGACCCTGTAAAACAGTTTCCGGATGATTTCTGGCGTGAAACGGCAAAATGCGCCGCTGCGGTATGCGCCGCGCTTGGCGTTCAGAAAACTTATGTGCTTGGCACCGAAGGCGGGGCAATGGTTGCCTTAAATCTTGCAATAGAAGCGCCGGGGCTTGTTAAAAAAGTTATTGCAGACAGTTTTCTTGGCGAAAAGATAACAGTTGAAGAGGCAAAAAAAACAGTTTCCGACAGAAACGGAGCAATACGCGGAAAGTTCTGGTACGCGTGGTTTCTTCAGCACGGTTTTGGCTATAAAAAAGTGATGCAGATGGACAATGATATGCTTTTAAAATTCGCGGAATCCGGAAGAAAATACGTTCCGGCAGGCCTTGAAAAAATACAATGCCCGGTTTTGTTTACCGGCGCAAAAGACAATCCTGTCATAGAGAACCTTGATGAAAAAATAAACGCGGCCAAAGCCAAAAATCCGCTTTTTGAATCCAAAATATTCCTGACCGGCGGGCATATGACGGCTGTTTCCAAAAAGCACGAATTCAGGCATATGGCAGAAGCGTGGTTCAATAAATAGGCCTGTAATATTGTGGTTAAACCTTTAAAGTATGGTATAATTAGCCGTATTAAATAAGTTTAAAACGCACAAGAGGGTTGATATGCCCAATGATTTTCATACAATTGCGGTAGTTTCAAAGCTTTTTTCAAATAATTTTGTCCATGAAATTCTTCACGGCATAGAGCCGCACCTTTTTAAAGGGCCATATGAAGTAAACTATTACCCGACCACCGGAAGGACTGACTTTGAGTCTGACATCCTTAAAACCATTCTGCTTGAACGCAGGGCCGACGCAATGATATCCATAAGCGTTCCCATGGAAATTGACCTGCTTGAATCCTATAAAAACGCCGGCATACCCGTTGTTTTTATTGAAGAAACAGTTGAAGGCGGGCATACCGTTAAAGTTGATAATGTAAAAGGGTCTTATATGGCGGTAGAGCATTTAATAAAGCAGGGAAGAAAGAAAATAGGCATTATTTCAGGGGAATTTCTTGACAAAAGGACAAACGCGAATGTCGTAGAAAGGCTTATTGGCTACAGAAAAGCCATGGAAGATTATGAACTGGAATTTGACCAGAAAATGGTCAAGCATGTGGCTTATTATGAATTTGATGAAGGCAATCAAAAAGCCAAAGAGTTTATGGCTGAATATAAGGACCTTGACGCTTTATTCTGCGCCGCGGGCGACCTGGTGGCTATGGGCGCCATTGAAGCTATTCATCAGGCAGGTCTTGTAGTTCCAAAAGATATAGCTGTGGTAGGATATGACGATATAAATGTGTCCGAATTTACCAAACCCGCGCTTACCACGGTAAAGCAGCCCCTTGCAAAGCTGGGATCAGAGGCATTTGAACTGGCTGTAAGGTGCATTAACGGGCAGATTGGCAGGGACGAATCCAGGCTTATTATCCTTGACCCCAAGTTTATCATAAGGCAATCGGCGTAAGGACAAGTGACAAGTAACAGGTTACAAGTTACAGCTGACAAGTTACAGGTTTTAAAGACTCTCATATACCAAATCTAAACCAACCTTCTGGGCTGCCGTATTGCTTGAACTGCTGAGCTGTCCCTGCTTCTTACGCTCACAAATTCGCTTCATCGCAGAGATTTCCGCTCGCAGGCTCGCTACAACAGCGCCTTAAAAGGCGCGCCTACCAAGGCAAGGGCAAACCACCAAAAGGTATAAACCGAGCTGCTGAGCTGCTACAGTAGGGGGGCGATGTGAATAACTATTTAACAACATATCATCTGTAATTAAAGTATAAATCAACACACATAGTTAAGCAAAATATATGTTATGCAAAATATCAACAAATGATAAAAACACCAATAAAAACAAATCGATTTAAAACTTTAAAAGTATTGCAACAAGAGATATTTTGTTGGTTTTGTTAAGGTTGTTAGTTAACATAAGATACATTATGCGACGTTGTGAATATTCGCTTTGTTTGTGGATAAGTTGTGTATTTGTTCTTTGCGCGGTTGCGTTTTTTGATTGGTTCTGAGTGGTTTGTTTCTTCTTATTTGGACTGTTTTATCTGGTTTTGAATCAAATCCTGCGATATTTGCCCTTTTAAGAGTATTTCCCCCAGTTTAAGTATCTGTGCATGGTTTTCGGCCAAAAAGCCGTCAAATTTGCCTTTTAGGGCCTTGTTTTTGGCCTCCAGCTGCAATGTCATAGCCCTTACAGAGTCCAATATAAGGCTTTGCTTGGCATATATGGTCTTTAACAATTCGGTCTTTTCAGGGCTGCTTTTAAGGCCTATATCAGCTTCTTCAAGAAATTCAAACGACGATAACCGGTCAAATTCAAGCTTGTCAAGGTAATTCACGGCCTGTATAAGGTCGGCGGTCAGCAAATCCGGCTTTTTAAGATTATCATATAAGGCAGGCCTTTCGGCTGACATTTTAAGCCGAAGGCTTTCGGCCTGCTGTTTTAAAATATTAATCTCGTTGTTAAGCCTGCTGCGCTGCTGAATAGTCTGCTCGCGCCGGTTTCTTTCGGCAAAGTTCCAAAGCGATTTTTTGGACGGATTAAGGCGCATAGCCGCAAGGCTTTTTTCTTTTTCCAGGATTGCCTTTACGGCCGCCTGATGGTTTTCGGCAAGTTCTTTTGCGTTTTTTAAAGCGCTGTCAGTGCCGCGCGCCAAAGAAGCCATTAAGCAGAAAATTGTAATGATTACAATTTTTGATTTTTTAATCAATGTTTTTCACCGTAATTGAATATTTCTGTATTTTATACTGAAGCGTGGTGCGGCTTATGCCAAGTTCTTTGGATGTTTTAGTCTGGTTGTAACCGTTATTATTAAGCGAACGTTCTATAATATTTTTTTCAAAATTTTCAACCATATTTTCAAGCCCGGCAATTGCCTGCGGTTCTTCACAGAAACCGGTTTTCCCCAGCGCGCCGCTTACATTCAATTCGGTTCCGGATGATAAAATTACCGCGCGTTCTATTATATTCTGAAGCTCCCTGACATTTCCGGGCCAGCTGTACGACATAAGGGCGTTTTTTCCGGCGCTGCCAAGCAGATAACTGCCGTGCCTGCGCGCGAATATTTCCGCAAGTTCGGGGATATCTTCTTTCCTTTCGCGCAGCGGAGGTATATGCACGGGAAATACGTTAACCCTGTAATAAAGGTCTTCCCTGAATTCCCCTTTTTTTATCATGCCTTCAAGATTCTTGTTTGTGGCGCATAATATGCGCGCGTTTGTGCGGGCGGATTTGTTTGAACCGACCTTTTCATAGGTTTTGTTTTCAAGCACGCGAAGAAGTTTAACCTGAATATCCAAAGGTATATCGCCAAGTTCGTCAAGAAAAAGCGTGCCGTCCTGCGCCGCTTCAATCCTTCCCTTTCTGGACCTGTCAGCGCCTGTAAAAGCGCCTTTTTCGTGGCCGAAAAGTTCTGATTCAATTAATCCTTTGGCATAAGCCGCGCAGTGAACCGGGACAAAAGGCCCTTTTTTTCCGCTTAACTTATGTATTGTATACGCGATTAATTCTTTGCCGGTGCCTGTTTCCCCTGTTATAAGCACTGTAACGTCGTTTTTTGAGACCTTTGATATGTCATTTTTTATTTTTTGAATTTCTTTGCTTGCGCCCGCAATTTCGCCGAAAGCGCTGTCCTGAAGGCCGGCGTAAAGGTTTTTGTCTTCCTTTATTTTTTTTATCTGCAGAAGGTTTCTTGCTTTAATTTCAAGTTCTTCAAGTGAAAAAGGTTTTGGCACATATTCATCGGCGCCGGCTTTCATTGCTTCAATGGCGCTTTGAATGGATGAATACGCCGTCATAACTATTACCGGCGAATCAGGATTCTGGGTTTTGAATTTACGCAGAAATTCAATGCCGCTTATACCGGGCAGTCTTATATCGGTAATAAGGATATCAAAGGCCGATTCCAGCATTGCCTTGCCGGCTTTTTCGGCGGAATCAAAGGCGCATACTTCGTAATTTTCCGACAGCGCCGTTTCAACGGATTCGCGGATATTTTTTTCATCTTCCACAAGCAGAAGCCTGCTCATTTTAACTCCTTTTTGTTCCCTATGGTTATCAGAAATACATTATTTCCGTGTTCTGATTTGTATTCAATTTTACCGCCGTGTTTTTCAACTATGTTTTTTGTAATTGCAAGGCCTATTCCCATGCCTCCGGGTTTTGTGGTAAAGAAAGGTATAAAAATTTTCTTTGCCGTTTCCGTGTCTATGGGCTCCGCGTCATTGGAAATAACAATCCTGCGCGCCGCGGCTTCATATAATACTTTGACGTTTTTGGCACCCGCTTCGTAGCTGTTTTTGACGATGTTTTTTACAGCACGTTCCATAAGAAGGACATCTATGTTTATTAAGGCGTTTTCCGGATCTGTTTTGGCATCAACATCAGGGTATTGTTCGGCAATAAGCCGCATGAAATCCGCGGCCGGAATTTCTTCGCGAATTATGTCCTCTTCCCTGGCAAAGCGGATAAAGCGGTCCGTAATGCTGTTTAATCTGGTTATTTCTTCGCGTATTTTTGCGGCAAGCTTTACGCTGTTTTTTTCCTGTCCCGGCCTTTGTATAAGTTCGGCAAGGCTGTAAATGGCGGCCGCCGGATTCTTTATTTCGTGGGCAAGCCCCATAGCTGTTATCTGAATTTCCTCGAAACGGGTCTCTTGAGCTGTCTTTAACCTGTCAACCATCGTATTTATCTGCTCCTGAAGGTAAGTAATTTCGTCAAATCCTGCCGGAATCAGCGGGCTTTTCTCCGCTCCGGCTGATATTTTTTCCATGGCTTCAACGGTTTTATCTATCCTTTTTGTCACAAAATATGAAAACAGAAATGCCATTACCATTGAAACCGCAAGAAGAAGCATTACAATTGTCATCTGTGTTTTTTTGATGCCGGTAAATGCCTGCAGCGATTCGCCTCTCTGCTCAAGGGAAATCGTGCCGTAAATACGGGAATCCCGCTTATAAGTATGATAATATTTTTTTACAGGCACCCCCCTGTCAAAAAAAGTGACAGAATACTGCGTGCCCATCGCTGTGATGTAGCTGTCAAGCAGCGGCGGAGATTCCAGCGTTGAAGCGCAGATGCCGCCGTTTTTACCAAACAGCGTGATATCAGTTTTCCACAGCGCTGATTCTTTTTTAAGGGTTTCCATGTATGCCGAATAAACGCCCGTGCCGGAATAATCTTTGGAGAGCATAAATATAACGGGGTCCGTGACCGAATCAAGGTGGCGCGCCACTGATTCCAGGCGGCTGTCTGTTTCCGCGTCAAGTATGTTTTTAAACGCCGTATTTACAAACAGGTTCAGGAAAAACACATTGATTAAAAGTATAACTGCAAAGCCGGCCAGAATTTCCCACTTGAATATTTTTTTATGTTTCATCTTTAAAAGCTTATGGAAGAACCAAGCCCCGCTGTAAAGTAGCTGTAGTTATAAAGGCCGAAAGTTTCGTACTGCATGTTTGAATTGTAGTCGGTGAATGAAGCGTTTATGAAAACATCCCACCATTCAAAGATTGAATTTTTAAGGTCAAGAGACACGGTGTAGTTATTATCTTTCTGCAGGTCGGGTTTATACAAACCTTCGGAATCCTTGGCGTATCGGGTGGAATAATTAATAACTTCCAGAGCCAGGGATATAACCGCTGTGGTGGTCTGCCCCCTGATTATAAGGTCCGGGATACCGTAATTAATGGAAAAATTCAGGTTGTGGCCCATATAATTGTAGTAATTTTTTATAAACTTATCGTCTTCAACCTCTGTTGTCCCAAGCTGGTCGTTATAGTTCTGGTTTGTCAGTTTTACCGTAAGGCCGTATCCGAAAGAAACGGATGTATAATCATCCGCGTAATAAGGCACTTCAAGGGTCAGCCTGGAAATTTTATCAATCCTTTTTTCATCCGCAAGTTCGCCGCCTGTATAAATAACTTTTTGTTCAACGTAAGGGGTATATTCATAGGAATATTCCAGATTTGTAAACCAGTTTGAATTGCCCCAGCGGATATCATCAGAAATGTATATGTTGTATGAAAGGCTGTCTTTTTCTTTGGTATATGTGTTTGGATTCGTGTTTTCGCCTATGATAAGTTTTACTTCCGGGTCTGATACAAGAGTTTTATAATTTGGAAAGCGCCTGTCGGTGTATTTTATGCCTATTGTGGCTTCATTTCCCGCTTCGCCAAGGGAAAACATATTGATGTTTTCAAAGTAAAATCCGCCGTCGTGATAATCATAAAGCCCTTTTCCCACAACTTCATCCGCGGTCTGCTGCGAAAAATCTTTCCTGTAAAAACCGCGCAGCCTTAATTCCCATTTTCCGGGATTCATTTCATAGTTAAAACCGTAAGAAATATAAGCGTCAAGCCACTGAGAAAATAAAAAACGCTCGTCATCTATGTTCAAGGGCTGGGCCGTGGATGCGTAATTTAATGTTGCCGTCGGTATAAACCATAATTGGGGCAGAAAATCCGTATTTACCATAAAAGAACCGGCTGCGTCAACCGCGCCGCTTATTTTTTTCTGAAGTTCCTTATCAACCGATGTATAAGGGTAAGCAATGCTGCCTGTTAAATCAACCGCGGGCGTAAATTCCCATGCAAAAACAAGTCGCGATATTGCTGTTAATAATAGTATTAAAAATACCTTTTTCACTGTTAAAACCTCCCGGGATAATTAATTTAAACAATTATAACCTATATTAAGGAGTTTTTAAACTTAAAATCCGCTTAAAGGAATAAAAAAAGACCTCCGGCAAAAACTGCAGGAGGCCTTTTTTTATGTTTTATCTTATTTATTGGGATTAAATACTGTCCACCAGAGAAGTTTGGATACAATGTCTATGTCCCCGCCGGTGAATTCGGAAGACGCAAGGTTCACTTCCACATTCGTGTACTTAAGTATGTCGGCAAAATCCCTTAAAGTGCCGTTCCACTGCTGTATTTTGCCGTAATCGTCAATCAAATACATTTCCGTCCTAAGCCAGCTTCCGTCGTTATATCTTTTTAATTCTGTCCATTTCAGGTCGGAATTTAAAATTTTATCGGGCGGGTTGTTTCCGGCAAGATAAACATCAAAACCTCCCGTGGTAATTGAAGTATAAATTGCGTCATAGTTTTCTTCCGGGATAAGGGGATTGCCTTCAAATTTTGTTGACATAAAATCGGCATATTTTATATCTGTTTTATCAGTATAATTTCCGACTAATGGTTTGGTGTTTGTAAATGTCTTGTCATCCGCCATTTTTATCCATGAAGCTTCAATTTTTGATGCAAGATCGGGCCTGTGGATTATGAATTTCTGATGTTCTTTAACATCGCCGTTAACAAAAAGTATTTTTTCATATTCCGGCAAAAACCATATATTTGAATCGGGTTGTGTTCTTTTTGGCTGGGCAAATCTGTAAGGGTCGGATTCCTGATATGTGGGGTTTCCGGAATTATTTAACAGCATTTGTCCCAATACAGCGTCCTGATATCCGTATTTTAATACCGTTTCAACGCGGTCTGATGTGTTGGACAGAACAACGCGTTCTTCCAGTCGGTAGAACTTTGGCATTTCCACGGAAGCCCAGGACTTCTGCCACGCTGACGCTGGAATTATGCGGGGTAAATCTGAATTAAAGTAATTGCTTGCGCGGAGGTAATCTATCCTGTTGTCCCTTAAGGTTATTGAAAGCATATCCACCTGGTTTGGCGCGGGCCTGAAAACATATTCTTCCATCCTTACCCTTCTGCCTTTAACATCTGTCATATTCTTGCCAAGGTGAAGGTCTGCTTTCATTTCTTCGTTAACAAACCTTAAATCTTCCCATGAATGTTTTAAAGCGGTATTCATCTCTCCGCGAAGTTTGTTTTTAAAATGCTGTTTGATGCGCGCCTGGGCGTTTTTTGTGTCTTTGGAATCTTTTCCGCCAAGTGTAAGCTTGGTATCAGATTCGCCTTCGGTCTTTCCTTCTTTTTTAAGTTTTTTATTTATCATGTACTGTATTACGCTGTCGCCGTTTTCCTGCTTAAGCTGCCTTATTAACTGAATTTCTTCCCTCATATTGTCAAAATTACGTTCAAATTTCCACATTCCTGTTAAGGCAGACGGCGCATCCGGCCTTGAAGAACCTGTTTTAAGTTTAGATTCTTTTCCCTTTTCAACAAGCACTTTTTCTTTGTTCCCGGAAGAAAAGAATTCAACAACGCCTTCATTTACGCCAAGAAAAGAACCGTTATCCCCGGCTTCCACGGCAAGTTCAGTGCCTTTTACTGCGGCAACCGCCATTTTAGTGTGAATTTCAAAGGTTGAATCAGTTCCGCGCAGTTTGTCAACAACGGCAAGCATTCTTCCTTTAAGAAGGTTAAAGACTGTCTTGGCTGAATTTTCCCTTTTAAGTTCGTTAAGTGTAAGGCTGGTGTTGGATTCAAGCCTGACCATTGTGGCATTGTCAAATGTGATTTCAATGTAACTGTCAGACAGGGTTTTTAACGACGCGCCTTCATAAATAGGCATATTTATTGAAGCGTTTACCCTTTCTTTGCTGCCGGGATTTACAACATACGCCTCGCCTTCATAGTCTGATACCACGGCAACAGAGCTAAGAATTGAAGCGGCGCTTATGTTTAAAGCGATAAATGCCAGGAATGCTGCCGTTAAAACCGTCCTTTTTAAGTTTTTCATTTTATTACCTCCTATTTTATTAATTCCACCTATTAATTAGCAATATACGTGCCATAAATAAGGCCATATAAATAAGGAGTTTTTTTGAAATATGTGCCGGATTTTCGGCGCTTGTGATGTGTTTTTAGGCGGTTACTGGGATTTTTCTGATGTGGGCAGTTTTGCCCTGTCAAACCAAAGGTTTTCAATAGCCTGGATTGTCTTAAAGAATTCATCAATGTCAAAAGGTTTGGTTATATAACAGTTTGCTTTATTTGTATAACTTTCAGAAATGTCAGACGGAGAATCAGAACTTGAAAGCACAATCACGGGGATAGATGAAAGTTCAGGGTTGTTTTTAATGCGGACAAGTACCTCCTGCCCGTTTAATTTTGGCATTTTAAGGTCAAGCAGTATTACGTCCGGGACAGGCGCGTTTTTATATTTGCCATTTTTTTCAAGAAAATTCATGGCTTCTTCGCCGTCAGAAAGTACAATTATCTCGTTATGTTGATGCCTTTGTTTTAACGCCTCAATTGTAAGGCGCACGTCAACAGGGTTGTCATCAACTATAAGTATTGTAATGTTTTCCAATTTACACTCCTTAAATTTTTAAACTGTTTAATTTTACATCATTATACGGTGCCGCACAAGAAATAATATTGTCCCGGCGGTTAAACGGCATTATAAAGTTCTAATTTTTTTCTGTACAGCGAAGAACCTGATTTTATTATTTTAACCAGCTGCGTTTCTTCAAAGGGTTCGGTAAAATAATACATTACTCCCTGCCGCCTGACTGCGGTTTCTGTTTCTTTTGAAGTGTCGCCGCTGATTACAATAACAGGGACAATGTCATTGTGCTTTTTCAGAATTTTTATATTCTCCGTATCCTGATCTGAAAGTTTTCCGTCAATATGATAAATGACCGCGTCACAGGATAATTTTTGCGCGTAATCCGCGGATTCCTGCGTGAAAAAATGGCTTACAGAATAATTTTCCTTTTCAAATAACTCTGAAATCCTTTTTAATACTTTTCCATGATTTCCAAGGAAGACAAGTGACATCTTTGTGTCTTCTGGCATGTCCGGATTATTCATTTAATACTCCTGATGCTGTTATATTTGGCGGTTATTTTAAAAATATACCCGGGAGGCACTGAATTAGGGGAATTTGGGGGTTTGGGAGGGTTAAAACGTCCAGTGCCGCCCGAAGTATGAGGTAATTTAGACAGCAGCACTGAACTGGGGAATTAGGGGGGTTGGGAGGGTAAATCGTCCAGTGCTGCCGTGATTTATCTGTGTTTTGTTGTTTAAGAGCGTTTTACGATATGTATATAAGCAATACCCGTGCCAAAGTTATTACTCTTTATTTATAAGGGATTTTTGATATGTGACGCCGCGGTTACTTCATTTTGCAACAGTTAGGTGTATGATTTTTAGGACAGATTGGATTTTAAGCAAAAAGCAGATAAGCAATTAAGCATAAGCGGCAGCCTAAAAATAACGGCTTTACAGTTTAAGTAAAGTAAAAAAACTTTTGTCTTTCGCTTCTGCTTAACTGCCTATAGCTTAAATTGCTTTATTTCAATAACACTGCCCCGGGCTGAAGCCCGCGGCTACCACAACAAAGGCATGACTGCCATAATGAAAACGGGTCTAAACCGTCCCTCTGTCCCTCTGTGCGTCTGTCCCTCGGTTCTTAATATTCTATCCCGTACTTATTCAGCTTTCTGTACAGCATATCCCTGCTTATCTTTAAAGCTTTTGCCATTTCTGTCTTGTTTTCCCCAAAACGGTTTAAAGCCCTGATAAAAAATTCTTTCTCCGCTGTTTCTATGAAATTTTTAAGTGTTTCGGTGCTGTCATCCTGAGCGTAAACGGATTGTGACGCCGGCGGCTGCCTTCTTATTTTTTCCGGGAAATCATTAATTGTAATTTCGTTTCCTTCTGACATTACCGCCGCGCTGTTGACCGCGTTTTTAAGTTCGCGTATGTTGCCGGGCCAGCTGTAAGATGAAAGTATTTTTATTGTATCTTCACTTAAATTTTTATCAGTGCCTGCCATTCTTATAAAATGATTGATAAGAAGCGGGATGTCAGAGGCGCGTTCCCTTAAAGGCGGAACCGCAATCCTTATCACCGAAAGCCTGTAATATAAATCTGTTCTGAAGCGGCCGGCTGTTATTTCGTTTTCAAGGACTTTGTTTGTTGCCGCGATAATACGGACATCGGAATGAAGTTCTGTTGTGCCGCCAAGCCTGCGAAAGTTACCTGTTTCAAGGACGCGCAGCAGTTTTACCTGCGATGCCGCGTCCATTTCCCCTATCTCGTCAATAAAAAGCGTGCCGTTATCGGCAAGTTCAAACAGCCCGCGTTTCTGGCCTGTGGCGCCGGTGAACGCGCCTTTTTCGTGGCCAAACAGCTCGTTTTCAAGAAGGTCGTGCGGCATAGCACCGCAGTTAACGGCAATGATTGGGCCGGCAGACCGCTGGCTTTGGCTGTGAAGGGCGTTAGCTATCAGCTCTTTTCCGGTTCCGCTTTCGCCTTCTATCAAAACAGGCAGGTCAGAAGGTCCGGTTTTTTTTATGAATTTCAGCATATTAATGACAGAAGGCGAATCGCCTATTATCTGTAGGTTTGAATCCGGCAATTTAACCGTGTCCTTTTCCGTGTTTTTTGGCGATGTAAATTTCTCTATTGCCCAGGAAAGGCGTTTTGAATCATCGGGCAGGATGAAATAATCATCAATATTCATGCCCAAAAGCCTGTCCGCGATATTTTCATATGAATTTTTGTCCGCGATTGCGGCCACCTTTGACCCTGTGCGCTGCTCTTTTAAATGATGAATAAGCGAAAACGAAGTGTCAAAATCAAAAGATACGGATATTAGGGCAAGGTCAAAGTAAGGTATTGTATCCGCCGGAACAAGGGCTGATTCTTTTTTTTCAATAAATATAAAGTCAGCATTGCCGGAAGAAACCAGCTTTTTTAAATACTCCCCTTTTTCTTTGGAAGCGTATACAAGTATTTTCATATATTCCCCTTTTTTTAATTGTAACAAAAAAAGATAAAGATTAAAACAGCGGATATAATATAAATATTTTAAATCGGTGTATTGCTGCTATTTTCTTTGTGCTGTTTTAAAGGAAGTGTGAATTTAAAAGTGCTTCCTCCCTTTCCTTCTCCGGACGATTCAACCCGTATGGTTCCGCCGTGCCTTTCAACAACTTTTTTGCATAAGGCAAGGCCTATACCGGTTCCGGGATATTCGTCTTTTGGATGCAGGGTTTCAAATATTTCAAATATTTTATTAAAGTAATTACTGTCAATGCCTATGCCGTTGTCAGAAACGGAAAATTCAACAAAACCGCCTTTTTCTTCAGCTGAAATTTTTACTTCGGGAACCTCTGATTTATTGTATTTAACAGCGTTTTCCAGAAGGTTGGAAAAAACCTGCTGTATTCCCAAACTGTCACATTCCAAATAATATGTTCCGCCTGTATAAGAAAATAAAGCTTTTTCGTGTATTCCGGAGCTGAAACGGACAGCTTCTTCGATTATGCCCTTTATGTTTACGGTTTCAATTCCTTTTTCAAAACGGCCTGATTTGGCGTATTCAAGGATGCCTTTTATCTGGTTGTTCATCCGTTGTGCGGCGGTGGAAATAAATCCAAGCATTTCCAGCGCCTGGCTGTCAAGGCCGGCGCTGTGCTTTTTAATAAGAAGTTCCGAATACAGGCGCAGAATACGCAGGGGTTCTTTAAGGTCGTGAGAAGAGGCGTAGGCATATTGTTCAAGGTCTTCATTGGAACGTTTCAGTTCGTTCATGGTTTTTTCAAGTTCTGTTATCTTGTCTTTTATACTGATCCGCATTTTGTCAAAGTTTTGCGCAAGGCCGGCTATTTCGTCATTTCCTTTGTAATTGATTGCATAGTCAAGATCGCCTGATGATATTGCTTCCGCGGCCTTTGTGAGTTTAACAACCGGAAGCAGAGACCTGTATACAAAAAGCGAAAGAAAAAGCATCCCGATTATGAAAGGAACGGCTGCTGATACCGCCGCCAGCATGTAAAACGGAAGTATGTCGGAGTATTTGTTTTTCAGCGGGATTGAATAAATCACAAACCAGTCCCAGACGGGGTAATATTTGAAAACAAACCAGTATTTTATTCCGTTTATTTTATCCGTGAATTCGCCGCTGTTTTTTTGTACTATTTTTTCAGTGATGTATCCCGGTATATCTTTATTCATTATTTCTTTATGCGTTGAATGTTCCAAAGATTTTCCGTCCCTTGAAACAATTTTGAAAAAAGCCCCCTTTTCAAGGTTAGTGCAGTAAGTCTTGTGAATTTCAAAAAGCGCCGATTCCTGAAAAGAATTCTGATAAACAGGGATATTCTCCGAAAGTTTAAGCCTGTCGTTTTTTCTGTCAAGGATGCCTGTTATACCGTCAATTCTGTAATTTATAAGTTCACTTTTGTTTTTATTCACCATGCTTACAAGGCTTGAATTGGTTATTATCAGATAGAAAGCAAAAGAAAAAAACAAAGTAATCACCGATATAAAAAAAACCGCGGCCGTTATGCTTCTTTTTTTCTTCGTCATTTCACTCTCCCGCGAATCTTGCCTGTTCAATTAATTCCATCGGAAAAATAATATTAAGTTTTTTTGCAAGTTTCATGTTTAATATTATTTCAGCCCGACGCGTCCTGGTCAGCGGTATTTCGGATACTTTAGCGCCCCGTAATATTTTAACAGCCGTAAGCGCGGAATATTCCCCTGATTCCCTGTCATCCTTGGCAAAATTGATTACCGATACGCCTTCAAGATGGGTAAAAATGCTTCCGGTGATTTTAGTTATATTTTTTATTACGAAATTTTCCGCTTCTGCCTGATTCCAGTTTTTAATGCCGGCGGTATTTCTTATAAACAGCATATCGTTTTCGGATTGAAGTTTTAAAAATGACTGTTTCCAGGAAACGAAATCAGTTACAAAAACGTGTTCTGAAAATGTTATGCCAAGGATTTTACTGTAATAATCAACAGATTCACGGTCTGTTTCGGTGTCGCCGGCAAGCATTGCTATTTTGCCGCCTCCGGAGTATTGTTTCATGGCGGTTATAAGATCCGCAACCATTTCAATTTCCACCTGGCCTGTCGCGTTTTTATAAGGGTATCCGTATTGTTTTGCGTCCCAATTAACCCCGTTGAAAACCACGGGAATGGCGCTGTCTTTAAAGTATGGCATAACAACGTATTTGCTTGCGGCATCATCAAAAGGAAGCAGTATATCGGGTTTAATTCTGTTTATTTCTTCTGCGGATTTTTTGGCAATAACTTTTATTGCCTTTTCATCTTTTATGTTTTTTGTATCCATAAAGAAAACAGTTACTATTATTCCCTCTTTTTCAAGGATTTGAATTGCGGCTGACCTGCTTGGAATGTTTGGGATGTGTTCCGCGTGATAAGAGTCTAAGATGAAGGCTTTTTTACCTTTTAAATCATAAGTATCTGCGGTTTCTGTTTTTTTACCGCAGCCCATAATTAACAGTGTAAGTGAAATACCAATATAATAACAAATTAATTTTTTCAAAATGCCCCCATTTCTCACTTATTAATAATATTTTAGCATAATTTTTCGGTAAAAACCTGAAATTAAAAATAAAAAAGCCCGGGCTTTATCCCGGGCTTTTTTTGTTTGTAAAATATGGCGGTTATTGGTTTTTTCCGCAGCACAGCTTGTATTTTTTGCCGCTTCCGCACGGGCAGGGGTCGTTTCTGCCTATTTTCGGCTGGTCGCGTCTTATTGTAGCAACCTTTGCCGGAGCTTCGCCGGAATTCGCGTACATTTCCCTTTCGTCCATGTGTTCCGCCTGTCCGGGCGCGGGCATGGAAAATTCAGGGCGGGATTCCTGCATGCGCGAACTTGCCTGCCTGCGTCCAAGCTGGTTTTCGTTTACCACCTGAACCCTGAAAATAAACTCAACGGTTTCATGTTCAAGGCTTACCATCATAGACTGGAACATATCAAAGCCGTCTTTTTTATACTCTATAAGCGGATCTTTATGCGCGTAAGCCCTTAAACCGATTCCTTCCTTAAGGTGGTCCATGTTATAAAGGTGTTCCCTCCATTTTGAATCTATAACCTGAAGGAAAATGCTGCGCTCTATTTCCCTTAAAAGCCCTTCGCCAAGTGTTTTTTCTTTTTCATCATACGCGGATTTTATTTTGCCAAAAAGGTCTTCTTCAAGTATTTCGCGGTTCAGCTGTGAAACATCCTGCGTTTTTGGGTCAATCACGTAGTCAATGCCGAATGTTGCTATAGATCTTGATTTTAACTGTTCAAAATCCCATTCTTCAGGGTAGACTTTTTCCGGAGCAATGTCAAAAACAATGTCTTTTGTTACTTCAGACATCATTTCCACTATTGTGTCCTTTATGTTTGCCCCTTCAAGTATCATCTGACGCCTGGAATATATCGCGGTTCTCTGCTGGTTCATAACGTCGTCAAATTCAAGAAGGTGTTTTCTTATTGAAAAGTTATGGCCTTCAACTGATTTCTGCGCGCGTTCTATTGATTTGCTTATCCACGGATGCTGCACTTCCTCGTTTTCCGTCATTCCAAGGCCTGACATCATGCCTTTAATTTTTTCAGAACCGAATATGCGCATAAGGTCATCTTCAAGCGATATATAGAAGCGCGATTCGCCGGGGTCTCCCTGCCTTCCCGAACGGCCCCTTAACTGGTTGTCAATTCGCCTGCTTTCGTGCCTTTCAGTGCCTATCACGTAAAGGCCGCCAAGTTCGGGAACCCCTTCGCCAAGTTTTATGTCCGTTCCTCGGCCTGCCATGTTTGTGGCAACCGTTACCGCGCCGCGCATGCCGGCAAGGGACACAATTTCGGCTTCGCGTTCGTGGTTTTTGGCGTTTAACAGTTCGTGTTTAATTCCGCGTTTCTTCAGAAGTTCGCTTAAATGCTCGTTTTTTGCAATTGAGGTCGTACCCACAAGCACGGGCTGGCCTTTTTTCCAGCGCTCCGCGATATCATCCGCAATGGCTTTATATTTGCCTTTTTCGTTAAGGTAGATGACATCAGCTTCATCTTTTCTTATCATCGGGTTATTTGTCGGGACGACAATTACGTCAAGTTTGTATATCTGCCAGAATTCCTCGGCTTCTGTTTCGGCGGTGCCGGTCATACCCGCAAGTTTTTCATACATCCTGAAATAATTCTGGATTGTAATCGTGGCAAGCGTCTGGTTTTCACGTTCTATCTTTACGCGTTCTTTTGCTTCAACCGCCTGGTGCAGCCCGTCGGACCACCTGCGCCCCGGCATAAGCCTGCCCGTGAATTCGTCAACTATGGTGACTTTTCCGTCTTTAACTATGTAATCCTTGTCGCGCTTGAAAAGGGTGTGCGCTTTTAAGGCCTGCCCTATATGATGCACGGTTTCTATGTGCTGCGGTTCGTATAAATTGCTTATTCCAAGCAGCTGTTCGGCGTGCGTCACGCCGGCTTCGGTAAGCGTGGCGTTGTTTGCTTTTTCATCAAGCTGGTAATCGGTCTCTTTTACAAGTTTTGGAATTATGCGGTCTATGCGGTAGTACATTTCGGTTGATTCTTCGCCGGGCCCGGAAATTATTAAAGGCGTCCTTGCCTCGTCTATAAGGATGCTGTCAACTTCGTCAACTATGCAGTAATAAAGTTTGCGCTGAACGCGTTCTTCCGGATACACTGCCATATTGTCCCTTAAATAGTCAAAACCGAATTCCGAATTTGTGCCGTAAGTGATGTCGCAGGCGTAAGCTTTTTTTCTTTCGGAGTTGGGCATGTTGTTCTTAATACAGCCGACGGTCAGCCCCAGAAAACGGTAAATTTCGCCCATTCCGCGGAAGTTTCCTATACCCATACTGTCGCGTTCCGCAAGGTAATCATTGACCGTTATTACGTGAACGCCTTTCCCTGTCAGCGCGTTTAAATATACCGGAAGAGTGGCAACCAGGGTTTTTCCTTCGCCGGTCCTCATTTCCGCTATTTTGCCGGAATGCAGGACCATTCCGCCCATAAGCTGGACGTCAAAATGGCGCATATTAAGCGCCCTTTTTCCCGCTTCCCTGACAACCGCGAAAGCCGCGGGAAGAATATCGTCAAGGGTTTCCCCGTTTTTCAGCCGTTCCTTAAATTTATCAGTTTCGCCGCGCAGTTCTTCATCCGTCATAGCGCTTACCTGCGCTTCCATTTCGCCTATCATTTCAACCATGGGCTGAAGCTTTTTAATCTCCCTTTCATTTCTTGTCCCGAACATCTGTTTTAAAAAATTAAGCATAATAGTATCCTTTCAGGAATTATTTTTGTTTTTTTTGAACGGCAAAGCAACAATTATTCCAGGGTGTAGTCTTTTTGTTTTTTCTTTTTGCCGGCAGATTTAAGAATAATCAGGAATATAACTATTATCAGCAGGATGATTCCTGCAAGTATGGCATAAATAATCATAGGATTAAAAGGCTGCGCGAACACTTCCAGGGGGAAGGTTTTTTCCACGGTGCCGGAAGTGATTTTAAGCGTAAGCTGAACATTAACCGGGCCGTCATAACCGTTAAGCCGTTCAACATTATATGATATTTCCTTTTTCTCTGATTGTAGTATTGTCTGAAGATTTTTGACGTTATCTAAAATAAGAATTCTTGGATGCACGGCGCGGAGTTCTGCTTTTGTATCAGGTGCTGGCGCCTGCCCTATGTTTTCAATTCCCATGGTAAGTTTCAGCCGTTTTTCGCCGGAAATATGCGGAAGAACGCCGTAATAATTTGATGTTGAAGCCGGAATTACAACTTCTTCAACAGAAAGTGATGATACCTGAAAATCCGGAAACGCGGCAACGGTTGGAACCGTTGTCGGAGTTGGTATTGCCGTAGCCCTGGGGGCCGTTTTTTTCTTTGGCTTGGCCGGCGCGGGTTTTGGCGTCGGTTTTGCAGTCGGTTTTGGCGTGGGAACAGCTGTGGGTACGGGTTTAACTATGGTTGAATCAAGCATTCCGCCGGTGTTCTGTTCTTCAACGGCGTCAACCTGAATCATATCATCGTCATTATCGTAAAGCCCGGACATTACATATGCCGGGAAAAACAGCACTGCTGTAACTATAAAAGCGGCTAAC
>JAKQNO010000055.1 GCA_029565735.1 bacterium
ATGGCAATATTCAAGAACGGTAAAGTTGTGGACACAATAGTTGGCGCGCTGCCAAAGCACCACATAGAGCGGGCGATAAAACCGCATCTTGCGGCTTAAAGGGGGAATGATAATGGAAACAGTGTTAAAGTTTGTAAGGGGAGGCGCCGGCGGAGCCCTTGTGGCAGCAGGATTTTTTTCCGCGGCTCCACAGTCATATGTTTTGTGGGTGATAGGGGCAGTTCTGCTTATTTCGGCAGCCGGAGCCTGCGGCGCAGGCAGCGCCTGCGAAAGGAAATAACTGCGTGTATAATTGATTTAAGGGAATTAAAAAAAGGGAGGTGTCTTATGTTGAAGCCTAATGAAGGAAAAGCAGACAGGATTGTAAGGGTGGTATTGGGCGCGGGGCTAATTGCGGGAGGCTTCTTAACAACCGGAACGGTTGCAATTGTATTATGGGCCGTCGGGGGAATATCACTTATAACAGGCGCGATTGGCTTTTGCGGTTTGTACGTTTTGCTTGGAATAAACACCTGTCCTGTAAATAAAAAATAAAAGTCTATTACGCGGCAGCGCTTTAATCATAAGCGCTGCCGCTTCAATCTGTTTTTCTGAATATTTTCCACGTTGACACAAATCTAAGTTTTATGTATAATTCTTATTGAAAATCATTTTCAATAAAATATACAAGATAGAACTAAAATACGTACAAAAAGGGGTAATGATATGAAAATTTGCGTGCCTTCAGGTTCTAAAAAAGGGCTTGAAGCTGAAGTTTACGGCCATTTTGGAAGCGCTCCTTATTTTACGTTAATAGATACAGAAAGCGGAGAAACAGAAATTATTGAAAACAGCCATTCGCAGCACGAGCACGGCGCCTGCAATCCTGCGGGCACCATTGAAGGCAAAGGTGTTAAAGCTGTTGTATGCGCGGGAATGGGGGCAAGGGCTGTGCAGAAACTTAATGACGCCGGGATAAAAGTTTTTTCTGGAAATTTTAGCCGCGTTTCTGAATGCGTTGACGCATTTAAACGCGGTGAAATTGCCGAAATGAGCATTAACGGTTCATGCCGCGGGCATGACTGCGGACATCACGAAGATTAATATACATCCGGCATTTAGCCCGTACTGACGAACATAAAACATATTTAAGCGGCCTTTCCGGAAAAAAATATACCATTTGTTTTTTAATAATGAGAATTTTTTAATTTTAACTTATAGCAGGCAGGTCAGGTATAATATTATTAAAGTAAGCTATAAGGCGTAAAAATTATAAAAAATTAAGCAGATAATTTGACATAAATAATAATTTTAAGTAAAATCTTAAATATAAATTATTTTCAGCAGGGAAACTATGATGAATGAAAAAAAATGCTGCAGTAAGGGCGCTCTGCACGGCAGGTTAAAAGGTTGCGGGTACAGGATGACTTTGGCAAGGCAGGCGGTTATGGACGTACTGTCCGATTCAAAGGAGCATTTAAGCGCGGAAGAAATATTCAACCTTGCCAGAAAAAAGAATCCTGATATTGGTCTTACCACAATATACAGGACAACGGAAATTCTTTCATCACAGGGTTTTTTGCATAAATTTGATTTTGGCGATAAACGCGCGCGTTTTGAACTTGCGGATTCTTCCAAGGGCCACCACCACCACCTTGTCTGCACGGTGTGCAATAAAATCATTGATTATGACGATTTTATTGATGAAGAGGTTAAACTATTAAATGAGACGCAGGCTAAACTTGGAAAAAAATATAATTTCAAGATAGAAAACCATTTAATACAGTTTTATGGTAAATGCGCGCAGTGCGCGGGCGGGGAGTAAACTGTAAATTTAAGGAGGATTTATGAAAAAGAAAGGTGAAATTAAAACAGAAATAAGCAGCAGGGCTGGTCAGGACAAAAATATGACGTTCATCAACTCCGCAATTGTAATTATTTCCGTTATAGCAGTTGCCGGCGTGTTTTTTGGAATAAAAAGCTCGTCATCATTACAGAACGCGCCAGCGGCGGATCAGGCGCAGCAGTATTCAATAGACAGCCGGTACAGCCACCTTTTCAGGGATGTAAACTCCACAGCAGAAATCCTAAAGATTCACATTGACGAGGCAAAAGTGCTTTTTGAAAGCAATATGGCGGTTTTTGTTGACGCAAGAAGCATCGGCGAATACAATCAGTCGCACATACAAGGCGCGGTTTCAATACCCGCGGGTATGCCGCCGGCGAAGATAAAAGAAATGAAGCCCCTGCTTAACAATAAAGTGCTTGTGTCATACTGCCACGGTACAAGCTGCCATCTTGCGGATAAGACGGCAAATTCGCTGTTTGACGCGGGCTACAGAAAGATAGTGATATTTTTCGGCGGCTGGCCGGAATGGACTCAGGCAGGCATGCCTGTTGAAGAGTATCAAATACCGGAAAAATTCCGTCCCCTTTATCAGGAAGCCCCTTCCGCGGGAGGGATAAAAAAAATAAATCTTGAACAGGCAAAATTTCTTTATGATAACGCCGCCGCGCATTTTGTTGATGTTGATACGGTTGAAAATTTTTCAAAAATGAGGATAAGGGGTTCGCATTCAGTGCCGCTGGAAATGTTCGGAGAAATGGTGCC
>JAKQNO010000064.1 GCA_029565735.1 bacterium
TTACGCCGGAAGAATACCCCAAATATATTGGCTGGGGCCATTCCACGTATGAAGAGGGAATAAAAGCCGCGCAGCTTGCCGGCGTAAAAGAGCTTCACCTGTGCCACCACGCGCCGGAACATACGGACGAACAGATAGATAATATTCAGATGATGGCGCAGATGAAATTCGCAAAGGCTTTCGCGATACAGGAAGGCATGGAAGCGGAGATTTAATGAAAATGGTTTTTAATGTAGAGACAGGATGGTATTAAAAGTAGAGACGCAACATGTTGCGTCTCTACAGTAAAGGCAGTATGGTATTTATGTAGAGACGCACCATGGTGCGTCTCGCTTTTAAACCGAGGCGTAACATGTTACGCCTCTACAGTAAAGGCAAAGAGATTAACCATTAAAATAATTGGAGGGCGTATGCCGGATCCGGTTGAATATGAAATGCTTAAAGAAGCGGTGCTTTTTAAAGGCATGTCAGACAGCGAACTTGACGTGGTTTCAAAAAAGGTTTTTTTAAAGCCGTATAAAAAAGGGTCAACGCTGTTTGTGGAAGGCATGCCCGGCGAGGTTTTGTACATAGTTGCCGAAGGAAGCATAGACATAATTAAGAAGACAAAAGACGGCGATAAGGTCATAGCAAACCTTGGCAAGGGCGAAATAGTGGGCGAAATGTCGCTTATTGATTCCGGCGCAAGGACAGCCACGGGAAAAACAGGCGAAGATTCAAAATTAATCGTCGTGACAAAAAACAGCTTTATGGAAATGCTGGACAGCGATCCTGCTATAACGGCAAAGATTTTAATGGCGCTTCTGCGCATAATAAACAGGCGCCTGCGCGTAACCGATAAAAAGTTTGAACAATAATGAAAAACAACACCCTGAAAACAATCCTTGCGGCGCTTTTTATAACGGCTTCATTATTTGCCGCGGGCTGCGCAGGCATGCAGAAAAAAATGCCGGTGGAAAGGCCGCAGGTAAATAAAAATCCCTTTCAGGAATCCGTGTCTTTTCTTTACTATTCAATGGGCTACCTTGCTGAATTAAACAACCAGCTTGCCTTTGCCGAAGAATACTACCAGACAAGCGCCAAGTATTCCTACGAACCGGGGACAATTTTCATGGACCTTGCGTACGTGCAGTCCTTAAAAGGCGAACAGTCCAAATCCAAGGTGACAGTTGAAGAGGCGCTTGAAAAAGACCCGTATAACGCGGACGTGCTTATTGCGGCCGCAAAAGTAAGGATTGAAAACGACGACGTAAAATCCGCCAAACCGCTGCTTGAACGCGCCATCGCAATAGACCCTATGGCGGCTGAAGCGTATTTTTACCTTGGAATAACAGCATTTAAAGAGGGCGATTCGCAGCTTGCCGAAGAGCTTTTTAACAAAAATATAGCGTTATCGCCGGAAAAAGCCGCGGTTTCGCTTTATAACATAGGCATATTGTACGGCGGCAGGGATGATTACGAAAAAGCGGTTGAATACCTTGAAAAATCAACAAAGGCTGACCCGGATTATTTAAAGGCGTATGACGCGCTTGCCAAGGCGCATGAAATAAAGGGCAATACGGCATCCGCGCTTGCGGCGTACGGTGATTACCTTAAACGC
>JAKQNO010000067.1 GCA_029565735.1 bacterium
AAAAATATTTTCTTCCCTTGACGCAAGTTTTAATGCCATGTAAAAAGCGGAAAAGAACAGCAGCAGATAAACGCCGAACCCCAAAAAGCCGTTTTCCGCAAGGGTCTGCAGAAAATCGTTGTGGGTGTACAGTTCCACATGCGGTTCCACTTTGGCCGCCATTTTTGGCGCCGCTTTAAGCCAGCGGTCATAAACCTTTCTCTGATAATACGCCGTGTTAAGGCTGAAGCCGCCTATGCCCGCGCCGAAAAAAGGTTTTGCGGCCGCCATCTGCAGCGCCGATTCCCAGTAAAAAAGCCTTACAGCCACAGAGTCATTGGTAATGTCAAAGGACTGCTTAATCCTTTCTGTTATGGGGTTCCTGTTTATCGGGTTGGGGACCGTGAACAGGATTATAAGCAGGACAAGAAATGCCGCCATGGACACAAAAAACTTTTTATGGCGGCTGAAAAAAGATTTTCCGTAAATTATGCCAAGCATTAAAAACATATACGCAAGGGAGCCAAGAAAACCAAGCCACGCGCCGCGGCCCTGCGACACAATAACCAGAAAGAACATCATTGTCACGCACATACCGCTGAAAAATTTTGCAAGTTTGTTCACAGGCGAAAGCAGCACGGCAATAAGCACGGGGATAAGAACTGAAAACTGCGCCGCCATGTAATCCGGATTGCCAAGCGTTGAATAGACGCGGCCTTCTCCGAAAGAGACCCATTTTATGATATCAATATGAAAATACTGCAGAACGCCGTAGGCCGCCACGATGAAGTGCGAGGTAATAATAACAAAAAGCAGGCGGGGGATGTCGTGTTTTGTAAAAACGTTAATAATAAGGAGATAAAACAATATAATAAGAAGGCACAGCTTTAAAAACTGCCAGTGCAGCAGTACGGCGTGCGGGTTAAAAAGCGCGCCGCTTATAAATGAAGCCGCAAAAGCAGCGCCAAGAAGCGCGGCAGGGAATGAAAAAGGGGTGAAGAACAAAACTTTTTCGCCTTTAAGCGCCATCTTAACAAACAGCACGGCGGCAGCCAGCGCGGTCAAAGAAAAGAAAGCCGCTGATTTTGGCATTTCAAAGCTCTCATGCGTGTTTAAGTGAAACGCAAGCGGCACAATAAAAGCCGCGGAGAACATAAGCAGCCTTAAAAAAAGCCCTGTTAAGTGAATTATTTTTTTACCGTCCATGAAGTCAATTTTACAGTAATATTATTTTTTTGTCATCATCAAAGGCGTAATCTTTTTTAAGGGGCGCGGCGTCATATATGCAGCCCCAAAAAGCGGACGGACTTCCTCCCTCATCCCCCCTTCCGCTTCCGGGGCTGAATAATTAAGGAACCCGTGGCTGTGAACCTGCGTCTTATCTATGGCTCCGGGTCATCAATATAACCCTCCCCCGAAACCCCTTATTATGCCCGGGGCCTCTAAAAATAACTTTATTAAGTTTCTATTTTCCCTTATTATATCTGTATCAAATAAAAAAGCGGGGATTTTATGGCGCAGGCACCCGGTATATGGACAGAAAAATACGATGTGAATGTTTATGACGCGGACATTAACGGCAGGCTGAAAATTACGTCGCTATGCAATTACCTTCAGAACACGGCGTGGCGACATTACAGCGAAATTGAAAAGGCAAAGGGAGCGATGCTTCAAAGCGGCCATATATGGGCAATGATGCGCCTTGAAGCGGAAATTTATAAAACAGCGGCCTGGGAAAATAAGCTTACCGTTGAGACGTGGTCAAAAGGTATTGGAAAGGTTTCCGCGTTTCGTGATTATAATGTCACCGACGAAAACGGCGCCTGCATAGCGGCTGCAACCACAACTTGGGTTGTCATAGACCCTGTGACAAAAAAGATTCAGCCGTTAAAAAGCGTTGCTGAAAAATGGCCCGAACAGAAAGATAAAAGCGCCATAGGCAGGGAAGCGGGAAAAGCAGAGGCGGTTTTAAATCCTTCCGTTTCCTCGGAATTTAAGGTTAAATTCAGCGAGTTTGACGTAAACAGGCACGTTAATAATGTGTCGTATATTGACTGGATGAACGAGACGTTTACAAAAGAGTACCTTGAAACCCACGAGATAAAAACCATTCTGATAAATTTTATGGAAGAGGCGGAATACGGCGGGACAATTTCGGCCGTAATGGAGCAGAAAGCGGAAAATACCTTTGCCTGCGCTGTCATAAAGAAGGAAAGCGGTAAAGAAGCGGCAAGGGGAAGGTTTACGTTTAAATAATAGAGAGATAAGCTATAGGCATTTAAGCTATAGCGGAAAGATAAGAAAAAATAAGCAAAAAGTTAATAGGCAATTAAGCTATAGCGGAAAGATAAAAAAAAATAAGCAAAAAGTTAATAAGCAATTAAGCTATAGCGTAAGAATAAACCATAGCATCTTTGTTTCGCTTATGCTTAAATGCCTATAGCTTAAGCCGCTATGTTTTACGTTTCGCTTATGCTTAATTGCGTATAGCTTAAGTTGCTATGTTTTACGTTTCGCTATAGCTTATAGCTTAAATCGCTACAGTGCTATATTTACAATGGAACATATTTTAAAATCCGGTGTCATTAAAGGTGAAACTTGGAAGAAAAACAGCTTGTAAAGCTTGCTAAAGACGGCGACAGAAGGGCATTTGAAGCGCTTGCGGCTTCATGCGCGAAAGAGATATACAACCTTGCGCTGCGGTTATGCGGTGACAGGCACAAAGCACAGGATATAGCGCAGGATGCTTTTGTAAACGCGTATAAAAGTATCGGCAGTTTCCGTGAAGACAGCCCGTTTTCCGCGTGGGTAAGGCGAATAGCCGTGAACGCGTGGAAAAACACGGTAAGGTATGAAATCCGCAGGTATTTTACAAAACATGATTCGATTGATGATAATTATGAAAGTGATGATGGTGAAATGAAAAAGCAGTACGCGTCTTCTGATCCGCCTGCTGATAAAGTTCTGGAAGACAGGCAGAAGAACGATGAAATTCACGCGGTGCTGGAACTTTTGCATCCGGACGCGCGGGAAATGATAGTGTTAAGGGACATGGAAGAAAAAAGCTACGAGGAAATTGCCGCAATGACCGGGCTTAATACAGGGACCGTGAAATCAAGGATAGCAAGGGCAAGGGAAGCGTTTAAACAAAAATTCATAAAGATGCAGGGTGGATAAAATGGAGCATAAAAAAGCTTACGGCTTAATATCGGATTATATAGACGGCATGTTAAAGGGAGAGCAGCTGAAGAATTTCCTTGCGCACCTTAAAACATGCAAAGAGTGCGGATACCAGCTGGACGCGCTGAAAAACGCGGTTCAATATGCCAAAAGCGGCCGCGCCGAAGACCTTCCTGTTAATTTTTTGGCAACATTAAGCAAAAGGCTTGATGAAGCTGACAGTAAAAAGGCAAAGATGAAATTCAGCTGGCCGGTTTTTATGAAAGTTTCAGGTACTGTTGCGGCAATGCTTATTGTCGGGGTTTTAGTAAGGCAGATATATGATACAAAAACTATAAAAGCGGATAAAGAGTGGCTGGAAGCTGAAAGTGTGCAGAAGCCGGCTGTTGCAGAGAGGGCAAAAGACACAGAGGAATTAAAAAGTGTAAAACAGGGAATAAATATGGCTGCCCTTGCGCCTTTAAAATCAGAAGCGCCGGCGGCAATTACATACGCCAAAAAGAAAAGCGCCGCGCCGTCAAGGGCAAATATGATGAAAGCAGAGGCCTTGCCTGCGGCCGGCATGGCGTCAAAAAGCGCTGCAGCCACCGCGTATGATATGGCGCAGGAAGCCGCGCCTGCAGCCGCGGTTGCGCTTGAAGAAAAGGAAATAAACCCTTTTGGCAGGGAAGTTTATTCAGGGATGAATTCAAAAATGGCTCCAAGTATGAAAATTATTTTTAAAAATAACCTTATATGGAAAAACGCGCCCGGAATACTTGAAGACAACCCGTGGCTTGAAAAAGTTGATTTTACAAGGCAGATGGTGGTGCTTGTAAATGCCGGGGAAAAACCGACATCAGGATATTCTGCAAAGATTAACAGCATAGTAATGCAGGAAACAAAAATTGTGGTCCTTTACTCTGAAACCGCGCCGGAAAAGGGAGCGATTACCGCACAGGTAATAACATACCCTTACAGCATTGCCATCATCCCCACCTCCTCCAAACCTGTGGAGTTTATAAGGGAGTAATTGTAGCACGCTATGAAACCTGTTATTTATAGCTTATTGACTTAACATATAAAAGGCATAAAATTAAGGTAAGTTTTATATAGAAGGGAATTGTTATACAGTTTGGGTTTAAATGTTAATGGGAGGTAATAATATCAAAAAAATAATAGTTATTTCAGTTGTGTTATGTATGGCATTAATCAGCTGTAAAAAAGCAAGCTCACCGACAGTGCCGGATAACTCGCCAGTAGCGTTTGTGACAAAATGGGGAAGTCAAGGAAGCGAAGATGGGCAGTTTAATTCTCCTCATGGAGTGGCAGTAGATTCTGCGAATAATGTTTATGTGGCGGATTATTTTAATCACAGGATACAAAAATTCACATCAGCAGGTGTGTTTATTACAAAATGGGGTAGTTTTGGAACTGAGGATGAGCAGTTTTATTTTCCTGCCGGGGTAGCAGTAGATTCTACGGGTAATGTTTATGTGGCGGATTCAAATAATCACAGGATACAAAAATTTACATCAGCAGGGGCGTTTATAACAAAATGGGGAAGTTCTGGGACCGGGGATAGTCAGTTTAATGGTCCTGCCGGAGTGGCAGTAGATTCTGTGGGTAATGTTTACGTGGCGGATTCAAATAAT
>JAKQNO010000007.1 GCA_029565735.1 bacterium
GTTTTAATGAGATTAAGGGAAGACCATATTAATTAAAAGGAAGGTGTTTAAAATGGCTGTAAAAAAAATAGCGCAGGGAATTAATTCAGTGGGGGCTGTTGACTGGGACAGGAAACTTTTTGACGAACTTATCCCGCTTCCTGAAGGCACAAGCTATAATTCCTATTATATAGAGGGAAGCGAAAAAACGGTTTTGATTGACACGGTTGACCCGGCAAAAACGCAGGAACTTTTTAATAATCTGGATTACCTGAATGTTAAAAAAATAGATTATGTGATAGCCAATCACGCGGAACAGGACCATTCAGGCTCCCTTCCGGCCGTCATTAAAAAATTCCCGGGCGCGAAAATAGTGACAAATGAAAAGTGCAAAGGGTTTTTAAAGGATTTTATGCCTGAACTTAATGACGGTGATTTTATTACCGTTGCTGACAAGCAGGAAATATCGCTTGGAAACAGGACTTTGCAGTTTTATCTTGCGCCGTGGGTGCACTGGCCGGAAACAATGATGACGTTTTTAAAAGAAGACAGGATACTTTTCCCGTGCGATTTTTTCGGCTCCCACGTGGCTATTTCCGACCCGTTTGACACGGCTCACACATATACTTCCGCCAAAAGGTACTACGCGGAAATTATGTCGCCTTTTCGGAACGTGATTAAGAAAAACATGGAAATAGTGCGCTCCATTAACCCTGCCATGATATGCCCAAGCCACGGCGTTGTTCATACAGACCCTGCAAGGGTTATGGGTTGGTATGACGAATGGATAAAGGATGACGTAAAAAATTACGCGATAATTTTGTATATCTCCATGCATCACAGCATGAAAGCCGCGGCTTATCACCTTGCCGATTCGCTTGCAAATAAAGGCGTAAGGACAAAATTATACAACCTTTCAAATGTTGATATCGGTGAAATTGCAATGGACCTTGTGGACGCGGCAACAGTTATTGTATGCGCGCCTACAGTTCTTGCCGGGGCGCATCCGGTTGCGGCAAGTATTGTTTACCTGTTTAACGCGTTAAGGCCAAAGACAAAATTTTTATCTTTAATTACAGGATGGAACTGGATTGAAAAAGCGCAGGAATCGCTTGCGGCGATGGTGCCGAATTTTAAAGGCGAACTTATAGCGCCGCTTAAGGTCCAGGGATATCCCAAAAAAGGCGATTTAGAGGCGATTGAAGCGATGGCACAGGCGGTCGCGGATAAACACAAATCCATAAATATCATGTAAAAGGATGCGGAGACAAAAGTGAGCACTGTAAATATAAAAGATGTTTTTAAGGTCGCGATAAAGATTGAAGAAAACGGGAAAAAGTTTTATGAATACGCGGCGTCAATGGCGGCCAATAAGGACATTAAGGGCGTTATGCTGGCGCTTGCCAAAGAAGAAGAGATACACAGGAAAACATTTGGCAAAATGGCGGCGCAGCTTAAAGGGGAAAATGCCATGTCTTCCTTTACAGAAGAGTACATGAAAAACCTTATGGTTTACATAGAGGAAAAGATAGTGTTTAAAAAGGAAAAGTTTAACGCAGCGGCCGCTGAAAAAAAGATGGGCAGCATAATTCACGCCGTGGATTTTGCCATGGACAGGGAGCAGGATTCCATCACCCTGTATGAGAGTATTAAAGACATAGTAAAAAAGGAACAGGCGGAAATTGTGCAAAAGATAATAAAAGAAGAACAGAACCACTTTTTAAAGCTTTCAATGGCAAAAAAACTTTTGGAAAAAAAATAAAACAGGAGGCGTAAGATGGCTGAAAAAATGGGGATTTACAAATGTATGGTATGCGGAAATGTTGTGGAGGATATCATACCCGGTAAAGGCGAACTTGTATGCTGCGGCGAGCCTATGAAGCTTATGAATGAAAAAAACAAGGACGGCGCGGGCGAAAAACACGTGCCTGTAATAGAATCATCAGGAGACGGAGTACTGGTAAAAATAGGCTCCGTGCCTCACCCGATGGATGCCGACCACTGGATTCAGTTTATTGAAGTGATATCAACCGACGGATTTGTGACAAGGAAAGACTTAAATCCCGGGGATAAACCGGAAGTGTTCTTCCAGATACCGGCGGCAAAGGTTTCGCAGGTAAGGGAGTTCTGTAACAAGCACGGCCTTTGGGCGAAATAAGGCGCAGCCGGGCAGCTTGGAAAAACAAGCAGTTTAAGCTATAGGCATTTAAGCTATAGCGTAAAAACTGTTCTAAATTCTACGCTTATGCTTAATTGCTTATAGCTTGAATTTTTCCCTCTGTCCCTCAGGTTAAATCTATGGGATATGGGATAACAGGTTATTGGATAAATGCTTATAGCTTAACCCGCTAATGTGTTAAAAACAGGATTTTAAATTTTATAATTTACAAGGAGAAAAGAAATGGGAAAACTTAAGGGGACGCAGACGGAAAAAAACCTTCTGGCATCTTTTGCAGGGGAATCACAGGCAAGGACGCGCTATACATATTTCGCAAGCGCGGCCAAAAAAGAAGGGTATGAACAGATTTCAGAACTTTTTATGGAAACCGCGGAAAACGAAAAAGAACACGCGAAAAGGTTTTTTAAGTTCCTTGAAGGCGGAATGGTTGAAATTACCGCAATGTATCCCGCAGGCGTAATAGGTAATACTTTAGAAAACTTAAAAGCGGCTGCCGACGGCGAAAAGGAAGAACACACAGAACTTTATCCCGGCGCGGCGGAAACAGCGGATAAAGAAGGGTTTAAAGAAATAGCTGCCTGCTACAGGAACATAGCAAAAGTGGAAGCGGAACATGAAGCGCGCTACCGCAAGCTTGCTGCCAATATTGAAAGGGGCGAAGTATTTAAAAAATCACACGTTGTAAGGTGGAAATGCCGCAACTGCGGTTATGTACATGAAGGCGCGGAAGCTCCGGAAAAATGCCCGGCATGTATTCACCCTAAGGCATTTTTTGAAATAAAAGAATCAAACTACTGATATTAACGGCGCGGGAACGGGTATGGGAATACCCGCTCCCGCGTATATGTAAAAGCCGGGGGAAAAATGAAAAAAACAGCCGTTGAAAGCAATGCAAAAAAAGATGTGTCAATAGTCTTATCCGGCGAAGCGGGCCAGGGAATACAGTCAATAGAAACAATCCTTATAAAAATCATAAAACAGTCCGGATATAATATTTTTGCCACCAAGGAATACATGTCGCGCGTGCGCGGCGGCGTCAATGCCACCATGTTAAGGGTGGCACATGACAGGGCGGCGGCTCCCGTGGACAGGACGGATATATTCATCCCTCTTGAAAAAGAAGCGCTTGCAAGGTACGCTTACAGGCTTGATAAAAACACAATTATAGCCGGCGATGCCGGTTTATTACAGGATGCCCGGGTAAATGATATTGCTTTTGGCAAAATCGCGGAAGCGCTTGGAAACCCGTTATTTTCTTCCATGGTGGCGGCAGGCGCGGCGTGCGGAATTATAGGGATAGGAAAAGAAACAGCGGACAGGCTGATTAAAAACCTGTTTGGCAGAAAAGGCGAAGAGACAGTAAACGGCAATATAAAAGCGTTTGCCGCGGGATATGAAGAGGGAGCGAGGACGGCGCTTAAAAATGATTTTAAAGTTAGAATAGAAAAAAATATAAAAATACAGGATGAACTTATGCTGTCAGGCGCGGATGCCGTGGCAATAGGCGCGATTGCCGGCGGCTGCAACGCCGCTTTTGCGTATCCCATGACGCCTGGAACTTCCGTGTTTACCGCGCTTGCGGAACATTCGCATAAAGCCGGAATTGCAGTCGAACAGGCGGAAGATGAAATAGCCGCCATAAATATGGCGCTTGGCGCGTGGTACGCGGGAGCAAGGGCAATGGTGTCAACATCAGGCGGCGGTTTTGACCTTATGACAGAAGGCGTGTCGCTTGCGGGAATGACTGAAACTCCGGTTGTCATTCACCTTGCGCAGAGGCCGGGGCCGGCAACGGGCTACCCTACAAGGACAGAGCAGGGCGATTTAAACCTTGCGCTGCACGCGGGGCACGGAGATTTCGCGCGCGTGATACTTGCGCCGGGCAACACCCTGCAGGCTTTTGAACTTGCGCAAAAGGCCTTTGACACGGCGGACAAATATCAGGCGCCGGTTTTTATCATGACAGACCAGTACTTTGTTGACACTTACTATAATATTCCGGAATTTGACATAAAGGAAAATTCAAAACAGAATTACATTGTTGAAACAGACGCTGCTTACAAACGCTACGCGCTTGCAAAAGGCGGAATTTCGCCGCGCGGAGTCCCGGGTTTTGGCACAGGCAATGTATGCTTTGATTCGGACGAACATGATGAGGACGGAAAAATAACAGAAGACCTGTCAGGCATAGGGCTTAAAATGAAGGAAAAAAGGGCGAAGAAATTTGCCCTTTTAAAAGAATCAGCCATAAAGCCGGCGCTTTACGGCGATAAAAAATATAAAACGCTTTTTATATGCTGGGGCTCGGTTTTAAATACCGCGCTGGAAGCTTTAAAAATATCAGGTTTAAAAGGGGCGGCAGTGCTTCATTTTACGCAGGTATATCCCCTTCATAAAACCGCGGCTGATATAATAAAGAAAGCAAAAAAAGCCGTGATTATAGAAAACAACCAGACAGCGCAGTTTGCCGGGCTTATTAAAAAAGAAACAGGCATTGGGATAAAAAACAAAATTCTGCGTTACGACGGGCTGGCTTTTTCCGCGGACGGCCTGGCAAAAGAAATGGCAAAAATCGCGGCTAAGGCAAAAAAGAAAGGGGGGCGCTGACATGGGAAACATATACGCGAAAGAAAACGTTGAAATAGCATGGTGCCCGGGGTGCGGTAATTTTGGAATAAGAAATACCGTGCTTAAGGCCCTTGAAGAACTTTCAATACCGCGTGAAAATCTTGTATTTGTTTCCGGCATCGGGCAGTCTGCAAAAGCCCCGCAATACTACAATACAAGCTATTTTAACGGGCTTCACGGAAGGGCGCTGCCGGCAGCCGCCGCGATAAAGGGCGCAAACCCTCAGCTTAAAGTTATAGTTGAAAGCGGGGACGGCGACATGTACGGCGAAGGCGGAAACCATTTTATACACGCCATAAGGCGCAATTCAGACATAACCGTAATAGTTCACAACAACATGGTTTACGGCCTTACAAAAGGGCAGGCATCGCCGACTTCGCGCCCCGGTTTTACAACCCCTGTGCAGGTGGACGGCGTTTTTGAAAATCCGCTTAACCCTGCCGCCCTTGCCATAGCGCTTGACGCTTCATTTGTGGCGCGCGCGTCAGCCGGAGAACAGGAAAAGACAAAAGAAATAATTAAATCGGCTGTAAACCACAAAGGGTTCGCGCTGGTGGATATTTTTTCCGCGTGTGTATCTTTTAATAAGGTAAACACCCACAAGTGGTTTAAGGAAAACACGTATATAATGGAAGAAGGGTATGATCCCAAAAACAGGGCAGAGGCCTTTAAAAAGAGCCTTGAAGAAGGGCCCTGGCCGCTGGGTATTCTGTATATAAATGAAAACAAGCCTGTGTTTGAAGAAAAACTTGCGCCTTATTTAAATAAAGACAATACCCCGCTGTATTTAAGAAAAAGGGAAATAAGCGCTGTAAAGGATATATTGGACACAAAAAAGTAAATACGGAGGCAATAATGCTGAAACCGGGGGAATCGGCAGGGGATTTTGTTTTAAAAAACCAGTCGGATGTTGAAGTGAATACCGCTGATTTTGCGGGAAAAAGGCTGCTGTTATCTTTTCATCCGCTTGCGTGGACTTCTGTCTGCGCCAAACAGATGAAATCGCTTGAAGATAATTATGAAGCCTTTGAGGATATAAACGTTGTGCCGCTTGGAATAAGCTGCGACCCTGCGCCTTCCAAAAAAGCGTGGGCTGAATCCCTTGAAATTGAACAGACAGACCTGCTGTCGGATTTCTGGCCGCACGGCGAAGTGTGCAAAAAGATGGATGTGTTCATTGAAAAAATGGGCATATCGGGAAGGTTTAATATAATTCTTGGGCCCGAGAGAAAAGTTTTGTGGTCAAAGATATATCCGATAAAAGAAGTTCCGGATATTAAAGAAGTCCTGGAATTTCTGAAAAAAAGAAAATAAGGGAGGTAATAAAATGGACTGGGAACTTATCATTAAAGGGCTTGGACTTACAAGCGCGGTGCTTCTGATTATTGTTTTTATACTGGGTTTTTTCAGGATAAATATTCCAAACAGGGTAAAACTGCATAAAACGCTTGCCATTGTACTTATGTGTACCGCGCTTATTCACGGCGGAATAGTGATTTATCTGACCCTTAAAGGGTAAAAGGAGGAAAAGATGAAAAAATTAATTATGTTAACCGGCGTATTTGTGCTTTTAATTGCGGGGGCTGTATCCGCCCATCCGCCTTCGGGAATAACTGTGGAATATGACCTTAAAACAAAAACAGTGGAAGTTTACGCGGCGCATACAAGCAAAGACATAACAAAGCATTACATTGACGATGTGTTTGTTTCTGTCAACGGCGTTAAAAAAATAACGCAGGAATCATCCACTCAGACGGATGATAAAGGGCAGAGGGTTATTTACATAATTCCGGAGCTTAAAAACGGGGATAAAATCACCGTGAAAGCTGACTGCTCCAAATTTGGGGAGCTTTCAAAAGATATAAAAGTTAAATAAAAGCTTAAGGGCTGATATTATTTAGGCAGTGTCGGAAAGCTGTTCTGTGGGAACAAGGGTTTTGTAGGGACAGCGCTCCTGCGCTGTCCGTCAGATTTTTTTTATAAGGATTATCATTTAAACCGTATAGGGAGGAATGTTATGGACGTAAAAGACGCGTTAAACGCAAGGCGGGCTTACAGGGCGTTTGACCCTGTGGAAATTTCGGATAATATAATAAAAGAACTTGCCGACGCGGCGTCATTGGCGCCTTCGTGTTTTAACAACCAGCCCGCAAAATTAATTTTTGTTAAAAATAAAGAACAGCTTGAAAAAACAATGACAGCTTTAAACAAAGGAAATGAGTGGGCTTATAAAGATTCCATGATTATAGCCGTGCTTGCAAAAAAAGATTTTGACTGCGTTATTAAAGACAGGCTGTATTACCTTTTTGACACGGGTATTGCTGTCGGCAATTTACTTCTGCGCGCGGTTGAACTTGGCCTTGCGGCGCACCCTATTGCCGGATACTCTCCGGAAAAAACAAAAGAAGCGCTTTCAATACCCGATGAATTTGAAGTGGTGACACTTATTAACGTCGGAAAAAAAGGCAATGACATGTCAGCGCTGTCTGACTGGCAGAAAGAACAGGAAAACAACAGGCCTGCGCGCCTGCCCGCGGAAAACAGGTATTCAATTGACAGGTATGATGAAAAGTTAAATGTAAGGCCCGCGCGGTAAAAAAAGCAGGAGAAACTGATTGAGTATAAGCGATGAAATCTGCATAAACACGCTGCGTATGCTTTCGGTGGATATGGTGGAACGCGCCAGATCCGGCCATCCGGGGTTGCCTTTGGGCGCCGCGCCTATGATATACACTTTATTTTCAAAATTCATAAGGCACAATCCTGCCGCCCCAAAATGGCACGACAGGGACCGTTTTATCCTGTCCGCGGGCCATGGAAGCGCGCTTCTATACTCGCTTCTTCACCTTTACGGGTACGGCATATCATTGGATGACCTGAAAAATTTCAGGCAG
>JAKQNO010000036.1 GCA_029565735.1 bacterium
ATGGCAATATTCAAGAACGGTAAAGTTGTGGACACAATAGTTGGCGCGCTGCCAAAGCACCACATAGAGCGGGCGATAAAACCGCATCTTGCGGCTTAAAGGGGGAATGATAATGGAAACAGTGTTAAAGTTTGTAAGGGGCGGCGCCGGCGGAGCACTTGTGGCAGCAGGATTTTTTTCCGCTGCGCCAAAGTCATATGTTTTGTGGTTATTGGGAACAGTCCTGCTTTTGTCGGTAACAGGCCTTTGTGCGGCAGGCAGCGCCTGCGAAAGGAAATAACTGCGTGTATAATTGATTTAAGGGAATTAAAAAAAGGGAGGTGTCTTATGTTGAAGCCTAATGAAGGAAAAGCAGACAGGATTGTAAGGGTGGTATTGGGTGCGGGGCTAATTGCGGGAGGCTTCTTAACAACCGGAACGGTTGCAATTGTATTATGGGCTGCCGGGGCAATATCACTTATAACAGGCGCGATTGGTTTCTGCGGTTTGTACGCTTTGCTGGGAATAAATACCTGCCCTGTAAATAAAAAATAAGATGGAACCGTCAAGGGAAGTTCTGGCTAAAACGGAGTATGTTGTTATAAACAGCGCTGAATCGGATTTAATACCATTTTTGGGCAATTATTACATGATAAAAAACCCGGGAGATAATTTTAATGCCGGTTCAGCGCTGTATTATTCGGACGAACTTACAATAAGCGATATTCATGGAAATCCATGTATGATGTTCTGGAGCAGAAAAAATGTTTCCGCGGATGTCAGGGGTTTAATTGGTAAAAGGATTCTTATAGAAGGAAGGGATATCAGGGAGGATTATACCGTATTTTTTCTTTCTATGTGCAGTGCCTGAAAATTCATCAAAGAAAAGGAGAGTGTGATGAAGATTGGAATTATAATCGCTTCAAATGACGCGGAGACTTGCTGGAACGCAATCAGGTACGGGAATTTCTGCCTTGGGAAAAAAGAAGAGGTAAAGATATTTTTAATGGGAAAAGGAGTGGAGTATCAGAAAATAAGTACGGATAAATTTAACACGGTAGAACAGGCGGAAAAGTTTCTGGAATCCGGCGGCAAAATATTTGCATGTGGAACCTGCATGAAATCACGTGAACAGGAAAGTACGGAAGTTTGCCCTTTGTCCACAATGCAGGATATGTATGATATTGTAAAAGAAAGCGATAAGGTTGTCAGTTTTTAAGCAGGCTATCAACAAACGGGTTGACACAGGGGTTAATTTTCTGTATAATCCTTGTTGAAAATCGTTTTCAACAAGGATTATACAATGAAAGCAAACAGATGTAAAAGACAGGGTGCGCTTCACGGAAAGTTTAAAGGGTGCGGTTACAGGATGACAATGGCAAGGCAGGCTGTACTGGACGTGCTGTCTGATTCAAAAAAGCATCTTAGTGCCGAAGAAATTTTCACTCTGGCAAAAAAGAAAAACCCGGAAATAGGACTTACCACGATATACAGGACAACTGAAATACTGGCAGGGCAGGGCCTTATTTACAGATTTGATTTTGGAGATAAAAGGGCGCGT
>JAKQNO010000030.1 GCA_029565735.1 bacterium
ATGGAGAATTGGATGAAAGACGAAAAAGACACAGAGCGCATAGTGGAAGGTTTCGCGGAACCTGAAGAGCGGGTAAGGGAAAACGCTTTAAGGCCCAAACTTTTATCCGATTACATTGGGCAGGAAAGCGTAAAGGAAAAACTGCAGATTCTTATAGACGCCGCGAAAAAAAGAAAAGAAGCTCCGGAACACCTTTTGTTTTACGGGCCGCCCGGGCTTGGAAAAACCACGCTTGCGCACATAATAGCAAACGAGCTTGGCGTCAATATAAAAGCGACCGCGGGCCCTGTTATTGAAAAAGCCGGCGACCTTGCGGCGATAATCACAAACCTTGAAGAAAATGACATATTATTCATTGACGAAATTCACAGGCTTAACCATTCTGTTGAGGAAATAATGTATCCCGCGCTTGAAGACGGCGTGCTTGATATTGTAATAGGCAAGGGGCCGTCCGCGAAGACGTTTCGGATTAACCTTCCCAAATTCACCCTTATCGGCGCCACCACAAGGGCGGGCATGATTTCCGCGCCTTTAAGGGAGCGTTTTGGCGCGGTTTACAGGCTTGATTTTTATGACACGGAATCGCTGGCTGTAATTTTAAAGCGGTCAGCCGATATACTTGGAGTTAAGGCCGACAAAGAAGGCATTTATGAAATCGCGCGCCGCTCGCGCGGGACGCCCAGGGTGGCCAACAGGCTGTTAAAGCGCGTAAGGGATTTCGCGCAGGTTAAGGCAAACGGAGTAATTGACATTAACACGGCAAAAGCCGCGCTTGCAATGCTTGAAATTGACGGCATAGGCCTTGATAATATGGACAGGAAAGTTATTACAACAATTATAGATAAGTTTAAGGGAGGGCCCGTGGGCATAGAAACAATTGCTGTGGCAGTATCTGAAGAGGCTGACACAATAGAGGATGTTTACGAGCCGTTTTTGATACAGATGGGCTTTATTCAAAGGACGCCTTCGGGGCGTAAAGTGACCGCAAAAGCGTATGAACATTTTGGATATAAAAAACCGGAAAACGGGGAATTGTTTTAAAAGGCAAAAAACTGAGACAGTAGATAGTTGACAGGAGACTGAGAAAGGTGAAAAGGAGATATCTTGCAGGATAAAAATATAAGAATCAGGGTGGCGGGAATATGCCTGGATAAGAAAAACAGGCTGTTGCTGGTTAACCACCAAAAAAACGGGAAATCATACTGGCTTCTGCCGGGCGGCGGGGTGGAATACGGCGAAACCCTGCACGAAGCGTTAAAGCGCGAATTCATGGAAGAGATGACTTTAAAGATAAAAAAAATGGGGGAGCTGATTTTCATAAATGACTCCATTTACCCGGGCGGAAAAAGGCACGTTATTAATATGTATTTTAAGGTTGAAGTGGCAGGCGTTTTAAAACCAAACCCCGACCATATACTGAAAAACGCGGTTTATTTGGAGAAAAGTGAATTTGAAAAAATACTGTTTTATCCCGATATAAAAAGTGATATAATACGCATGTGGTCAGATGCGTTTTGTAAACAGGCGGGCTACATTAAAACACGATGGAAAGAATAGGGGAGGTAATGATATGGAAGGATTAAACATCAAAGTTACGGATAAGGGCGACATAAAAGTTGTCAGCTGTCAGGGATATATTGACACCACGACTTCATCACTTCTTGAAAATAAGATGGCCGAACTTATACAGGGCAAGAAATATAAAATAATAATGGATCTTGGGGAAGTGGATTACATAAGCAGCGCCGGCTGGGGAATTTTCATAAGCGAAATCAAAAACATCAGAAAAAACAAGGGCGACCTTAAGCTTGTCAATATGAAGCAGGAAGTAATGGAAATATTTGAACTGCTTGATTTTACAAACATCCTTGAATACTATAAAAGTACGGATGAAGCAGTAAAAAAATTCAAGTAAACCATGGTTAAAAATCACCCGCAGAAGGTGCTTTTAAGGAAAGTGCAGGAAAAAGCGGACTTAAAGGCGGGCGGGCAGACGGTCTTTTATTCAATAATCGGCGTAATCTACATAATTTCTTCTGTTGTTGTTTTTCCCGCTGTTAATCTTCCTTTTTATATTTATATCCTTCTGTATCTGGCATTTTTTACCTTTGTTTACTTTACCGAAAATAAAACAAGAAAAAGCGACAAGCCGTTTCAGATTAAATCCGCTTTGATTGTTTTCGCGCTGTGCGTGCCGGTTGTGTCGCTTACCGGCGGGTATCTTTCCCCCTTTAAATGGTCTCTTTACCTGCTTGTATTTGTGCTGTTAAACAGGGGGTACGGCGTTCACGCCGCGGCCGCGGCGCTTCTTTCCATGTTAAGCATGATAAGGACCGGTGCTGACGCCCAGTTTTATATTTTTAATGCCGCGGTGATTGTTTTATGCGCCGTTAATTTTTACACCCGCAGGCAGAATAAGGGCAACAGGGAAAAAATAGTTTTTGGCGCGCCGGATACCGGAAGGCAGCCGGAAGATTTAAAATCCGTTGCCGAAAACATGCTTCACAACCTTTATGAAGTTTTTATGAAAGCCGTAAAAAGCGAATCTGTAATGCTGTTTTTAAGGGATTACGCGGATGAGAAAAAGTTCCTTCTGATGATAAGCGTGTGCCGGGAAGGGCTTGAAACAGACCCGCAGTATCAGGTGAGCGTAAAAGAAGGCATTATAGGTAATATTCTCTTAAAGGAAGGTTTTAATATTTTTGATGCTGAAGGCGCGGTCCTGCCTTATTACAAAGCAGGCAGGAACGCGGAGAAGCTTGCGTCCGTGCCGGTGATTTTAAACAAACAGATAGGCCTTATTGTGATGGATTTTAAGAAAGAAAATATTGTTGATACGGAATCGTTAAGGGAAATAATGGAAGCCCTTGCGCGTGAAACCGGCAATGTCATAGAAATGCTGGAAATTAATCAGAAGACATTAAGCAAAGAACGCAGGGTTTCCAGCCTTTACGAAATTTACGGAAAATTAAACCTGCTTGAAGGAAAACACAGCCTTCTTCAGACCTTTTTTAAGGAAGCTGAATCATTTGACATTGTATCCGGTTATGTGGCGGAATCCTGCGATGACGGGAAAGCGTTTATGGTGACAGAGGCGTTTGGCTATCCGGAAAAAACAAAGGGCTCTGTCATTTCTCCGAAAGAGAACGAGATCCTGCGTTACGTGATTGATTCCGGAAAAAGCTCTGTTGTCAACGGATTAAACGGCAGGGGCAGCGGCATAAACTTCGGCGTCAAAGCCGAAAAGTTTTTAATAGCGCCGTTAAGGGATGAA
>JAKQNO010000044.1 GCA_029565735.1 bacterium
CTGGACAATTGCGGCGCACACTAATTTTATCAGCAATCAGATTGATTATAACGAAAGGCCGCAGCAGGGCGTGCCGGACGTGCTGACGTTTGACACCGGATTTACGTTTAATGTGACGGAAGAATTCAAGGTTTCAGCCACAAGAAGTTATGACCTTATAAACAAATCATTATCGTCGCACTCTTACAGCATAACGTGGTTTGTCCACTGCTGGGAAGCGTACTTTACATGGTCCAAAAGGGCGGACGGAGTTGAAGACGTATATTTTACAATCTACATAAGCGCCCTGCCGCAGTTTAAGATAAACAAACCCTCATCAGCCGCGCCCAATTACAACCTGCTGTTTAATCAGATAAACCAATGACGGAAACTTCGCCGCTTTTAAAGGAAATACAGTATTTAAAAGGCGTGGGTCCGGCGCGCGCCGCGGCGCTTAAAAAACTTGGCGTTGAAAACGTGTACGGGCTTTTATATTATCCGCCCCGCGCGTGGGTGGACAGAAGCATAATCAAGCCCATTTCAAAGTTAATCCCCGGAGAAAGGGAAACCGTACGCGGAATAGTGGTAATGTCGTCCACGCAGAAGGTAAGGTTTAAGCTTTCAATCACAAAAGTCGTGGTGCAGGATAAAACCGGCCATATAACCGCGGCGTGGTACAACCAGCCGTACATTGAAAAGCAGTTTAAAAAGGGCGATGAAGTCATAATGCACGGAAAGATTGACATGTACCGAGGAATGCTGCAGATAAACACGCCCGAATATGAAATATCGTCTCCTGATGAAACTATGCAGGCCGGGGTTAACGTAAACCGCATCGTGCCCGTATACCCGCTTACGGAGTCATTCACGCAGAAACAGTTCAGGGCTATTGTAAAAACCGCCCTTGATAATTATCTGCAGTATGTAACCGAATACCTGCCTGAAGAGTTCAGAAAAAAATTCGGGCTTATTCAGCTTCAGCAGTCGCTTGCAGGAATACATTTTCCTGATACTTTTGAATCGCTTGAAAAGGCCAAATACAGGCTTATATTTGACGAATTTTTTATGGTGCAGTTCGCGCTTAACCTTAAAAAGCAGAAAGCAGAGGCCCAAAAAGGGCATGTCTTTAACATAGCCGGAGAGTACAAGGAAATTTTCAGGAAGCACCTTCCGTTTAAACTTACAGGCGCGCAGCGCCGCGTGGTGGAAGAAATTAAAAAAGATGTGTCGTCAGGCAGGCCCATGAACAGGCTTGTGCAGGGCGATGTGGGTTCCGGCAAAACTGTTGTGGCGTTAATAGCGGCTGTTATAGCAAAGGACAGCGGCTTTCAGTCCGCGATTCTTGCGCCGACCGAAATACTTGCGTCACAGCACATGAAGACCGCGGCAAAACTGCTTGAAGAGACAGGCATAAAGGCGGATTTAATTCTGGGCGGCGCCGCGACAAAGGATAAAAAAGCCGCGCTGGAGAGGTTAAAAACCGGCGAAACAGATATTGTGATAGGCACGCACGCGATTATACAGGAAACCGTTGAATTCAAAAACCTTGGGCTGGCCGTAATTGATGAACAGCACAGGTTTGGAGTAATGCAGCGCGCCGCGCTTTTAGGCAAATCTGAAATTAAACCGCACGTATTAATAATGACCGCGACACCTATTCCAAGGACGCTTGCGATGACCGTTTACGGCGACACAGACGTGTCTGTTATAGACGAACTGCCGCCCGGAAGAAAACCGGTAAAGACCGTGCTTTTTTCCGGCGCCAACAGGGATAAACTTTACAATTTCATGGAAGAGAGACTTAAGGAAGGCGGCCAGATTTACATGGTTTATCCGCTGGTTGACGTTTCGGAAAAGGTTGATTTAAAGTCCGCCATTGAATCGGAAAAAGAAACAGCGATAAGGTTTCCGGGTTATAAAACCGCAATTGTCCACGGGCAGATGAAAAAAGAGGAACGCGCGGCGATAATGGCTGATTTTAAGGAGAAAAAGATAGACATTCTGGCGGCCACAACTGTAATAGAAGTGGGCATTGATATTCCAAACGCTTCCGTAATGGTAATAGAGCACGCGGAGCGCTTTGGCCTGTCACAGCTGCATCAGCTGCGCGGAAGGGTCGGCCGGGGGGACAGGCAGTCTTACTGCATACTTGCGGGCGAACCGGGCACAGAAGACGGTTTTAAAAGGCTGTCTGTAATGGCTTCAACATCAGACGGTTTTAAGATAGCCGAAGAAGACCTTGCTTTAAGGGGGCCGGGCGAGTTTTTGGGCACCAGGCAGCACGGTTTGCCCGAATTCAGGCTGGCCAACCTTATCACGGACAGGAAGATACTGGAATCCGCAAGGGAAGCCGCGGAATGGCTGCTGTCTTCCAATTGTGATATGGATCACAGAAAAATTAACGAAACTATTGATAATATTAAACATAAGTCAGGCAGAAATTATGACTTGATAAATATCGGATAAAATTTTATAGTAATTGTTAGCCATCGCGGCCGGATAAAGCCGGCACAGGAGGGTTTGATGAGAATAAAATATTACGGTGTAAGGGGTTCAATACCCGTGACCGGAAAAGATTTTAACAAATACGGCGGCAGCACAACATGTATCTGCGTCACTGACGCGAATACCACGCTTGTAATTGACGCGGGCACCGGCATGCGCATGTTTGGCAAAGATTTAATGAAAATAAGCCCTACAGGCCACAAAATACACGTTTTAATGACGCATTACCACTGGGACCACCTTATGGGGTTCCCGTTTTTCACCCCGGCTTTTATAAAGGGCAATGAAATAAATTTTTACGGCGAAACCAAATATAACTTAAGCGTTCAGGATGTGTTTAAAAAACAGCAGCAGTTTATTAATTTTCCGATAGAATTGTCCGGCATGGCAGCCAAACTGCACTTTACGGACATTCAGGAAAATGACGAAATTAACATCGGGCCTTTTAAAATTTCCACGGCAAAATTCAACCATCCGGCGGGAACGCTTGGCTACAGGATACAGTCCGGGAATTCCGTATTTGTCGCGGCAACAGACATTGAACATTACGCGGTGCCGGATAATAAACTTTTAAAGCTTGCCAAAGACGCGGATATTTTGATGTACGACGCGCAGTTTACGCCGGAAGAATACCCCAAGTACATTGGCTGGGGCCATTCCACGTACGAAGAGGGAATAAAAGCCGCGCAGCTTGCGGGCGTAAAGGAACTTCACCTTTGCCACCACGCGCCGGAACATACGGACGCGCAGATAGACGAAATACAGGCAATGGCGCAGATGAAATTCGCGAAAACTTTCGCGATACAGGAAGGCTGGGAAGTTCAGATATAAAACATAGCGGTTTAAGCTATAGGCAGTTAAGCAATAGCGAAAGATTAAAGGCAGGTTTCACAACCGTTATGGCAATAAAACTGCTATGGCGGAGATTGCAGCTCGCGGCAGCTGTTCTTGCAGGTACACGTTTCTGTCGCGAAAATAATACGTATTAAAAAATTGGAGGGCATTATGCCGGATCCGGTTGAATATGAAATCCTTAAAGACGCCGTCCTGTTTAAGGGTATGTCAGACAGCGAACTTGATGTGGTTTCAAAAAAAGTTTTTTTAAAGCCGTATAAAAAAGGTTCCACGCTGTTTGTTGAAGGCATGCCCGGCGAGGTTTTATACATAGTCGCCGAGGGAAGCGTGGATATAATAAAAAAGACAAAAGACGGGGATAAAGTCATAGCGCACCTTGGCAAAGGCGAAATAGTCGGCGAAATGTCGCTTATTGATTCCGGCGCAAGGACAGCCACGGGAAAAACAGGCGAGGATTCAAAACTTATTGTAATTACAAAAAACAGTTTTATGGAAATGCTGGACAGCGACCCTGCGATA
>JAKQNO010000046.1 GCA_029565735.1 bacterium
TATGTGCTGGATTACGTTGACGCGGACGCGGGCTACACCCTTTTAAACGGGAAAATCCAGTGCAAGCATGATGCAATGAACCTGTTTAAACACATACAAAAACACGGGTTTACGGAGTGTGAATTATGCCGGGAGACGTAATTAAGGTAGAGGAAAAAGACAGGCAGAAGATGGATGATATCGGTTTTAATACGGATGAAGCCGGAAGAAGCGGATCTTTTATGATGGAAAACGACAAAGTGCATCACGTGAGCATGAAACAGGAAGGCGTGGAGATGCTTTCCATAAAAGACGCGCTTATTAAGTATCCGGAATTAAATGAACGCATGTGGAAACTGGTGGATAAGGACAAGGACGAATACACAAAAGACGCTTATGAAGACACCCAGTCCGGCTATTTCATAAGGGTAAAGTCCGGGGTAAAAGCCTTTTTCCCGTTTCAGGCGTGTTTTTTTCTTAAGAAAGACAAAATTAAACAGAAGGTCCATAACCTTATAATACTTGAGGATAACTCGGAAATTCATATAATGAACGGCTGCGCCGCGGCAAGCTATCTTGCCGAAGGCAGCCATATCGGAATAACAGAAATGTATGTGGGAAAAAATTCAAAGCTTATGTACACAATGATACATGATTGGGCAAAGGATGTAACTGTCAGGCCGCGTTCGGCAATAAAGGTGGAAGAAGGCGGCACATACATATCAAATTATATTGCGCTCAGGGATACAAAGATAACGCAGATGTATCCCGCGGCTTACCTTGACGGCAAAGGCGCTGTGGCAAAATTCAACACGCTTGTAATGGCGCCCGAAGGTTCGGTTTATGACCTTGGGTCAAGGGTGTTTTTAAACGCCCCTGAGACGCGTGCGGAAATTATAAGCAGGTCCGTAAGCAAAGGGGGGACAGTAATCGCAAGGGGCCACCTTCAGGCCAATTCGCCAGGTGTCTTCGCGCACCTGGAATGCGACGGGCTTATGCTTACTGACGGCGGGGTTATTTCCGCGATTCCGGAACTGGAAACAAAATACGCGGATGTTAACATGTCGCACGAAGCGGCAATAGGCAAGGTTGATGAAGAACAGATTCTGTACCTTATGTCGCGCGGTATTCCAAAAAACGAGGCTGTATCCGCGATTGTATCGGGATTTATGGATGTCAAACTTTTGGGGCTTCCGCCCGCTCTTGAAGAAGAGATAAAAAAACATTTAAAAGTGCTTGAAGAAAGCGAAGGAATTTAATTTGAAAAAATTGCTGTTTGTTTTTATCCCGCTGTTTTTATTAACCGGCTACACGCCTGACCCGGAAGCGCATATAAGGTTCGGCGCTCCGGCCGGAAGCGGAAGAATTCTTAAGAAAACCGGGTATGTGCTTATGTATGGCGGAAGCAAAAAAAATCCGCTGTGGGTTTCTTACCACCTTAAAAAGGGCTATATACCCCAAAAAGAGCTTAAAAACGGCACTTTTAAACAGGATAAGTCGCTGCCGCCGGAATTAAGGACAAAGCGCGGGGATTATCCGGCAAAGTATGACAGGTGCCCAATGGCTCCGGCTGTGGACCTTTCATATTCGGACAAAACTTTTGAAGAGGCTTTTCTTATGTCAAACGTCTGCCCGATGGAACCGTGGCTGAAGCGCGGCCTGTGGAAGGAAGCGGAGGCAAAGGTAAGGAATTTCGCGCAGTCACAGGGCGGGGCGTTTGTTGTCACGGGCCCGGTTTTTGATTATAAAAAGGGGGCAAAAAAAACAATAGGGCAGTCCGGTATATATGTGCCGACGCATTTTTACAAGGCCCTTCTTTATCAGTCAGCTGACGGCGGCATGCACGCCTTTGGGCTGATAATGGAAAATAAAAAACCTGATAAAAAGTTATCCGCGTACAGTGTGTCTGTTGATGAAATTGAAAAAATATCCGGATTTGATTTTTTTGCCGAACTTCCGGCGCAGGTGCAGGATATAATAGAAAAAGAAAAAGGATTTCCGGCCGGATTTTAAGAAAAATTAATTTCAGGAGAATATTTATGCCGCAGGGAGAGATTTTTTCCGATAAAAGAAAGCATCCAAGGATACAAAAAAAACTGAAGGTTGCCTATAAGCTCATGAAAAGCTCCGGCGAAGATGTTGAAAAATTCAGCGGAGAAAAAAAGCATGTGATCTCGGGGGATATCAGCATATGCGGCATTCAGCTCTTATGTGATGAGCATTTTAAGTTTGAAGATGTATTAAGGCTTGATATATTCCTTGATGGAGAGAAAAAACCACTTGCCACATTCGCGGAGGTAAAATGGATAAAAAAAGATGAAAATCTGGGAAAATACAGGCTTGGATTGGAATTTCTTGTCCTGAAAGAAGACCACATAGATGCCATAAAAAGGCTTGAGAATCAG
>JAKQNO010000125.1 GCA_029565735.1 bacterium
AATGGGAACAAGTTTTATAGTGTATGGAAGCCCATCGCCTTTTGCCCAGAACCTTATTCCCAAAAACGGCGTACAGTTGCGCGCGCCGCCTGTTGACATAAGATTTGTTCCCATTCCGACAAAACCGTTGGCGTAAACATCAGTTACAGTTCCGGTCATACGCGCGCTGTAAGCGGTTGACGCGGCGCCGGAATTGTCCATCGCCCAGATTCCGCCGGGCTCAGGAACCACAACGCTTGTGCCGGCGTTAACGGAATCATCGTAGGTAAACCAGTCGCCGCCCCAGTTGTTTACACCGTCAGCATCTTCGCAGTCATCAAGAAGTTCTGACGCCCCGAAGGTGGCTGTAATTGTCGGGGTCGGCGTGTGAGTTTCGGTAGGAACAGGAGTCGGCTCCCATAAATAAGGGAACAGCTCCACTTTATCAAGCGAAAAATTTATAGACGGTACCGCGTTATTTGTGCCCACCTGCCATTTAATTTCCTGCATTACCGGAAGAATTTCAGTTTCAAGGTCATATAAATTTGATGTCCACGCAGGCTGAGTAAACTGTCCAAAAGCTATTGAAACCTGCGTCCATGTGGTGGGCGGAATAAATTCATATTCATGGGAAGCCCAGTCAATGTAAACAGTGGAACCCGAACCTTTTGGCCCAAGCATAATTTTCCACGGCGTTACTCCGTCTCCTTTACACCAGAACCTGATGCCGCCGCCGTCGCCTGCCGTTGTATTTGTTATCCAGAAATCAGTTAAGTCAACAATGTCCTGCCCCGCAGGCTGAGTCTTAATTTCTTCTTTTAACTCTGTCCCTATTCCGACTGACGGGTAGTTTGGAGCTACAGCAGCAGCTTTAGAACCTGTAATGTGCAGATAAAAATCGCTTTCAGCGTCAGCTCCGCCGGCTGTCATTGTTAAATGTTCACCTTCTGCCGGGAAAACAGTCGCGCCCAGCGTTTTGGCATCCGCCCATGTATACCAATAACCGCCCCAGTCATTGGCGGTGTTAAAATCAGGAAGATAATCATCAAAATAGTCAATAACCTGGCCGTCAGGCACAGGCGTCGGGGTTTTGGGAGGTTCCGGACTCATAATTCTGAAGTTAGGCATATTTCCTGACATAAACAGCAAAGTTAAAACCTGAAGCGCGCCGTTGTAATAGGATTCAGTCGCGCTGAAACTTGTAGTCCTGCTGTAAAAATTATTAAGGTTTGTCTGGTCTGTTGTAGTCATAAACGCACATCCCGCAGGGCCTACAAAAGCGGCATTATTGTTGCCGCCGTAAGATGTGCCATTCTGATAATAATATCCGTCAACAACTCCGGAAGGGCCTTTACCCGCAAAAAACGATGCTAATTTTGTGGTATATGTGTCAGCAGCCGCTGTTCCGTACCATGCGTAATCCATTGCGGTTCTCCATGGCACGCGGCAGGAGTTGTAATCGTACTTTCTCCCGTCAACACCGTTTTTATCATAATTTATTGCGGCGCCGCCGGTTGTTATGATTTCGCCTATAAGGCCGGTTGTTGAATTAGCAGCTGTATTTATCATTGTAAAACATTTATTGGCAATGGTTGCCCATCTGGTATCGCCGTCAACAGTCTGGAATTCCCTTAAGAAAGCCGTAATAAAATAAGAAGGGAAAGTGTGGTCATCCCACGCATCGCCCGGTTTTAAATGATTATCCGACAACACCACATCATAGCTTTTTATGTTTGCAATTTCTGTAGTCGCCTGTGAAATATATGTCCTGCCTATGGTGCCGCTGCCGCCCCACTGCTTGTCCGCCATCAAAAACGCGAACGCGATATCAATGTCAGCATCCGTGGCCGAACCCTTGTCAATTATATTTCCGTTGCCGTCCATAATCCATGGTAATAGCGTTCCTGCTTTTCCTGCCGCAGTACCCCTGTTTATTTTAAATTTTGCAAGCCCGTCAAATGTTGCCTGGTCGTCCATATATACAGATGCAAGCATTCCATACGCTATACCTTCAGATACAGTATAGCCCCCGCCATAACCGGGAACAGGTTCAGGGCTTACAACTTTCAAACAGCCGGTGCAGACAGAAGAATTCTGCACATATGTTGCTTTCCAGGTATTATATTTACTTTGAATAGTACTGGCATTGGAATTTGTTGCGCGTATTCCATATGGATAATTGGCACTTTGCGGAAAAGGATAGTTGCCCGCGAATGAATAAGCCGCAAATAATAATAGATTAGGCTCTAAGATTTAACGCAACACTTTGATATGATTATAATATCAAAGGAGGCGTTAATCTTCAATGGCGAATATAACGTACGTAAGACTCAAGTTCGAAGAACGCGAGGAAATTAGCAGATGTTTAGCTTGCGGTTTTACAGCAAGCCAAATAGCAAGAAGATTAGGCAGACACAGAAGCACTATTACGAGAGAAATCAATAAAAGCGGAATAACGAACCAGTATCGAGCGGTACGATCAGACAAGCGGGCAAAACGTAACGCCAAGAAACGTCGGGGCGGCAAACGAAAAATTAAGAAGTACAAAGAACTCAGAAGATATGTGGAAAAACACTTAAAACTAAAGTGGTCGCCAGAACAGATTGCAGAAAGTATTAAAATAGAGTATCCTGATGACATGACTATGAGAATATCACCAGAAAGTATTTATACATATGTTTATGTGAAACCTAAGGGGCGTTTAAAGAACGAGCTATTAAAATCGTTCAGACGAGAACACCGTAGGCGTCACAAAAAAAGTAGCAGAATGGCAACAGCTATAAGAGGTTTAGAAGATATGACAAGTATAGATGAACGACCTGCGGAGATTGAAAATCGTTTAATACCAGGACACTGGGAAGGCGATCTTATTATAGGTAAAAATCGACAATCAGCAGTAGGTACGTTGGTGGAAAGAAAAACTAAATTATTAAGGCTTGTTCGGTTAAAAAACAGAACCGCAAAAGAAGTAAAAAAGAATTTTGAAAAGATTTTCAAAAAAGAACCAAAACGGTTAATAAAAAGTTTAACTTATGATCAAGGCAGAGAAATGGCTGATCACAAGTTATTGAGCAAGGCTTTAAAAATAAAAGTATATTTTGCACATAAAGCCAGCCCTTGGGAACGAGGGACAAACGAAAATACAAACGGATTGATAAGGCAATTTTTCCCGAAAGGAACAGATTTTAACAAAGTGAGTTTGAAAGAACTCCGGTATGCAGAAAAACTGTTGAATGAACGTCCAAGAAAAACATTAGGATGGATGACACCGGAAAAAGCGTATTATCAAAGTGTTGCGTTAAAAACTTGAATCTGCCCTATTTAATAAGTAAAGCAAAAGATTGAATAATTATATTGGTAATACCTGACAAACTATTGATGCGAGGGGAATTATATTTTGCCGGGATTTAAGGGAAGGGTTTCAATCACAGGAGATTATGACAGCCCGATGCAGATATCGGGTTGTCCCGGAAACGAAATACCAAAGTAATTCTTATTACTTATTGTGACTTTTCCTGTAAAACCGCTTGTGCAAAAATTCTTCAGAGGCAATACGCTTAAAAATATGTTTACTAAAAAAATGACACTAAAAGGATTTTGAAAATGGAAAAAAAGATAAACTTAAAAAATAAAAAACCTCAATCCACGGACATGTCAAAGGACGGCAGTCGCAGGCTGATAAAAAAACTTAATGACCGGCTTGCATCAATGGAAGAAATTATAAACAAAAAAGACGGCGAAATTGCGAATCTTTCCGCTTTGCTTCACGCGGCTTATAATTCGAAGCGCTGGAAACTTATCAGCCTGTTAGCTGAACCGTATTCAAGGGCAAAAAAAGAGATTAAAGCTTTGCTTGGCACCGATAAAAATGTCACAAAGATGCCCGGGCTTTTTAATTCCGGATTTTTTGGACTGCCGGTTCCGTTTTTTTCAGTTTTAAAGTTTAAACAGACGGAAAAACCGCTGGTCAGTATTGTTATTCCCGTATACAACCAGTGGAATTACACATATTCATGCCTGCGCTCCATACTTAAAAATACAAAAGATGTCAGTTATGAAGTCATTGTTGCCGATGACAGGTCTTCGGATATGACTGTTAATATAGAAAAATTTGTAAAGAATATCCGTGTGTCCCGCAATAAAGGAAACCGTGGTTTTTTAAATAACTGCAACAACGGCGCAAAAGAAGCCGCAGGCAAGTATATATTATTCCTTAATAATGACACAAATGTCACCGCAAACTGGCTGAAATCCATGGTAAAGCTTGCGGAAGCTGATGAAAAAATCGGGATTGTTGGTTCCAAACTGATTTATCATGACGGCCGTATGCAGGAGGCCGGAGGGATAGTATGGAAAGATGCCTCGGCCTGGAATTACGCCAGATTTCAGGACCAAATAATACCGGAATGCAATTATGTCAAAGAGGTTGACTACTCCTCCGGAGCCTGCCTGCTGGTAAGAAAGGACTTCTGGTCTGAAGCGGGCGGGTTTGACCGCAGATACGCGCCGGCTTATTATGAAGATGTTGACCTGGCTTTTGAAGCCAAAAAAAGGGGTTACAAAACCGTCTACCAGCCCCGGTCAGTTGTCATTCATTTCGAGGGAGTTTCATGCGGAAAAGATGAATCAAAAGGCGTCAAAAAGTACCAGGCGGTGAACAGGGTAAAATTTCTGAAAAAATGGCATAACGAGCTTGAGAGCCGCCATTTTTCAAACGGGAACTGCGTTTTTCTTGCCAGGGACAGAAGCCGCTATAAAAAAACAATTGTAGTTGTTGACCATTATGTGCCCGAATATGACAAAGACGCGGGTTCAAGGTCTGTATACCACTGCATCAAGTACTTTATAAAGAAAGGCATGAATGTAAAATTTGTAGGCGACAATTTTATTCACACCGAACGTTACGCCGATGAACTGGAACAAATGGGGGTGGAAGTGCTTTGCGGGCCTTGGTACGCGCGGAATTTCGCAAAATGGGTTGCGGAAAACGGAAAATACGTCGATTATTTTTTCCTAAGCAGGCCTCACATAGCGGATAAATATGTCAGCCTTATAAAAAGAGAAACGCGAGCGAAAATTCTTTATTATGGCGTGGATCTTCATTATTTGCGAGAATTGCGCCGGTACAAGACAGAAAAAGACACAGCACTGTTAAAGAGCGCGAAAGACTGGAAAAAAATGGAAATTGACATCATGAAAAAGTCTGATATTTCTTTTTTCCCGTCGGATTTTGAAATAAAAACAATACGTTCTATAGCGCCGGGTGTTAAGGCGCGGGTTATGCCGCTATATGTATATCATGATTTTCGTGACGAAGAATATCTGCCCGATTCAAGGCAGAACATGATGTTCGTGGGCGGTTTTAAGCACATGCCAAACCTTGACGGCATGAAATGGTTCTGCAAAGAGGTAATGCCTGCTGTTGTAAAGAAACTGCCGCATGTAACACTTGATATTTACGGCTCCCATATACCTGATGAAATAATGAAGCTGCGCGGGCCTAATGTTCGGATAATGGGTTTTCTTCATGATAAGGATCACGCGCGCGTGTATGGCGGGCACAGGCTGGTTGTATCGCCATTAAGATACGGCGCCGGGATGAAGGGAAAGAATGTCGAAGCCATGTATAACGGAGTGCCTTTGATTACCACCAGCATAGGCGCCGAAGGGATAAACTGCGCTTCTGTTATCATTGCCGACGAGGCTTTATCATTCGCGGAAAAAATAATAGAAAATTACAATTCACCGGATCTGGCGGACATCAGCCGGAAGCTCAGGGAATACGTAAGGGATAACTTTTCAGAACGAGTCCTTGACAAGTCTTTTTCAGGGGTATTGCCGGCAGCAGCCGGCGCCAGGCCTGCCGCGCGGAAAAAAGACATAGCCGGAGCGCGCCGGTAATGAAAAACATGGCCGGCATAAAGAGGTCCTTTATATACGCGTCCGGAATAGCGCTTATACTGATTCTGACGCTGTTTTTATTCAGGGGCTCCTCCGGCGACGGCATGGAATTTGACGAAGTATTCCGTGTAAATAATCTGATCCCGCTCATCAACCAGCAGGCCATGCCTTATGACCAGAGTATTTTCAGCATGGATATCTTTGGGCTTTCAATACCGCTTATTTATAAGACTTATATATCTTCGGTAAGCATCCTGCCATGGCTTCCGCTTGTTTTCTTTGATGATTATATTTATGGTATACGTTTTCTGTACGCTTTATATTTCTTCCTGTCCTTTTCGGCGATGTTTGTCCTTCTTGCCCGATACGGTTATTTTGAAGCTCTGCTTATAACCATACTGGCCGCAACTTCGCCGTTGTTCATGCCGGAGGCAAGAATTGGATTCGCGGATTCGATGCATATTTTCTTTATGTGTATTTCTTTTTTATTAATCGGCGCTTTTTTTAAAAGCGAAAAAAAGAAGGCATCGTTTATTTTTTGGGCTTCTTTTTTTCTGTGCCTTTGCGTAAATATCAGGTTTTATTTTATTTGGGTTCTGTCTGCAGCCGTCATTACGGGCGTGATACTCTATTTTGACCGCTTGAAAACACTCTTTGGCTCATTCAGGTATGTGTTCGCGGCCGCGGCAGGCGCCATACTGGGATTAATAAACTTCATCGTATACAATATAGCAACCGGATTTGCGACCTTTAAACCAATTTTTTTGAAAATATTTTTTTCCTCCGAATACAATAAACACCCGATTGATTACAAACAAAGCCTTCCGTTTATTTCAGAGGCGGAGGCAAAGATAAACGCACTGTCGTCTTTTTTTGGGGGCTACGCCTATGTGTACCTTTCAGTGCTGGCCGCAATGACCTTATGTTATTTATTCATGGGGTATAAAATGATAAAAGATAAAAATACAGCGGAATTGAAGCCTTATCTGTTTGCGGTCATTTGTTTTTGGTTAATACTCTTTATGATTCTGATCAGCCCCAACACAACCAGGCCGGGGCACTATATTTATCTTGTTCCTTTTTTTGAGTTGTCCCTTTTTTCCCTCATATTGCTGGCATCAAAAGTATTTAATTCAAAAAGCCTGAAAAATGGCGGCCTTGCTTTTATCTGTTTACTTGCATGTTTTAGTTTTTACATTTCCGGCTCTGAAACGTCGAAAGTTTTACGCACAAAAGGAACCGGATACTTTTCACCGGCCATTTTCAGCCTTAATTCTTTTATATCGGAAAATAAGATCGATTCAGACGATATAGTGTTTTTTGAGTGGGGAAGTTATCCGCAGCTATATTTTATTAATAAGGGAAACTTCAGGATTAATACGCGGGTTTTTCAGCTGATTGATAAAAAAAATAAACAGGAAAGGTTTGCGGCTCTTGATTCTTTCTTTCGGAGCGGCGATGCGGCCGGCAGAGATTCAATCTATTTTCCGCTCTACACGGCAGAATCGGATTTTAATTCAAACTCACCCGGCCTGGCATCTGATATACTTGAGTTTATAAGCGCGAATGACGGCAGGGCGGTTAAGGTTAAGACCTTCTGTGAAACAAACGGAAAACCGGTAATTGACCTCTATAGGCTTGATGATGTCCCGGAATTTGCGGGCCGTCTGAAGCCATTTTGCCCTGATTTTTCTGAAACCGAAATGGCAAACGCAGAAAATTCCATGATTGATTTCACCGGATATGTCCGGGCAGGCTGCGTAAAAAACGTTTATATTTCCGAAAATAATTCCGGCGGTAAGTGGGCCGGTAAATATTCCCGTTTTTTGCTCAGGCGCAATACGCAGGGCAGTCTTCTTATTACCGCGTATTTCCCGGACATGAAAAAATATGAAAATAACCGCATTGCCTTTACCGTTCTGGTAAACGGCGAAAGTATGCAGACAAATACTATACGCAGCGGAGGATTCCGCGTGTTTGATATTAAATTGAAAAACGAACCTCCAAGCCTGCTTGATATAGGCGTTCTTTGCGATTCGCGGATAATAGCGGAAAATGACAAAAGAGAACTTGCTGTTTTTTTAGTTAAAATGGAATTAAAATAAATAAAATTACCGGAGGGCCGGATGAAACTTGTGATTAATATCCCGTGTTTGAATGAGGAAAAAACGCTGCCTCTTGTACTCTCTGAACTGCCAAAAAAACTTGACGGCATCGATACGATAATAGTGCAGATAGTAGACGACGGTTCTTCCGACAATACGTCAAAAATCGCCATGGAATACGGCGCCAGAGTGATAAGGCACGAGAAGAACCTTGGTCTTGGGACTGCTTTCAAACACGGCATGGAAGCCGCGCTTGAAGCCGATGCGGATATTATGGTAAATACAGACGCGGATAACCAGTACCCTTCACGCTATATAAAAGACCTGATTAAGCCTGTCATCGACGGGCGCGCAGACATGGTGATAGGTAACAGGACACCATGGAAGATCAGCCATTTTTCAGGTTTTAAAAGGTTTCTTCAGTATTTTGGCAACATGCTTACCAGAAAAGTGGCAGGTTCAGCTACGCCCGATACCGTTTCCGGTTTCAGGGCTTATTCTAAAGAAGCCATGCTGCGGCTTAATATAACCACAAAATTTTCGTATGTACTTGACACGATTGTGCAGGCCGAGCGTAAAAATCTTAACGTGGCGTCGGTTCCCATAGAAACAAACACGCCGCTGCGCAGGTCAAGGCTTTTTAAGAATATATTACAGCATGTTTACAAGTCCGGAAGGAATCTGCTTAGATGTTATATTATTTATGAACCGTTTATGACCTTTATGTGGCTAACCATGTTTTTTCTTGCGCCTGCCATGATACTGCTTATTAGGTTTCTGTATTTTTATGTAACAAATGGCGGTGCCGGGCATATCCAATCGCTTGTGATATCGTCGTTTTTATTCGCGCTTTCCGGCATAATGTTCAGCCTTAGCATAATTGCAGAGATAATCGGCATGAACAGGACGCTGATCGAGGAACAGATATACCTGAAAAAAAAGGAATTCTACCAAAACAGGCGCCGCTGATCAAAACATGGCTTTATTCCATCCTGAAACCGCATTTGCATACTGTTGATGTGATTTCAGGATGAATATAGACAAGGCGCTTAACTTGTTATAGTATAAAAAACCGGGATTTATATGAATTATTAAATCAGGAGGGAAAATATGGATAGTGAAACAAAAGGCAAAGAAACAGGCAGTTCAAATGGCGGTTTAACGGCAAAGGTTATTATCGCAGCCGTTGTGGCGGCCGCAGCCGTGCTTTTGGTTGCTTTAAATTTGAGCCTGTTTTCCTTTAACGGCATAAAATTTACGGATGATGAAAAAAATAAAGTCTCATATTCGGCCATTGATTTCACTCCGGTTGACTTAATGGAAAAATCAGCCGGAATATATTTTAAAAACATTTTTTCCGGAGAAAAGCATAATTTTGGAAAATGGGCAAAGAGCCTTTCCGGCTACCTGTTCAAATACAGCGGTGAAAAATATGCCAGATTTGAACTGTATTATATGGATCTTGAAAAATACAGCAGAAAAGACATACAGCTGAAGGTTTACGCAAATGGAAAACTTGTATATCTATATGATGTTACAGGCGCGGACGGAATCCGCATATTTGACGTGCCGCTTAACGAAGTAAGCGGCAAAACACTAACCTTGGCCGTTGTAAGCAACGCGTCGCTGGGAAAAGTTTTTGACGAAAAGGTCAGGGCTGTTTTTGTAAGAAAGATAGGATTACATTAATGAATGAAAAAAATATAGGCGGCAATTACTTCGATAAGTACGGCAGCGCCAATTTGGCGGTCAGGTTTGTAATGAATCAGTTCTTAAAAACTATGAACACCATTATAAACGGAGAAAAGTTTGATTCAATGCTTGATGCCGGCTGCGGCGAAGGGCATCTTACAAATATAATAAATGAATCGCTTGAAAAAAACGGGCGGCACACAGCCATTACGGCACTTGAGTATGACGGAAAAACCCTTGACAAAGCAAGGATACTGTACCCGAACCTGAATCTGGTACAGGGTAACATCCTTGAACTGAAAGGAAACTACGATTTACTATTAGCTTCAGAAGTCCTTGAACATATAAATGAATATGATGCTGCTATACAGCAGTGTAAAAAAACGGCTCCGGTCTGTGTTTTTTCCGTTCCAAATGAGCCCTGGTTCAGAATGGCCAATTTATGCAGGCTAAAATATCTAAAACGCCTTGGCAATACCCCGGGACATGTAAACAACTGGACGAAAAGCGGGTTTCGCAGGATTTTAAGCCGTCACTTTGAATATGTCATGATTAAGACTGCCGCAATTTGGAATATCGCGCTCTGTAAGAAGCCCAATATAATTTGAATTTTGCGAGCCATAGGAGGGCCTGTTTTGTTTAAAATCACGGAAAACGTGAAAAAGATTTCAGGATGGCTGTTTTTGCCTGCTGTCATCCTGCTTGTTTTTTACTATATAAAAACACATATGCCGGAGTTTACCGCGCTTTCCTTTATCAACGCGCAGCTGATACCGGCGCTTATATTAATACAGCTTGGTGTTTCTGTTGCGCTGGGGCTTATTATTAAATACCTTCTTGAACCTTTTGGAATCAGGCTGGGCTTTAAAGAATGGTTCGGCCTTTCCGTAGTGACAACTTTTTATAATACAATTACGCCGTTCAGAGGCGGAATGGTGGCAAGGGCGCTATACCTGAAGGAAAGGCACAACTTTTCATACACCAGTTTTCTTGCCACCATGTCGGGCATATATGTTGTAAATTTTTTCATTCAAAGCACAGCCGGCCTGCTGAGCGCGGCAGCGATATATTTCCAAAGCGGGATATTCAGTCCGGCCATTTCTGTTATTTTTGGGGGATTCTTTCTTGCGTCTCTGGTTATGCTGATGTTCTCGCCGGAGATGCCGGATTCAAAGAACCCGGTTCTGAATAAAGCCGCTCAAATATTCAACGGCTGGAACGGAATAAGAAAAAACAGGAAAATTGTCATCACGGTTGTCTGTACAGCTTTTTTACAGTTATTTTTGACTGCGGCCGGATTGTTAATATCATATAAGGTTTTTGGCATTGATGTCAGTATCGCGCAGTCTGTTTTTTTGTCGTCTATATCACTGCTTGGTATAGTCATTTCCATTACGCCGGGCTCGCTGGGCGTAGCAGAGGCTATTACGGTATTCTCGTCGCTGGCACTTGGAATAACGGTGGCGCAGTCGCTTTCGGCGGCTGTGCTTATAAGGCTTACTTCGCTGGCAGTCATTTTTACCCTTGGCCCTGTTTATTCGTATATTCTCATTAAAAAGGATAAGAAAAGCGCGGCCTCTAAAAAAACCTTTAATAAAGAAGGAGAGGCATAGATGGACAGGAATATGCGCAGGACGCTGGACCTTTTCCTGATGTTTACCGGCAGGGAGATAACCCTGAAGTATAAAAGGTCATATCTTGGTTTTATCTGGTCTCTTATGAATCCCATACTGACCGCCCTGGTGTTTTTTGTCGCATTCAAGCTCTTTATGCGTTTCGAGATAGAGGACTACACCCTTTTCATGCTTAGCGCGCTTTTTCCGTGGACATGGTTTTCAGCTTCCGTCTCTATGTGCATTCACTCCCTGACCGGCAATATATCGCTTATAAAAAAAATAATATTTCCAAAACGTTTGCTTGTTGTATCGGTGATCACCGGCCAGATGGTAACGCTGCTTATTTCCATACCAATACTTGCAGTACTGCTGTATTATTACGGAAAATCGCCGTACTTAAGCTGGCTGTATATCATACCCATCCTGCTTACCGTGCAGTTCTTTATAATTCTGGGGATAAGTATGGCCTTAGCCATGTTAAACGCATATTTCCGCGACATGGAACATATAACAAATGTCACCCTTAACATGCTTTTCTGGATGACTCCGGTCATGTATCCGCTTGCAATGGTGCCGGAAAAATACAGGATATTTCTGGCTATGAACCCCATGACATACCTTATTCAGAGCTGGAGAGATGTTATAATGACCGGAAGAGTAAACTGGGTTAATGTTCTTATAGCTGCAGTGACAGCCGCAGTGTGTATGTTGCTTGGCAGTTTTATTTTTGCCGTTAAGGATAAAAAACTGGATGAAGTGCTGTGAATATGATAACCGCTGAAAATGTATGGAAAAGTTACCCGGTGAACAGAGACAAGCCGGGTTTTAAAGAGTTTATAGTCAATGCTCCTGAATTTATTGGAAAAAAAAGCGGGCTCTTTTGGGCGCTTAAAGGCCTGAATTTTTCCGTAAAAAAAGGCGAATGCCTTGGGGTCATAGGAAAAAACGGCGCCGGGAAAAGCACACTGTTATCCCTGCTGCTTGGTACATCGCTGCCGGGAAAGGGCACTTTGACCGTAAACGGCAAACGGACCCCGCTGCTTGAACTTGGAGCGGGATTCCATCAGGACATGACCGGGCGTGAGAATCTGGTGATGAACGGGATACTTCTGGGGCTGACCAGGAAGGAAGCGCTTGCCAGGCAGGATGCAATAATTGATTTTTCCGGGCTCTCGGAATTTATAGACAGGCCTCTTAGGACTTATTCAGGCGGTATGTATATGCGGCTGGCTTTTTCCGTGGCTGTGCATACAGATCCCGAAATACTGCTGATAGATGAAATACTTTCCGTCGGAGACGAATTTTTCCAGAAAAAGTCAGGGGATGCCATTACCGGGCTTATAAAGCGCGGTACAACAACCGTGCTTGTGTCTCATAATATGGAAAGCATCAGGAATATTTGCAGCAGAGTGATATGGCTTGAACATGGCGTTATTATGGCGGATGGAATTCCCGGCGAGGTTATCGGCAAATATCTTAATGAAGGCGGCAAAGATGTTTAAAAAAATTGTTAATCTTATGGTGCCGCCGGATTCCCGCCGCAGGCTTTTTGCCAGAGCTTTACTTAAGCTGGTTAAGAACCCTTCACTGATACCGCATGTTATGAACCGGACAAACTGGAATAAATTCATTTATTTCAGGGGCGTACTGCGGCCTGAAGAAATAGAAAAACGGCTGGACAGAAAATTTGCCGAATACGGCGGCGCGCAGAGCCGTGTGCTGCCCGGGGATGGGAACGGTTATCTTAATCATGTTTTCAGGACCAACAGCCGGAAAGATTCAGCGTACGCGGATATTTCCGATGTTGAACCGGAAAATAAAAGCGGAATCAGAAAGATTGCTTTTTACCTGCCGCAATACCACCCTATACCTGAAAATGACTGCTGGTGGGGAAAGGGTTTTACGGAATGGAATAATGTGGGCCGTGGAATCCCGCAGTTTACAGGACATTATCAGCCAAAACTGCCGGGTGAGCTTGGATATTATGATCTTAGGGTTCCGCAGGTAAGGCGCCGGCAGGCGGAACTTGCCGCACAATACGGAATATTTGGTTTTTGTTTTCATTTTTATTGGTTTGCGGGAAAAACGCTTCTTGAGGCTCCGCTGAAAGACTTTGCGGAAGATGAATCTGTCACCCTGCCGTTTTGCATAAATTGGGCAAATGAAAACTGGACGCGCTCGTGGGACGGTCTGGAAAGGGAAGTCCTGATAAAGCAATCCCATTCTGAAAAGGATGACATAGCTTTTATAGAACATATTTCCTCATACTTAAAACACCGCAATTATATCCGGATTAATACCCGGCCGCTAATTCTTGTTTACAGGCCGTCATTATTGCCTGACGCCCGGTCCACAGCCCAAAGATGGAGAAAGTGGTGCCGCAATAACGGCATAGGTGAAATTTATCTTGCGGCCACTCATACTTTTGAGCATATTAATCCTGAAAGCATCGGGTTTGACGCGGCGGTGGAATTTGCACCGAACACCTTTCCTCTTGAAGATATTACATCAAGCGCAGAAGTGGCAAACCCGGATTTTACCGGCCAGGTTTTTGATTACAGGGATGCAATAAGGCATGCAATGCGGTATAAAAAACCGGATTATAAAAAGTTCAGGGGTATATGCCCGGGCTGGGACAATGATCCAAGAAAACCCGGAAATGGTATTATCCTCGCGAATTCATCCCCTGAAGCTTACGGCGAATGGATGGATCTTTTGTGCGATTACACTAAACAGAATTTTGAAAAGGAAGAAAGGCTGGTCTTTATCAACGCGTGGAATGAATGGGCGGAGGGCGCGTATCTTGAACCGGACAGAAAATACGGATACGCTTACCTGCTGGCAGGGGCAAAGGCGCGCGGCAGAAAACGCGGATTTTTAACCGCAAATCCTTTTGAGGAAAAAATAAATTCCGGGAAGAATGATACCGCAGTCATTGCGCACGTGTATTATCCCGAACTCTGGGAAGAGCTTTGCGGGTACCTGTCAAACATTAAAAGCGGGTTTGATTTATTTGTTTCAGTGCCGGAAGGGGTTGAAATTAATGACGCGGACATATTCGCAAAATTCGGCGGAGCCAGGATATACAGGCATGAAAACAGGGGGCGTGATATTTTCCCGTTCCTGCGCATACTTTCCCTTATTGAAAATTGCGGCTACAGGTATGCATTGAAAATACACACAAAAAAATCATCACACAGGAAAGACGGGAACGAATGGCGAAGGGATCTGTACCGTGGCGTTGCGGGGACGTATGGGATAGACTTAAAAATCAGGAATATCTTTGATTCCAGTCCAAAAACTGGTATCATAGCTCCGGGCAGCCATATACTAAGTTCGGATTATTATTGGGGGCAAAATGCCGCAGCCGTGAAAAAACTGGCCGGACGGGCCGGATATGGGCCTTTAACGGAAAAATTTAATTTTGCCGCAGGTTCAATGTTCTGGTTCAGGCCCCGGGTTTTCAAGCCGGTACTTGACCTTAATATACTTGACTGTGAATTTGAAAAGGAAGAAGGCCAGCTTGACGGCACTTTGGCCCACTCTCTTGAGCGTTTTTTCGGCCTTATGGCGTTGAAAAGCGGGTTTAAAATAGTTCCGTCGGACGGCGTGGATGGCGGTACTGAAAAAAAATATAAGTATGCTGATGCGGCACGGCGCACCGGTAAGGAGATGCCTGACGGTGAATGTGAAAAATAAAGTCAGAGTAAGCGTAATAATACCTACATACAACGGCGGTGACAAACTTAAAGCGCTGCTTGAATCACTTGCCGGTAATAGAACGGTCAATGAAATTATAATTGTTGATACCCGGTCGGATACGGATATGCAGTCAATGGCAGACAGGTACGGCGCAAAACTGCTGCAGGTTGAAAAAGAATCATTTGACCACGGCCTTGTCAGGAACATCGGAGGCAAAGCGGCCTCGGGTGATATACTTGTATATATGACACAGGATTCGATGCCCGCGGACAACCTGGCAATAGATAATATTATCAGGCCTCTGCTGGATGATGAAAAAGTGGCTGTATCTTACGGCAGACAGCTGCCAAGATTGGACGCAAGCCCGTTCGCGGCGCATTTGAGGGCCTTTAATTATCCTGAAAATGGCGGGTTAAAAACATCGGCTGACCGGGATCTGCTTGGAATCAAAACAGCCTTTATTTCCAATTCATTTTCCGCGTACAGAAAAAAAGTCCTTGAAGAGATAGGCTGGTTCGCTACGGGGTTGCTGCTGGGAGAGGACTTTCACGCCGGCGCGGTGTTGATAGACAAAGGATACGGGATTTTTTATGCGGCAGATGCGCGGGTGCGCCATTCCCATAATTACACTACACTCCAGGAATTCAGGAGATATTTTGATATTGGGGTGGTTCACACGAAAGAATCGTGGATACTGAAAAAGTACGGTAAAGCGGAAAGGGAAGGTTGCAAGTTCGTCTTTTCAGAGATTGATTATCTGCTGAAAAACGGCAAGGGCCTTCTTATACCGTTTTCTTTACTTAGGGCTTTTGTGAAGTTTGCCGGCTACTGCCTGGGGCGGCGCTATATGCTGCTGCCGCGGTGGTTTGTTATCCATTGCACCATGGGACAGAATGTGAACAACGGAATATATGACTAAACGCCTGGTTACTCCGGCTTTAGCGCGTGAAAAATTACACGGCTTGATATTTTTATGCCTTGCCGCGTATTCGGCAACCTGTATTATATCCATAACGTTATGTGAGATTTTTTTTGTCCTTGCTCTGCTTTTATGGGCCGCGGACGCTTTTGCGGGCGGCAGGAAACTTTCCGGGGAATTTAATACTTATCTCACTCTTCCTCTGGCGGTTTTTGCCGTCATTCATATCATAGCGGCTATTTTGGGCATAGACCCCGCAAACAGCATAAGGGATTCGCGAAAACTTTACCTGATACTTATGTTCTTCGTGGCAGCCAAATATCTTGACTCTTTGGAAAAAATAGAAAAAATAGTTATGTTTTTTGCAGCCGGTTCTTTATTTATCGGGGCGTATGCTGTCTGCTCGTCAATTAGCGCGGCGCATGCCGGCAATGCGGCGGGTTTCAGAGCCGCGTCATTTTCGGGCACGCCTATGCACCTGGGAGGCATGCTGACAATGTCTGTTGTATTTTTGTTCACGGTTATAGCGGGGCGTATTAAAAAGGGTAAAATTAAGGGTTATTTTACCCTCTTTGCCTTTTTTGCTCTCATATTATCGGTTGCCGGTCTTATGCTGACTTATACCAGAAGCGCATGGCTGGCTTCGGCGGTTGGGATTGTCATTGCCGCGTTTTTTACAGATAAAAAGCTCTTTGCCGCTGTTCTTATCGTGTTTGCCTTATCCGTATTTGCGCTAAAGGATACTTCCGTCGGGAAAAGGGTTGCTGACGCGGTCTCAAATACAACCACTAATACGGCAGTAGAGCGGATCCTGATGTGGAAAAGCGGATTGAAAATAATCCGGGACAATCCCGTTCACGGCATAGGCACGGCGAATGTCGGATTGGTATACCCGAAATACCGTGATAAAAAAGCGTTTGAACCGAACCAGGGACACCTGCATAACAACATTATTCAGGTAGCGGCAATTGACGGCATACCGGGCGCCGCCGCAATTCTCTGGATGTTTGTCCTGTCGTTCTTTGTACAATACAGGCTTTTTATAAAACTAAAAGGGGATGAAAAACAATATATTCTGTCAATCCTGGCCGTAAACGTTTCATTTTTTATAAACGGGCTCTTTGAATATAACCTTTTTTCATCCCAGGTTGTGCTGATGTACTGGTTCTTTATGGGTATATCCGCGGCCCTGTACGGCAAAAAAGAGCAAAAAACCGTACAAGCCTGAATATTAAACCGCTTCCTGCTGCAATTTTCTTGTTTTTACCCACCGGTTTTCAGCTAAGAATAATCAGAAATTTATCCCGTTACCTGCATCTGCGGCCAAATTATACGGTTATAAAGACGGCCTGGCCTTTTGCAAAAGGCTTGCCTATGCCGGAAATAACATCTTAAATGGCTTTAAAAGAATGAAAAGGGCAGTCATTTTTACGTTTGCCGGCAAAGAATACTTATCCACATTTAAAGACTTCAAAGGGATGAAAAGGGCGGTCGTTTTTACGTTTTGTCGGTAGGATTTACTTGATTTTCGTAAAAATATACGATAAGATTACATTAGAGTAAAAAATGGAGGTAAAACATGCGCACAATTACGGTAACGCTGAAAATGGACAGGGCAAAAAAAGAGGCTTTTTACAATTATTGCCACGAGCAGGGGCTGATAGTTGGCAAATTCTTTGAAAAAGCTGCGGAAAATGAAATGGAAAGACAGCTTATTGCCAAAAGCAGGGATGTATTTGCGAATTTCGAAAAACAAAAGAAAACCGCTGTTGATTTTGACGAGGTTGTCAAAACGCTCGGAATAAAGAGCAAATAGCCCGTGCGCTTGGTTAAGATGGTTTTGAAATTTTTACAGAAATTTCTGCTTTTATCCATAGATGACAAGAAGGTAATAACGCACATCCGTGCTGATATAGGCAGGAAAAGAGAATTCAACAGGAACGAAGGATTCATAAGGACGGAAACCGGGCAGGATAAGGCCGCGCAGGGATTTGTGTATGAACCTTCCTTGGATTCAAGGATAAGTAAATTAAGACGAACCGGGCCTTATTTCAGGATATGGTTTAAGGCCCTGAAAAACGGCGACATTTACTTTGTCGATTTTGAGAAACTAAATTTCTAAAAAATTCGTCAGGCATTAAAACAACAAAAACAAAAAAATATAGGGTAATTTATGGAAAACGAAAAAGGGGGTAAGCAGTACTATCGGGAAGATGGACAAAGAAATAAGAAGTTCGGGAAAAGTTTTAAAGGCTGAAAACAAAAATAGGCAAACATACAAAATAAAAAATCTGCCTGAAAAGATATATAAAAAATAATTTGTCAGGTATCAAATCAAGACCTGACCCTGATTTTTACGGGTAAACTTTATGGTATAATTTTTAACGATTTTAAAGGGCGGTAATCGGCGCGAAACACAGGCGAGTAATTAAATAGAAAGGGAAGTGTTTTTTATATACTGCTGTTTTGATTTAATAACAATATAGTGGTAATTATCGGAATTATTGAGGTGATTTTTGGTATTTAATTCACTGGAATTTTTTATACTTTTATTTGTGGTTTTTTCACTATACTGGTTTTTAAAACATAAGCATCAGAATTTTCTGCTGCTTGTGGCAAGTTATTTTTTTTACGGCTGGTGGGACTGGAGATTTCTGTCCCTGCTGGCTTTAACGTCCGTAATCGATTATTTCTGTGCGATTTGGATAGAAAATTCCGGGGATGAGAAAAAAAGAAAACTGATATTATACCTGAGCGTTATTTCAAACCTTGGCGTACTGGGCTTCTTTAAGTATTTCAATTTCTTCGGCGATTCATTGGCCTCGGCGCTTGGTATGTTTAACATAAACGTAAACAGTTTTACGCTTGATGTTATACTGCCTGTCGGTATTTCTTTTTATACATTCCAGTCACTAAGTTATACCATTGATGTTTATAGGAGGACATTAAAGCCGGCGCGCAGTTTTTGGGATTTCGCGCTGTTTGTTTCTTTTTTCCCTCAGCTTGTGGCAGGCCCTATAGAACGGGCCGCTCACCTTATCCCGCAGGTTCTATCGGAAAGAAAATTCAGTATTGATAATATTTACGAGGGAGGTTTTCTTTTATTCTGGGGCCTGTTTAAAAAAATATATATTGCTGACAATCTGGCAATCATAGCGGATAAAGCCTTCGCTAACTACCAGATAATGGATGGTTTTGGAATACTGCTTGGAGTTTATGCTTTTGCTTTTCAGATTTATTGCGATTTTTCCGGTTATTCGGACATGGCAAGGGGAATCGGAAAACTGCTGGGATTTGATATTATGATAAATTTCAACCTTCCGTATTTTTCCAAAAACCCTTCGGATTTTTGGAAAAAGTGGCATATTTCGCTTTCCACATGGTTAAGGGATTATTTATATATTCCTTTGGGCGGCAACAGGAAAGGCAGATTTATGACTTATAGAAATCTATTCCTGACAATGCTGCTTGGAGGTTTATGGCACGGCGCGGCATGGAACTATGTTTTATGGGGTTTTTATCACGGTGCGCTTCTTGCCGCCCACAAAGCTTTAAAGCCTGTTCTTGAACGTATCATAAAAGACGCAGGACCTGTTTTATCCAAAACCTTCGGATTGTTTTCAATAGTTTTCATGTTTCACCTTACCTGCGCGGGCTGGCTTCTTTTCAGGGGGGATTCGGTTGCCCAAATAACGGCGATGTCAGGAAAAATACTGTTTGAATTCGGAGCTGTAAATCCGCGGGAGATTGCCAATGTTTTGTGTTTTGCCGCTCCGCTTATAATGGTTCAGATTTTTCAGTATTTTTCCGGCAGACTTAATGCCGTATATGAAGCACATTACTCCTATAAAGCCGCATTTTATTACATCTGCCTTATGTTGATTCTTCTTTTCGGTTCATTTGGCGGTAAGGAGTTTATTTATTTCAAATTCTAACAATACCTCAAAACAGACATTTCCCATAGCGGCGATAATTACAATAATACTCTTTATAATAACGATGCTGTTTTTGGGAGACACAAAAATGGAATCTAAAGAAAAATCGGAATTGTTGTCAACGCTGTCTGATATGCATAAAAACAATAATGTAATTTACATTCTGACAAATTCAAGGGCCGGATGGACTTTTAATGACAATAACTTGGATAAACTGATATCCGCAAACAGCGGATACAGGGCTGTAATTTTCTCCATAAACGGAGGCATTCCAAGATCTTTTTATGGATTATTAGAATTTGCGCTTCTCGATGCGATCCGCCCGCAAGACGCGGCTGTAATTTTCATTGCTCCGGAAATGCTGAACAGAAACAGTTCTTTTATGTCCGGCTGCGTTGAGGCGTTTTTCAGATGGAAACATTTTCCTGAACTTTTAACTTACGGAAATTACGAACTGATAAAAAAATTTTTAACAGGCAACAGCCTGCCTATAATGAAATATAGGACGGATATTACCGGCGCCGTGGATATTACGGAAGGTGAAGGGCTGGATGCCGGTGAAAAAAAAGAACTTGTTCTGTCCAGGTTCAAAGACGATTATCTTAATAATTTCAAAATTGATGATTATCAGCTTGCCGTATTAAAGAAAACAATAAAAGAGATTAATAAAGCAAACGCTAAAACAATCATTGTTCTGCCTCCGTTCCCTGACGGACTTAGAAATATGATTGGACCGGATATGGTTCAGGAATACGTAAAAAAGATTTCGGATATTGCTTCCGAAACAGGGACGGAATTAGTAGATTACGTCACAAATTACAGCGGTAAAGAGTATTCATATTACGACGGTTCTCATTTTGACCCTTTGTCAGGAAAGAAGTATTCCGAAAAATTTGTATCAGATTTACTGCAAAATTTAAATGAAGAAAAGTTGTAAAAAAAGGGGTCAGGTCTTGACTTGATACCTGATATAATAGTATTACATCTACAAAACATGATAAAAAACTTAACAAGCTAAAAATAACTGGTAAACGCATAAGACGTTCCGGCAAAGTATTAAAAAAAATAGGCAAACATACAAAATAAAAAATCTGCCTGAAAAGATATATAAAAAATAGTTTATCAGGTATCAAATCAAGACCTGACCCTGATTATTAAATACAGTGGTGCCGGACCTTGAAACAGAAAGTAAAAAACACTTTATTTATCAGCGAAAAATACAAAGCAACCCCTACGCTGTCTGATACGTCTAAATCTTATAATCAATAATTTCGCAGGAGGGAACATGGAAAATATTACGGTTAAGAAAAAATTTAATTTCAGGGCTTTTGTTTCTATTTTAAGTTCTCTTTGCTTTATTACGCTTCCGGTATCAGGCATATTGATGCACGAGGCGCGGGAAAGCAATAATATATTTAATAATCATCTCTGGATGGGCGCCCACAATATTTTTGCGGCCATTTTTATGATAACGGTTATATTTCACCTCAGATATAACTGGAAAGCGCTTACCGGGTATCTTCGCTGCGGTATGGAAAAAGCAAGGAATATAAGCGTGGAATTCGTATCAGGCGCTGTTATATTTTTAGCGGTACTCGGGCTTACAATACTTCATGCTTATAAAGGTTAAATTTCAGATGTTATAAGGGGTTTTTACGGCTTTATAATCATTCCGGACAGTAAAAAAGGGAATTTATAACTCTGAACCCAATTTCCCTTTATTGCAATTCCTCGGGGCCGCCTGCCACTGCGTCATTACACCTTACACACTGTGCATCCCCGCAATGCGTTATAGAAGGGTCAGCTTTAATTAAAGCAGACGCTGTCTTTAAGACTTTGTCAGCGGAATAACACGCCCATTCAGACTGCCCGACAGATATTTTTTGCATATACCGGTCAAGAGCAGATGAAAGATTAAAAAAACCTTCAGAGCAGCCGCCTGCCTGTGCGCGTATTATGTTTTCGTTCTTATCATAAGCCCACCTGATGAACATATTTCGGCCTGATAATTGTTCCGCAAGGTGTAAAGCGGTCATTTTATTCAGTTTTGTCCCGGCCATTAGAATAAAGCCGTCCTGTGCGGCAATAGCTTTTATTGGCGCAAATACATCCATAGACTGCTGGGTTTTTATTATTTTATCCGCGTCCGGGCCTATAGCAGCGAACGAACAAAGCGGATGATTGCCGCGGATTCTGTCTTTTGTGTTCACAACAGTTGCCGCAAACACCCCCATATCTTTATCTATGACATTGGAATCCGGGGTATATATTAATTTTTCTTTGGGAATTGGAGCATCTTTATAAAAAGCGTTTCTTATTAACCTGTCTTTGTCCGGACCGTGAACATAAAACACCCATGAATGCGATGGCACAATTACAGTGCATCCGCTCTGTAAAAAAGAATCAAGTAAAGCTGCCGGTCCGCCTTCCAAACCGTCAGGGCCAAAAGATTTGTATGACATATGTATGCATACAGGCTTCCCGGAAAGCTTTAAAGTATTAATGGCTGAAATTATTGTTTGTATTTTCATACGCATATAGTATCACAAAATAAGGGAAATACAGCATTTGAAGTAATGAGCAATCCTGACAGTAAAAAGGAGATTAAAGACGGTGAACGGATATACAAGCATTATATAGTTTTACTTCTCACTTTCAAGCTCCGGCACCATTTTTTCTTGAAGATATGATACAGGTTTAACCTTCCGCAAGCCAGTCAAGCGCCTGTTCCAGCGGCTGGCCGGGATCAAAGACCTTTGCCCTGGAAGCGTTCCCGGCAAATAGCAGGTAGCCGTTCAGCATTACTTTTTTCAGGGGTGTAACACCATAGTAGCAATCCTTATAGCCAATCGAATAATGCTTCTTGCCCACCATCTTGGCTTTTTCCATAAAATCGGGTGACATTGCAGCGTTGGTAAAATTCATCAGATGGCGAACTTTTGGGCCTTTCTGAGGGAACATTTCATCTACCATTTCAAGCAGTTTAATCGCTTCATCAGGCACCCTGATATTTGAGAAGTCACTGTACAGTATTGATTTTCCTTTGTGGGTTATCCATTCGCATCGCATCTATATGAACCTCCTGGTTTTTGGATGTGTAATTATAACACACCTGCCGGACGTTTCAATATTGAATACGAAAAAATGCAGTGATGCTGTTTTTTAAAAACAGTATGTTAATTGCCCGGTACTTAGCTTTTATTTAAGACTTCAGTAAAATAATAAGTAAATTTAAGCATATTTGCCCAAAACCCGTATAGTCAATTTTACCGATATATGTTAAAATTATCCCGATTTACAGGTAAAAATACAGCAATAACCCGGAGGAGATTTGGTATCTAAATTCATACACCTGCACCTGCATACAAAGTACAGCATGCTTGACGGCATGTGCAGGTTTGAAGACATGATTAAGGCGGCTAAAGACAACAAAATGATGGCTTGCGCGGCCACAGAACACGGCAATATGTACAGCGCTGTGGAATTCTATACCGCCATATCACACGCCGGGATAAAACCAATCCTTGGGCTTGAAACCTATATTGTGGACGATATCAAAAACAATCAAAGAAAGAAAAATCACCTTGTTTTGCTTGTAAAAAACGAAATTGGCTGGAATAACCTTATTCAGATTTCCTCATACGCCTTTACCGACGGCTTTTATTATAAGCCTACAATTGACAAACCCTTTTTAAAAGAACATTCCGAAGGGTTGATAGCACTGTCATCCTGCGTGCAGGGCGAAGTGCCTTCAAAACTTATTTCTGACGATTTTGAAGGCGCTAAAAAATCCGCCGAAGAATACCTTTCAATGTTTAAAGAAGGCAACTATTACCTTGAAATTCAGAACCACGGCCTTGAAGAAGAGCTTCTGGCAAACCGCGGGTTAAGGGAACTTTCAAAATCTCTTTCAATACCGCTTGTCGCCACAAACGACGTGCATTACATGAAAAAGGACGACGCCCGCGCGCATGACATCCTTTTATGCATTCAGACCGGCAAGACATTAAAAGAATCCGACAGGATGAGTTTTAAGACCGATGAATTCTATTTTAAAAATTACGATGAAATGCTTTCGGCTTTCCCGGAAGATAAAGCCGCAGTTGAACGGACTTTTGAAATAGCGGAAAAATGCAACTTTGAACTTCCTAAACTGCCGCCGGGCAAGTGCCACATGCCCAAATACACAATTACCGGATGGGACGGCACTTATAATGAATACTTTGACAAAATAACAAAAGAAGCGCTTGCTTTAAAATACCCCGGAGATTTATTAACCCTTGAGATCCAGAAACGTTTTGACCACGAACTTGCCGTGATAAAAAAGATGGATTATACGGGTTACTTTCTTATAGTCCGCGATATAATAAAATACGCTCGCGACAATAATATACCGGTGGGACCGGGCAGGGGAAGCGCGGCAGGCTCCTTAATATCTTATGTGCTTGGAATTACAAGCATTGACCCAATCAAATACGAACTTCTCTTTGAGCGTTTTCTTAATCCGGACAGGGTATCACCGCCCGATATAGACCTTGATTTTTCCGACGAGGAAAGAAACCGCGTCGTGCAGTATATCGTTGACCGCTTTGGCAAGGACAAGACAGCGCAGATAATCACCTTTCAGCAGCTAAAACCGCGCGCTTCCATACGCGACGTGGGCCGCGTGCTTGATGTCCCTCTGCGCGACGTGGATATGCTTGCCAAAAAAGTACCGGAAGGGCCGGCGGTTAATTTCGCGGAAGTTTTAAAAGACAGCGCGTTTGTTTCGTTTGTGAATTCTGAAAAAACATACGAAGAAATAGTCAACTACGCCATAAAAATAGAAGGGATGCTCCGCCAGGATTCCACGCACGCGGCAGGTGTTGTGATAGCGCCTGACGCGCTTACAAAATTCGTGCCCATAGCCGTGCCAAAAGACAAGGACGATTCCGAAGGCGGCACTTTAAATTATATGACGCAGTGGGAAATGGGTTCTTTGGAAAAAATGGGCCTTATTAAATTTGACATACTTGGATTAAGAAACCTTGCCGTGATTAAAAAGGCAATAAATAACATCAAAGAAACACGCGGCATTGAAGCGTCCCCTGACGACGGAACATTTGACAATCCAAAAGTATATAAACTTCTTGCCGAAGGCAACACGCAGGGCGTTTTCCAGCTTGAAAGCGAAGGCATGAGGGACCTTGTTAAAAAAATTATCCCTGACTGCCTTGAAGACATTATAGCGATAATATCGCTGTTCAGGCCCGGTCCGATGAAAATGATAGACGAATACATACGCAGGAAAAAGGGTACGGAAAAAGTCACCTATGATTTTCCGGAACTGGAGCCTGTCTTAAAAAACACATACGGCATCGCCATATATCAGGAACAGGTAATGCAGATAGCCGTTAAAGTCGCCGGATTTTCCATGGCTGAAGCGGATAATTTAAGAAGGGCTATGTCCAAGAAAAAAGCGTCCGATATGGAAAAAATAAAGGTCAAGTTTATGAAAGGCACCCTGGACCGCGGCATTAAACCGCAGGCGGCAGAGGAGCTTTTTGACAAACTTGAACAGTTTTCCCAGTATGGCTTTAACAAATCTCACGCAGCGGCTTACGCGGTGGTTGCTTATCAGACCGCGTATCTGAAAGCCCTATACCGTCCGGAATACATGGCGGCGCTTCTTACATCCGTTATGCACAGCATTGACAAGGCGGCTGTATATGTTGAAGACTGCGCGGCAAACGGCATTAAAGTGCTTGCGCCGGACATAAATAAAAGCGACGTGGATTTTAAAGTTGAAAAGAACTCCATACGTTACGGGCTTGCCGCGGTTAAAAATGTGGGGACATCCGCCGCGGAGGATATATGTTCAAAGCGCAGGGAAAAAGGCGAATTTAAGGACCTGTACGACTTCTGTGAAAAAGTAAGCCTGCGCTGCGTTAATTCCAAAACCATAGAATCGCTTGTAAAAAGCGGCGCGTTTGATTTTACCCTTATGCACAGGGCGCAGATATTTGCCTGCATACCCGACGCCATGAAAAGGGCGGAAATGGCCCAGCGCGACATGGAAAGCGGACAGTTCAGCCTTTTTGAAACCGCGCCAAAAGACATAAAAATTCCGGATATTCAAAAGTGGAGCGAAAGCGAACAGCTGTCATTTGAAAAAGAGGTGCTTGGTTTATACGTTTCTTCCCACCCGCTTGCAAGATACAGAAAACTGCTGGAAAGCGTATCCCAGCCCATAAACGAACTTTTAACCGGCAAAGTGAATTCCGGAGAACAGGTGATTATAGGCGGCATTGTCCATGATTTGGCAAAAAAAATAACCCCAAGCGGGATGGAACGCGTTCATTTTCATCTTGAAGGGTTAACCGGCAGGATAAAAATAATAGCCGGCGATAAATTTCCAAAAGATAAAAACTCCATCTTTTCCAACAGCCTTATGTGCATGATACGCGGCAAACTTGTTTTTATGGATACAGAACCCTTTGTAAGTATGGAAAGCGTGATAAACCTGGATGACGCTTACAGCGCCCTTGGCAAATACCTGCACATAACCGTGCGCGAGCTTGGCCTTGAACAGCTTACGCTTCAGGAAATGAAGAACCTGTTATCGCAGAGCAAAGGCCTGTCCGAAGTTGTAATGCATATCATAACCGGCGACGGCAGGGAAGCCCAGGCCGTGCTTGAAGAAAAAGTAAGTGTAAACGAAAACCTGCTTATTTCGCTTGAAAAACTTGCAGGTGAAGGCAATGTAAGGTTAAGCTGGAAAAAATAAAACGCACCCGGCATTTAGTTTTATGATTAATACCGTGCAGTCAGCGGTGTTTTTTGCTATTATGAATTAACAATTTATCCGGTAAACGCGCAGAATAAAGCGCGCGCGGAAACAAAAGCCACAGGAGGGCAGGCAATGAATAAAACAAGGTTAACAGTCTTTTTTTGCGTCATGTTTTCAGCCCTGAACGTCTTCGCGCAGAACCTTATAGAATACAAAGTTGTTGAAGGCGACACTCTTTGGGAAATAAGCGGCAGGTTAACCGGCAAAAAAATGAACTACGAAAAAATAGCCGCTTATAACAAACTTTCCAATGCCGACCGTATCTACCCAAAACAGATTATTAAAATTGACCTTAATGAATTAAAATCTTCCGATAATATCGTAAATAATTCTCCGGCCCCGATAAAAACAACTGTAAAAACAGCAGCATCCGTGGTAAACACAGCGGTAAGAACAGCCGCGTCGCCCGCCGCAGTCAAAACAGCCGTAAAGAATACCCCTGTACCGGAAGCGCCGCCGGCGGCTGATATAAGTTTTACCGAAGAATTCAACGGCGTTAAATTGCACCCGGCTCTTGTATGGTCGGACAACAAAAAAGACTGTTCTTATGAAATCAAAGACGGCCTCCTTTACATACAGGCGCGCGGCGACGGCCACGATATTTTTATGGATTCAAATACGGATGCTCCCAAAATGCTGGCTGATATAACCGGCGATTTTACAATTGAAACAAAGATGAATTTTACCGCAAAAAACAACGGTAACGGCGCGGGCATTGTAATCTGGCAGGATAACCATAATTTTTTAAGAATAGACCGCGTGCTTCATTTCCAGACCCGCAATGTAATTAACGTTTCCGGCGCGGCCGGCGGCAAGTGGTTCTATTCGGAAGAAATCCCTTATACGCTGGAGCTTTCGTACTTGAAAATGCAGAGAATAGGGAACTTATTCACCGCTTCCTGCAGCGTTGACGGCAATATATGGTTTAATTTCACACCGGTTGAATTTCCGGTTTCATCTTCTGTTAAAGCGGGTTTGTTTGTGCTTAACCAGTGGAATAACGGCAATTCCGAAGCTTCTTTTGAATACTTAAAGATTACAAAATAAAATAATACCGACAAGCGGTGAAAAATGAAAACTGTCACAATTAAATCAGCCTGCTTAACAGCGGCAATGGCGTTCATATTTACCTCCTGCGTCTCAATGCGCAGCACATTTCCGCCCGGCCATATTGACGTGGCTCCGAAAAAAGCCTCAGCTGCCGCAGCTTCAGAAAGTGTAACAATAGCGGAAAACGAAGACGTAAAACCCGCGGCAACGCCTTCTTCGGGCTGGCACCCTGACGATTACGAAGAAAACGGCGAGGAAAAAATACTGATTATCAATGTCCTGATAAATAAATTCAGCTCGCCTTTCACGCTTTCTTCGGATTCGGATATAATTATTAAAGAAAGCGGCAAAAACCTTGGCAGAAGCTGCGAAATAAAGTCAATAGCCGGCGCAGTAGCCATAAACGGCGATGCGACGCGTTTTACATCGGCCGAATTAACTTCGGCGTCGGTTATCAGCCTTGCCGGGAAAAAATACCGCGGAAGTTTTATAGTGCACGCCGAATCAGAAAAAATACTTGCTGTTAACAGGCTCTCAATAGAAGAATATCTTTACGGCGTATTGCCGTCGGAAATTCTGCCTTCATGGCACGCCGAAGTTTTAAAATCACAGGCTGTTGCCGCAAGGTCTTTCGCTTTTTACAATAAGTTAAACTCCAAAGACAACCGCTACGACCTTGACAGCACGGTAATTTCACAGGTATATAAGGGTTTTGGCGTGGAACATAAAAACACAAACGCGGCAGTTGACGCCACGCGCGGGCTTATAATGACTTACAATTCCGATGTTGTACAGGCTTTCTTTCACGCGAACAGCGGCGGAAAAACCGCGGACTGCAAAGAAGTCTGGGGAGGCTCGCTTCCTTACCTTAAAGTTGTTGATGACTATTACTGCAAAGACGGAAAGCATTATTCCTGGAAATATACGGTAAGCCTTTCTTCCCTTGAAGAAAAACTTGAAAAATCCGGCAATTCCACAGGAGAGATTTTTGATATAACTGTTCCCGAACGTTCCGAAAGCGGAAGAGCTTTAATGGTAAAAATAAACACAAGTTCGGGCACGGTTTTTATCAAAGGAAATCAGTTCCGCACAGCCCTTGGCGTTGACGCTTTAAGAAGCACAAACTTTAATGTCAGAATAGAAGGCAAAGAAGCGGTTTTTAACGGTTTGGGCTGGGGGCACGGCGTGGGGCTGTCGCAGGAAGGCGCGGCAGGAATGGCTGAAAAGGGTTATCCCTATAAAGATATTCTGAAATTTTACTATAAGGGAGTAAATATTAAAAAAGCGGTTTTAAAATAAAAAATGAAAAAAATTCTATGTTTAATTTTATTACTTATATTTCTGCTGTCAGCAGGCTGTTCCAAAAAGGATTCATTTGAAAATGACTTAAACGCGCTGCTGCCGCCTGAAAATGCCGAAGATTTTGACCTTACCATGACGCTTCTTGAAATATCCCGCCTTTTTGACCCGTCAGCCGATCCTGCCCTTATGAATAATGAATTGCAGCAGATGGCCGACAGGATTAAAACCGATTTAGGCGACGAAGCAAACGATGAAAGAATTGTTGAAATCTTTAACAAACACATCTTTGAAGACGAATCTTTCAAATACAATAAAAGTGTTATTGACTCAAAGGACAATAATAAACCGCTTTCTCCGCAGGAATGGCTTGATATACGCCTTATGCATAAAGTTATTTCCAGAAGGGACGGAGTTTGTTCGGAACTGTCCTATATTACCCTTATGCTTGGCGAAAAAACCGGGCTTCCTATCTGCATAATAGGCGTGCCCGGCCACGCTTACGCAAGGTACCAGCCCGCGGGCAAAAGCCCGATTAACATAGAAGCCACAAGCAGCGGAAACGAATACTATGATTACGAAGATAAATACAACCCTGTCTGCCGCGGCGAATCCGAATATTACGGAAAATGCATGAGTGACAGGGAAGCGGTGGGATTCTATCTTGGAATTTTAGGCGGGGTATTCCGCAGTATGAAGGATTATAAAAAATCAGACCCGTTATTTAAAAAAGCACTGGAGCTGTGCCCCAAAAATCCCGGTTTTTACTGGGATAACGCGGAAATGCACTGGCGCGTGGAAGACTTTGAAGGAGCCATTGTTCTTATGGAAAAAGCGCTGGAAATTGACCCTGAAAGCTCCGAGCTAAACGCATGCACCGGATGGCTTTATAAGAGCATAAAACGGAATTTTAAAGCCGAACAATACTTTGAAAAAGCGCTGCGCCTTGACCCAAATTCCCGCTTTTCCGCGGACAACCTTGAAGAATTAAAGAAAACAAAATAAGTATCCCTTATTATTAAAATCATTTGCCATTACGCCTTTTATCTGCTATATTTAGTTTGTAAGATGAGGTAGAGGTAGAAGTGGAAGAGAACCGGAAACAGAAAGTGCAGCAGAAACCGCTTTAGCAAAGAAATTGCTTTGGCAGCAGAAGTTGCATTAAGAAACAGGTTCTGTTCAGCTTTTACCCGGGCTCGATAAAAGCAGGAGCCCGGGGTTTTTTTTTATACAGGTATTGCGGATATTCAAAGAGACGCGGTATCACGGCGTCTCTATTTTTTATATATGGACCATTCTAAAATGGCAGGAAGGTTATCAGATGAACAGGATTAAGAATATTGCAATTATCGCCCATGTTGACCACGGCAAAACCACCCTTGTTGACTGCATCTTAAAGCAGGCGGGCGTTTTTAAAGCGCACCAGAAAGTTGAAGAACGCGTAATGGACAGCAATGACCTTGAACGCGAAAGGGGCATAACCATATTTTCAAAAAACGCCGCTTTTAATTACCGCGGATATAAAGTCAATATAGTTGACACACCCGGCCACGCCGATTTTGGAAGCGAAGTCCAGCGCATACTGTCAATGGTTGATTCCGTGCTTCTTCTGGTTGACGCGTTTGAAGGCACAATGCCGCAGACAAAATACGTGCTGAAAAAATCCCTTGAACTTGGGCTTATGCCCATTGTTGTCATAAACAAAATAGACCGCGTGAACGCTGACCCTGACGAAGTATTAAATCAGGTTTTTGACCTTTTTGTGGAATTAAACGCAGCTGACCACCAGCTTGATTTTCCGGTAATTTACGCTTCCGGAAGGGACGGGTACGCAAAGCTTCACCTTAAGGATGAATCAAAGGACATGACTCCGCTTCTGGATATGATAATTGACCACGTTGCAAACACATCCGGAGACAGGACAAAACCTTTTCAGTTTCTTACATCCGCCATCAGCTATGACAATTATATAGGAAAAATAGGTACCGGAAAAATACACAACGGTTCTGTCCGCACGGGCGACAGTGTGACTTTGATAAAAAGAGACGGGCCTCCTGAAAATTACAGAATCACAAAAATTCTCACTTATGAAGGCATTAACAGGGTTGAACTTAAGGAAGCCTTTGCCGGAGATATAGTATCGCTGGCCGGCATGGACACAATAGACGTGGGAGAAACAGTAACCGACCCCGAACACCCGGAAGACCTTCCCGCAATTGATATAGACAAACCCACGGTGGCCATGACATTTATGGTAAATAATTCGCCTTTTGCGGGGCGCGAAGGCAAGTTTGTAACTTCAAGAAATATCTGGGACAGGCTTATGAAAGAGCTTCAGACAAACGTGGGAATAGTTGTTGAACCCACCGACGCCCCGGATTCTTTTATCGTAAAAGGCAGGGGCGAGCTTCAGCTTTCAATACTTATAGAAAACATGCGCCGCGAAGGGTTTGAACTGCAGGTTTCCAAACCTCAGGTAATTTTCCGCGAAATTGACGGAGAAAAATGCGAACCTATCGAACACGCCATAATTGACGTGGACGCCGCTTTTGTGGGCGTTGTAATGGAAAAACTTGGCGTAAGAAAAGGGGAGCTGATAAACATGGTTCCCGGCAAGGACGGATATACGCGCCTTGAATTCCACGTGCCCACAAGGGGGCTTCTGGGCTTTAGAAATGAATTTATGACAGAGACCCGCGGCACAGGCATACTTAACCACAGTTTTCACGAATACGGCCCCTATAAAGGCGATGTACCCACAAGAAATAAAGGCGTGCTTATAGTGCTGGAAGACGGCGTATCTGTGGCTTACGCGCTTGACAAGCTTAAAGACAGAGGCGCTTTCTTTATCTCGCCGGTAACCGAAGTATACGCCGGAATGATAGCAGGCGAAAATTCGCGCGAAAGCGATATGATTATTAACGTCTGCAAGGGAAAGAAGCTGACCAATATGCGCGCTTCGGGCACGGATGACGCCATTAACCTGGAACCGCCGCGCAAATTCAGCCTGGAACAGGCAATGGAATATATCGCAGATGACGAACTGCTTGAAATCACCCCCATTAACATAAGGATGAGGAAAAAAATCCTTGACCCGACAAAAAGAAAAAGGACAGAAATCGCCCTGGCTAACGAGGATTAACAGGGAATATAAAAACGCAGCTAAGCAGCTTGGCAGCCGGGCAAAGACGGAAAATCAGAGAGACGCAACATGTTGCGTCTCTTTTTTTTTTGGATGTTTGTATATGCAGTAATAATCGCGTCCCTTTAGTGCGCGGCAGTTGATTCAGATTTTCGGAACTGCCTTTGCCAATTCTTCAATCCGCAGTCTTACAGGGGCCGGGTATATTTTTTCAGCGTGCGCCGTCCCCTAACACTTGCGCTCGTAAACTCGCGCAAGCCCGGGGATTTTCGCTTCGCAGGCTCGCTCCAACCGCCGCATTAAACCGCCCCTGCCGTTTACACACTATACTTAGGCGGCGCACACCGAAAAAACACACCCAACCCCTGTTTGTGTTCTTCTAATTTTCCAATTTCGAATTTTCATTTTTTGTTTTATATTTGTCTTTACTTCCGTCCCTCCGTCCCTCTGTCCCTCCGTGCATCCGTCCCTCTGCTTTATCATGCTTTCCGCTCTTTTCCCCTTTAATTCTTTCTTTCATTCCTATATAATGAAATCAAATTAGACGGGAGATAATGATAAGATGAAAAAAGCGGGGAAAAAATGAAACTATCAGATGACTTCCTGAAGCGTTTTCAGTCTGTTTTTCCGCCCGATAAACACTCTTTTGAATTTGAAAATTCTATTTTTGGTTTGTCTTCGCTTATTGACCGTGAAAGTAGCGAAGAAGAAGCCCGCGCCGCGCTGCGCGCAATGTCCGGGGAAATCCGTAAAAAAATATCCGGCGACCCTGCACCCAGAGAAAAAATTAATCTTTTTAATTCGGTTTTTTTTGGCGAATGGGGATTTACATGCGATTCGCAGGCAGACAGCTTTTTTGCGGGTAAAATAAAAAAAGAAAACTTTAACAATTCTCACGAACTCTTTGAATATCTTTCAATTCCGCGCGTAACAAAAAATAAAACCGGTATTTCCTGTACTATAGGGCTGATATATCTTATGCTTGCCGAATCGCTTTATATTCCCGTTTATGGCGTGGTCTCTACAGTGCATTTTATTCTTCGCTACGATGACGGCGATACGAAGTTTGATATCAACATTATGGATAAAGGCGCGCTTCGCGAATCGCCAAAGGCGGTCAGGGACGAAATAATTTACGGCAAAACCCTTGAACATTACCACAGCGCGGGAATTTATCTTACCAAAATCGCCAAGCTGCTTGAATCTGAAAACCTTCATAATGAAGCGGCCCCGCTTTTAAAAAGAGCGGTTGAAATAAATCCCGACTTCGCGGAAACGCATTACATAACAGGGCATTCGGCCTATATGCAGAATAATCCGGCTTTGGCGGAAGAAAAATTCAAAAAAGCAGTGGACTTAAACCCCGTATATGCCGAAGCATATTTCTCTCTTGGCGTGGTTTGTTATAAAACCGGCAAAAAGGACGAAGCCATAGCCTGGTTTAAAAAAGCCACCGGTATACGCCCTGACTTCGCGGAGGCCCATTACATTATGGGGATGATACACGCTTCCGAAAAAAGGATAGAAGAGGCAAAAGAACACTTTGCCGAAACACTTGAACTTAATCCGGAACATACAGACGCTTTCTATAAACTGGGACTTTTGTATTACGCGGAAAGAGATATGGCGAGGGCAGAGGCGGCTTTTACCAAAATCACGCAGATAAATCCGGCTTACGCGCCCGCTTGGCTTAACCTTGGGCTGATTTACGAAGGCAGAAAGCAGCATAGCGACGCGGAAAAATTCCTGCAAAAAGCCGTGGAACTTTCCCCGGAAAACCACACATACAAGTTTTACCTTGGCAGCCTTTATTACTCTGCCGGAAATTATGGCGCAGCCGCGGAATATTTTTCAAAAGCGGCGGAATCAAAAGAACTGCACGAAAAAATCCACTTTAAGTTTGGCGCATCCCTTTATTATTCCGGAAATGAAAAAGCCGCCGAAGAAGAACTTAAAAACTGCCTGCACCATTCACCGCCTGACATAAATGCCTTGTTTTTACTGGCGGAAATTGCCGAAAGAACAAACAGGGATAAAGAAGCGGAAAAATACATTGAAATGATTTTAAAAACCGAACCGGAAAATATAGCGGCTTTATATAAAGCGGCAATGATACATTATAAAAAAGGCAAAAAAGATGATGCCGAAAAGAAACTTATCGCACTTATGGAAAAAGACCCGTCAAACCATAACGCCCTGCAGCTTTTAGGGGATATACACGCCGAAAAAAACAACTTTGAAAAAGCTTCTGAATATTACACTTTGGGGCTGAATTCATCCCCGGAATGCAGTGAATGCCGTTATGGGCTTGCGCTTTGCTGTAAAAACCTGAAAAAAGAAAACGATGCCATAATTCATCTTGAAGCAATTACAAAAAATAACCCCGGATACAAAGACACGGCAATGCAGTTAAGCGCGCTTTACGCTCAGACGGGAAGAAAAGAGGAAAGCGAGAACATATTAAAGACAGCAATAAACTCTTCCGGCGGCGGGGCTGATATTCATTATAAAATGGGCGTCATTCATATGGAAAAAAATGAAACCGATAACGCTGAAAAAGAATTTCAAAAAGCCCTTAATCTGGATTCAAAACACGCCCTAAGCCATATCTGCCTTGC
>JAKQNO010000042.1 GCA_029565735.1 bacterium
CCCCATATTGCAAAAGTAATGCCCGCCGGCGCGAACAGGTTTTTATAGGAGTCAGATACCGCGCCCGTATTAAGCCCGTTTATGGGAAGCGCGTTTGCAAGGTAATTTACACCCACCATGATTACAAAAGTTAAAGCCACCCATATTTTTCCTGTTAAAGCGCGTTTTTGGCCCTCCATTGTTTCCTCCTGCATATGTTTAATTTTAACATCCGCCCTGTTTATCCATTTTATTACTTAAACGGGTATTTATCCACAAAAACTTATACTTTTAAACGCTCTGTTTTTGACTTATTTATCTAAAATTAGAAGCTTAGAAGAACAAAAGGACAATACAGGGGTTGGGTGTGTTTTTTCAGTATGCGCCGCCCTAACATACTATGTATACGACAGGAACCATTTAATGCTGCGCCGGCATATTCGTATATCCCGTGAATTCACGGCTGCCGATGACGTTAACACAGCGGAGATTTCAAGTTTATTTGCATACAAGAATACCAATTTGCGGCGCGTACTGAAAAAATATACCCAAGCCCGGTAAAGCGGAGGAACGGAAGCAAGAGCGCGAGAAACAGAAAAAAATTAAGCTATAAGCAGTTAAGCAATAAGCATAAGCGAAAGCTTAAAAGCAATGTTTCGCCATAGCTTAACTGCTTATAGCTTAATCCTCTACTATTTAAAAGCTGCCCGCGCCTACCAATACCAAACCCGCTTGCCGAGCCGCCGAACTGCTTGATGTATCTGCCATTTCAATTTTCTTTGGCAAAATACTTTTTTATCTCTTCCTTCTGTTTTTTATTTAAAAACTTCGCTTTTTCGTCATCGGATTCCACGGCTTTTAAAAGTTCTTCTTTTGTCCCAAAAACCGTGTAAATCTCCCTTTTGGTCTTTTCCCCTATGCCGGGTATGCCGTCAAAAACTGATTTTATAAGTTTCTTGTCCGACAGCGTCATCTGATAAGTTATTGCAAACCTGTGAGCCTCGTCCCGCACGCGCATTAAAGGGAAACGCGCAGCGTCAGAAAGCGCGATGCCTTCGTTTTTGCCTGGAAAAAACACAAGCTCTTCTTTTTTGGCAAGCCCTATAACAGCCGCGTCTTCTGCGCCCACCATTGACAGCGCCTCTTTTGCGGCGTTAACCTGCCCTATGCCGCCGTCTATCAGTATCAGATCCGGAAAATCACCGTTTTCCCGCACCATTTTTCCGTATCTTCTCATGACAACTTCTCTCATTGAATCAAAATCATCTATTTTATTCACGGTCTTTATTTTATACCGCCTGTAATTCTGTTTGTCGGGCGCGCCGTCTTTAAACACAACGCACGAAGCAACTGTGTTTTCGCCGTGCAGGTGGGAAATATCAAGGCCGTCTATTGTTTCCGGAAGTTTTTCCAGGTTAAGCTCCTCTTTAAGCGCTTTAAGCTGGGATGCATATTCACCTGCTGATTTTAATTTTACGCCTTTTATCTTTTCGTCCTGTTTTATTTTTTCGTGAATGTTCTCGGCTGCCATTGACAGAAGCGCGTCCCTGGATTTTTCGGAAAGTTTAACTTTTTTCCCCGCAAATACGCCGTTTACAAGCACTTCGCGGTCAGCCGCACCTTTTCTTATCACAATTTCATCCGGCAGCATCCTTTCCGCGGAATAATACTGGGCAAGGTATGTTTCAAAAGCATTGTCCGATTCCGCCGCTTTTTCAAACACGTCCATCTTCTTCCCCAAAAGCCTTCCGCGCCTTACATTAAGCACGCAGAAGTAATAGGAACCGTTCTGATATGCATAGTCAAAAACATCGCAATGCGTTTTTTCAAGCCCCACCACTTTCTGCTGTATTGAAATTTCATCTATGGCCTTTATGGCGTCGCGCGCCTCCGCCGCCTGTTCATATTTTTGCGCCGCGGAACATTTGTTCATAACAGCTGTCAGTCTGTCCTTTACGGATTTATACCCGCCGTTTAAAAAATCAACAACTCCGTTTATCATTGCGTTGTATTCGGCTTCGGAAACGCGCCTTATGCACGGCGCAAGGCAAACGCCGGAATCAAAAAAAACACACGGCCTTTTAAGCGGCTTGTCGTCAAATTTATGGGCGCACTGCCTTGCCTTGAAAATTGAATATATTGCCTGGACGACCCTTTTGGTTTCAAGGGCGTAATACGGGCCAAAATACAGGGCGTTTTTGTCGCCTGTCATCCTTGTGACATAGACGCCGGGATATTTTTCTTTTGTTACTTTTATATAAGGATATGACTTGTCATCTTTTAGAAGGATGTTGTACTTTGGTTTGTGTTCTTTTATAAGGGAGTTTTCAAGAAGGAAAGCCTCAAGTTCGTTCTTTGTGACAACGTAATCCATATCCGCTATAAGGGACGCCATAATGCTTGTCTTAACGTCTTTTTTAGAGCCGCTGAAATAAGAACCAACCCTGTCTCGCAGCACCTTGGCTTTGCCTATGTATATTATCTCTCCGGCGCTGTTTTTAAAAATGTAAACGCCCGGCTTTTCGGGAAGTGCCTTTATTTTGTCTTTATCCATTGTGATATTATAACATATAAGAACTGAGGATCAGATGGTTAGAAGGTCAGATGGTTGGCAAAATCAAAAACTTACCCTCCGACCTTCTGTCCCTCCGTCCCTCTGTTTTTAGTGTATACTTAGTATGCAGGAAGAAACAGGGAGGTGAGTTATATGGCGGTAAAAGAAAGGGCAAAAAGACAGAAAGAAATCAAAGCGATTCCTTTCTTTCCCCATGAAAAATTTGAAGTAAAACCGCCGCAGCCATGGGAAAAATTTTCAAAGGAAGGCGCGCCTGATTTTCACCTGGCTCACGACACAGACAAGCACCATAACAGAAGCGGGTGGAGGCATTATTAGAATACAGAGAGACGGAAGTAAAAACCAATATTGAAAATTCGATATTCGAAAATTAGATTAACACATACAGGGGTTGGGTGTGTTTTTTCAGTGCGTGCCGCCCTGACATACTGTGTATACGGCAGGGGCGGTTTAATGCCGCGGTTGGAGCGAGCCTGCGAAGCGGAAATCCCCGGGCTTGCGCGAGTTTACGAGCGCAAGTGTTAGGGGACGGCATACATGTATGTGCCGCGAATTGACGATTGCCAATGAATTAACTTGCCTGTCTATTTCAAGTTTATTTGGATGCACAGTTGGAGCGAAACTGCGAGCGCAAGTGTTAGGGTACGGCGGGCACTGAAAAAATATACAAAAAACGAATAAAAAACTGAATTTTTAGATTTGATTTTGCCGACCTTCTGACCCTCTGACCATCCGTCCCTCTGTTCTTACTGCACTTTTTCCATCTGGACTTTTTTGCCTTTAACAATGCTTTCTTTTATCTTCTGAATCACAATATCGGCAACTTCGTGTTCAAGCTCTATGTATGTGTGTGAAGCGCGTATTTCCACCTTCCCTATCTTATCGGCCGACACGCCGGCCAGGTCTTCAATCGCGTCAATAATATCATGGACTTCAACGCTGTCATCGCTTCCCACGTTAATAAACACGGTATCCGTTGTCGCCCCGTTTTTTACCGGGCGTTTCACTGTTTCCGCCCTGTTATGGTTAAGGTCATCTTCGCGCTTGTCCGTTAAAGCGGCTATTTTTAACAGGGCTGCCGCTATTTCCTTTAAACCGTAATTCTGCGCCAGAAGTTTTTCTATTTCCATATTCTGCCTTTCAAGGTTTCCGGCAGTTAAGGCTTCGCGCAGCCTGTCCAGCACTTTTCCTGTTTTTAAATCCGCGGATTCGTCAAAAGTGGGGACTTTTTCGCAGCGTATCTGAACGTTGGCGTATTGTTCTATTTCAAAAATTTTGTTCCTTTCGCTGCCGTAAATAAACGTAAAGGCCTTTCCTTTTTTGCCGGCCCTCCCCGTCCTTCCTATCCTGTGTACGTAGTATTCAATATCCTGAGGTATGTGATAATTTATAACAGCGTCCAGCCCTTTAATATCAAGGCCGCGCGCTGCCACATCGGTTGCCACAAGTATTTCTGTCTTGCCCCTTTTAAACCTTTCCATCACTTTTTCCCGCTGCTGCTGCGTTTTATCGCCGTGCAGCCCTTCTGACGTATAACCCATTAATTTCAGGCGCTCCGTAACACTGTCAACTTTATGCTTTGTGTTGCAGAACATCAGCACGTTATTGAATTCAAAGGAATCCAGCACGCGGCCTATGGCATCAAGTTTAGCCCCTCGTTTTACCTCATAGTAGCACTGGTCTATGCCGTCAGCGGTCAAAACTTCCTTGACCACCGTGATATATTTTGGGTCGTTCTGGTAGCGCTTTGTTAGTTTTAATATGGGCTCCGGCATTGTGGCGGAAAAAAGCGCCGTCTGCCTGTCTTTAGGCACCTTTTCAAGTATAAGCGATATGTCTTCAACAAATCCCATGTTAAGCATTTCATCAGCTTCGTCAAGCACGGCTATTTTTACGGTGCTTAAATCTATGTTGCCCCTGTTTATGTGGTCTATAAGCCTTCCCGGCGTGCATACAATGACCTGCGCCCCGTATTTTAGCTGCCTTATCTGGCGCTCTATCGGCTGGCCGCCGTAAATGGGTACGACTTTAATACCTTTAACGTATCTGGAAAATTTTACTATCTGCTCCGCCACCTGGACGCACAGCTCCCTTGTGGGGCACATTACAAGCGCCTGCGTAAGGTTTGAATCTTTGTTGATTTTCTCAATAATAGGTATGCCGAAAGCCGCTGTTTTGCCGGTTCCTGTCTGCGCCTGGCCTATTACATCATAACCGGCCATCATTTCCGGAATGGCGGCGGACTGTATCTGCGTGGCCTCTTCAAAACCCATTTCCTGGGCGGCCTTTTTTATCTCTTTTGAAATTTCCAGGTCGCAAAACCTTATATTATTCAATTCAGCTCCTTTTATTCCTAAAAACTATTATAAACCTAAAAAAGGAGATATTCAAGACAACAAAACACGCATGTCAGCCTGCGGTTTTTTTCGCGGTTTTTTTTGTGGGTATCAGAATAATATATATGCTTGCCGCCAAAACCCCTGCGGCAAACGCTATTTTCATCCGGTTATCGCTGATTAAAAAATAAGAAGACACTGCCATACCAACCCATGCGCTGCCAATGCCCATTACTTTGGCCTGCATTGAAATACCCCTGCCTTCCATAAAATCCCTTACAAAACGCCCAAGTATTTTATGGTGTATAAGCCATTTATAGAAAGCGTTTGAACCGCGCAGGTATAAAGCGGCGGCAACTATTAAAAAAGGCGCGGCAGGCATTATAGGGGTTATAAACCCTATTATTCCCAAAACCGTAAACGCGTGGCCGCCAAATATGTAAGCGTTTCTGTTTCTGACGCTTATTTTTTCGGCGCATATTAAAAATATCGAATACTGCCTGCCATTTTTTTCAACGGTGTAAACAGTCCTTATTCTTATTCCGGTAAAACCCGCGCCTGCCAGCAGGTCAAAAATCTCATCCCTGTCAAAACCAAAATGATAAATACCATCATTATTACCATGAAAAGTTCCGTCTTCTTTTTCCAGGTCTGCTATGGCTATTCGCCCGCCTTCTTTGAGGGAGTTAAAAAATTTTTTAAGCGCCGCAGCCGTGTCCTTTACGTGGTGCATTGACATTGAAGATAAAATAACGTCGTAATTGTTTTCAAATCCGGGTATTGTTTCAATATCAGCGTTAAGCGTGGTTATGTTTTTTTTCTTTTCATTGTTTATTTTATCGCGCAGCTGTTTAAGCATTGCCTCTGACGCGTCAACAGCCGTCACCTGCCCTGACAGCTCCGCCGCTTTAAGGGTGATAAGGCCGGTGCCGGCGCCAAAATCCATGACTTTGTAGGTTTCTTTAAGCTTCACGCACTTTATCATTGCCTGCGCTATGGCTTCAGCCATTTTTACCCTGGCCTCTGTATCCCACTCTTTTGCCTTTTCTTCAAAAGTATCCATTGATTCTCCCTGCTTTTTTATTTCCTTTAACAAATTATAGATACTGATACGCGTTAAATCAACACGCAAAAAAAAAGAGGCGCAATATATGCGCCTCTAAAATCAGCGAATAGAGTGTGTCCCATAAGCTTTGGCTTATTCATTATATTATTATTTATGGGCTTTGGCTTATACTTTATGGCTTATTATCCGCCCTTGGGGCCCGCCCTTCTGTTCATATGCTGCCCCGCAAAACCCTTCATATTCTTAAATGAATTTGTCTGCTTAAAATGCTCCCACGGTTTTTCCTTGTGGATTTTCTTTGCCGGTTCCGCCGGCGCACTGCCTTCGGCCTTTAATTCCGCCGGTTCCTGTTTCTTTTTGTCGTCAGCCATACAGCACCGCCTTTTGTAAGTTTTCTATATTATACTACACAATTTATAAATTGTTGACTGCATTTATCAACTTATTGCTGCTATAAAATCCGACAAAAAAAGCCCCGCTGAAAACAGCGGGGCTTTTTAATTATGCAAAATTTTCTATTGAGGCCCCGGCACAGTATCGCATGTAATGTTTTTATTGCTTCCCGGAAGGTAAGTGCTGGGATTTACCGGATAAGGGTGTTCCCAGTCCGCAATAGGCGGCGTAACACCGCATATTCCGGCGTAATCGCCGGGCGTCGGGCCGTTATCAAATCCGCTTGCGTCATTGTCAACTAAAGCAGTAACATAATACGTACCCGGATAAAACATAAAAAAGTCGTAACCAAACGAAGTGCCGGATGCCGGAGTTGTCCCTTCAACCCCTGTGAAAACTTCATATCCGTCAGACCAAGGGCCTGTTGAAACATATATAACATAAGGACTGCCTGTCAGCGTACCAGGCGCTGTTATTGTGCCGTTGACATTTGAAGCCACATCAACCATTGTAAGGTTTACAGTCATATTGCCGTTTATGTTAAGATTAGGCTCGGAAGGAATATTCTGTAGATTTGTGGTGTTGTAAACTCCCACATAATCGCCGTAAGACGGGTCGCCGTCATCCGAACCATCCGCGTCCGCGAATCCGCCCAGTATGTATGTTCCGGGTTCAACCCCATATAAAGTGACGCTGAAATTATTGCCGGAAGGAAGGGTTTCTTCTCCGTATTCCGGTGATATTCCCGGCTTTAAACTTTCTGAAAATAAACCAATACTAGCGTCACCCGCAGAAGTACCCGGCATTGTCACGTTAACAGTGACATTATACCAGTACCGTTCCATATCAATTGACAGCCCTGTATTTGGCAGAAATGTTGACGGGCCAGAAGGCGGTTCAAAAGGTGAAGAAGCATTTGCATACCCCAGATAATCACCCGGCGTAAAGGTGCCTGAATTATCCATATCAACAACAGCATACACGTAATAATTGCTTCCCAGTCCAAAATTCGGTTGAAAAGAAAAATTAGTAAAATTGCCTGCCGTACACAGATTATTGTATATGAATAAATATCCGTCTGTTTCATCCTGGTTATTGTCAATAACCACAAAATACTGTTTACCTTCCAGTGAAACATCGTAGTTTAAGGCTCCTCCCACGCTTCCCGGAGTGGGATTAACGGTAGGCGTATGGATTAAAGTAAAAACAGGCGTCGGCGTTGCTGCTGGCTGCGACGGCGAAGAACCGCTGTCTTTTGAACACCCGGAAAAAACAAAAACAAGCATGAAAACAAAAAGGCCAAATAAAAGCATAACTTTTTTCATTGCCATACCTCCCCTTTTAATTTGTAGTTTAATTATACCTGCATTTTAAATTTTTTCAATTTTTATATCTTAAACCCGAATTTTTTCTTTTTGCCTTTTTTTATATTTATCCCGCCCCTGATGTCTTCTATTTTGTCGCGCAGTATGGCGGCGCGTTCAAAATTAAGCGCCGACGCCTCTTTTGCCATTTCTTCTTCCATTTTCTTTATCAAATCAGCCCTGTCCGTGTATTCTATATTTATCTCTTCTTCGGCGACAGGCACCGTAAAATAATCCATTTCATAAACGCTTCCCTGTATGGCTTTAATCTCTTTTACTATGCTTTTCGGCGTTATATTATTTTCTTTGTTATAAGCCTTCTGCTTGGCGCGCCTTCTTTCGGTTTCGTTTATCGCGCGCCTCATTGAATCAGTCATTGTGTCCGCGTACATTATAACCTTTCCGTTCACGTTTCTTGCGGCGCGGCCGGTTGTCTGAATAAGCGATTTATCCGACCTTAAAAACCCTTCCTTATCCGCGTCAAGAATCGCAACCAGCGACACTTCCGGTATGTCAAGCCCTTCGCGGAGCAGATTAATGCCTATTAACGCGTCAAACTTTTTCTCGCGCAGCTCCCTTATTATCTGAATGCGCTCCAGCGTGTCTATGTCGCTGTGCAGGTAGCGGCACTTTACCCCTTTGTCCTTTAAATACGAAGTCAGGCTTTCCGCCATTTTTTTTGTAAGGGTGGTGACAAGCACGCGTTCGTTTTTCTCGGCGCGGCTTTTAATCTCCGCCATCAGGTCGTCAACCTGGCCGTCTGTTTTTCTTATCTCTATTTCCGGGTCAATAAGGCCGGTGGGCCTTACTATCTGCTCCGCTATGTTTTCAGAGCCGGATTTTTCAAGTTCATAATCGCCGGGCGTGGCCGATACAAAAACCGCCTGGTTCATCTTTTTTTCAAACTCCTCAAAGTTAAGCGGCCTGTTGTCATACGCGCAAGGCAGGCGGAACCCGTAATCTATCAGGTTTTTTTTGCGGGAGCGGTCGCCGGCGTTCATCCCGTGAAACTGCGGCAGGGTCACGTGCGATTCGTCCACAAACATTATGTAATCCTCCGGAAAATAATCAAGAAGGGTGTACGGCGCCTCACCGGGTTTCCTTCCGTCCATAAGGCGCGAATAATTCTCTATGCCCTTGCAGAATCCCATTTCTTCAAGCATTTCAATGTCATAATTGACGCGCGATTTTAAACGCTCGTATTCAACCGGCCTTTCTTTATAGAACTTCAGCCTGTCTTCAAGCTCCGCTTTTATCTCTTTTACCACGCCCTTCATTTTTTCCGGCTCCATTACATAGTGCGATGCGGAATAAACAGCGGTCCTGCGCACCCGGTTGATTACGTTTTTGGATACAGGCTCTATTTCGCTTATTTTTTCTATTTCGTCGCCGAAAAGCTCAATGCGCAGGGCTGTGGTGGAATAAGCCGGCCAGATTTCAACTATATCGCCCTTTACACGGAATATGCCCTGAGTGAATTCAAACTCGTTTCTCTGATACTGCATGCGCACAAGGCTTTCGGCAATGTCATCGACGGACATCCTTCCGCCCTCTTCCATAAACAGGCGGATGTTTTTGTAATTTTCAGGCGAGCCCAAACCGTATATGCACGACACTGACGCCACGATGATGACGTCCCTGCGCGTTAAAAGTTTCTGCGTGGAAGCCAGCCTTAACCTTTCAAGCTCGTCGTTTATGGCAGAATCTTTTTCTATGAACATGTCCCTGTGCGGAATATAAGCTTCGGGCTGGTAATAGTCGTAATAGGATACAAAATATTCAACCGCGTTATCCGGGAAAAATTCCTTGAATTCCATATACAGCTGCGCGGCAAGCGTCTTGTTGTGCGAGATAATGATGGAAGGCCTGTTAAGCTGTTCTATCACCTTTGCCATGGTGAAAGTCTTGCCGGAGCCGGTTACGCCCAGAAGCGTCTGGAATTTTTCGCCACCGGCAATGGAAGAGACAAGTTTTTTAATTGCCTCGGGCTGGTCGCCCTGCGGCGTAAAATCTGATTTTATTTTAAATTTATCCATAAAAACAACCCCTTATATATAACACTTTAGCAAATTAGGCAATTAAGCAATTAAGCTATAGCAGAAAACATAGCCCTTTAACGAATTATGCAATTAAGCTATAGCGGAAACCTGATATTTTCGATTTTGCTTAACTGTCTGTTTTATGCTTATATTTTCCCGCTTATGCTTAACTGCCTATCTGCTTTTTGCTTATGCTTATCTGCCTGTCTGCTTTTTGCTTATATTTTTCGCTTATGCTTATCTGCTTAATTGCCTAATGTGCTATTACTTAATTTTCCTGTATTTCGCGATAAGCGCGTTGGTTGAAGCGTCATGTTTAAGCTGCGAATCCGATTCCAGGTCAGGCGCTATTTTTCCGGCAAGGACCTTTCCAAGCTGAACTCCCCACTGGTCAAAAGCATTTATTCCCCAGATAACGGACTGCGTAAACACGCAGTGTTCATAAAGCGCGATTAATTTGCCAAGCGCTTCAGGGGTAAGTTTTTCCATCAGGATTGTGGTGGACGGTTTATTGCCTTCAAACACCTTATGGTTCACAAGGTTTTCCGGCGTTTTTTCAGCCCTTACTTCATCCGCTGTTTTTCCAAAGGCAAGCGCGGCCGACTGCGCGAACACGTTGGCCATTAACAGGTCATGGTGATTGCCGGTTGGATTAAGCGATTTGCCGAAAGCTATAAATTCGCATGGTATTAATTTTGTGCCCTGGTGTATAAGCTGGTAAAAAGAGTGCTGCCCGTTGGTGCCCGGTTCTCCCCAGTATATGGAACCTGTCTGATAGGTGACGCGCTCGCCTTCGTTGGTGACCGTCTTTCCGTTACTTTCCATTGTCATCTGCTGCAGGTAGGCGGGGAAGCGTTTTAAATACTGTTCATAAGGCAGCACGGCTATTGTTTCCGCGCCGAAAAAATCCGCGTACCATAAGCCAAGAAGCGCCATGATAACAGGCATGTTTTTTTCAAAAGGCGCTGTCCTGAAATGCTCGTCCATTTTATGAAAACCGCCAAGCATGGCGCGGTAATTGTCCGCACCCAGCGCTATCATATTGGAAAGCCCTATCGCGGATGTCATTGAATACCTTCCGCCCACCCAGTCCCAGAATTCAAACATATTGGCCGTGTCAATCCCGAACTTTGAAACCTCTTCGGCGTTTGTTGAAAGCGCCACAAAATGTTTTGCTATGGCTTTATCATCCTTAAGAGCTTTTAATACCCACGCGCGCGCTGTATGCGCGTTTGTCATTGTTTCAAGGGTGGTAAATGTCTTTGACGCCACTATAAAAAGAGTCTCTTCCGGATTCAGGTCGTGCGTGCATTCGGCAAAATCAGTGTCGTCTATGTTTGAAACAAAGCGGAACACAAGGTTCCTCTGCGTGTATTTTTTAAGGGCTTCATACGCCATAACCGGGCCCAGGTCAGAACCGCCTATGCCTATGTTAACAATATTTTTTATTGTTTTGCCTGTGTACCCTTTCCATTCGCCCTTTCTTACTTTTTCCGAAAACGCCGCCATTTTGTCAAGGGTGGCGTGCACTCCCGGCATTACGTCTTTGCCGTCAACCATAATTTTTGCCGTTTTCGGCGCGCGCAGCGCGATGTGCAGCACAGACCTGCCTTCGGTGTTGTTTATCTTTTCTCCCTTAAACATACTTTCTGTTTTTTCCCTAAGCCCGGCTTCTTTTGCAAGTTTAAAAAGAAGGCTCATAGTTTCGCCGTTTGCCCTGTGCTTGGAATAATCAAAATAAACGCCTTCTTCCTCAACAGCCATTGTTTCCGCGCGGTCAGGTTCAAGCGCGAACATCTCCCTTAAATGAAGGTTTTTAATCTTTTCATAGTGTGACTGCAGTTCCTTCCACGTATTTAAGCCTGATAATTTTGCCATTCTTAAAATGTCTCCTTTTGGTTTAATTTTAATTGAAATTTAAGCGGGTTAAAAGCAAAAAATAAACGGCTGATTTACTTTGAATTCTGCCTCTTTGCCACTTCCGCGGCTATCTGTTTTACTTCGGGGTTGTCCGCGTATTTTTCCGACGCCTTGTTATATATGTGAAGCGCTTCCTTAAGCATGTTCTGATTAATGTATATGAAAGCGGTTGTAATCAGCGAATCAAGCGTGTCGTCGTTTACTTCAAGGTCATTGCGCTCCTCTGTTTCATTATCTTCTATAAGTTCGTCAAATTTAGATGACATTTTAAGCGGCGCGGCGGACGGCTGCGCAGGGACTGAAACAGGAACCGGAGCGGCAGCAGGGACAGGCGCCTCTTCTTTCGAGTTTTTTATTTCTTTTGCTGTTTCCAGCGCCGTCTTTGCAAGGGTCGGCAGGGCATAGGCGCCTTTTAGCGCGTCTGACAGGCTTTTTTTCTTTTCTTCCCCGTTGGCCGGCTGTTTTTTAAGGTCATCAAGATTAAATTGTTTCTGCACCGGTTCGTTTTTCACCGTCACCATCTTTTTTTCCGCGGTTGCGGCGGCAGGCGCGGGCTCTGCCGGCGCGGCAACAGGTTCCGGTTTTGGCATTGATTCCCTGGCCTTTTGCATAATCTCTTCTTTCTGCCTGTTCCACTTATCTATGGCTTCCTGTTTCAGCCTTTCAAGAAGCATTTTTTTCTTTTCTTCCTGCTCTTTCATTATTTTCTGAACTTCTTCGGCTTTAAGTTTTTCGTTCTTCTGCGCTTCATCCAGTTTGGCCTTCAGTTCAACGGCGGCTTTCTGTATTATTTCAAGCTCCATTTTTTCATACTCGCCCTGCATCCTTGCCTCTTCTTCCAGAAGCATGCGCGCGCGTTCTTCCTCTTCCTGCATTATCTTTTTATTGCGCTCCTCAATTGCCTTTCTTTTTATCTCTTCCAGTTTGTCTTTGGGCGAACTGTCAATTTTTTCCCATACTTTTTCACCGGTGCCTTTTGAAGCCACAATGGAATATACCCTGTGAAGCTTTTCCCTTAAACCCTTGTCGTTCGGGGCAAGCTTTAAAGCCGTAATATATGTTTCCACAGCGCCGTCATAATCGCCGTTGTTTAAATAGTTCTGCGCCATGATGTCAAATTTATCCACAAGCTCATTGCCCGTGCCGTACGACTTTGCCTGCATTTCATTTTCCATCTGTTTCATTTTAATGGTTTTATGCCTGGCTTCGGCGTCGTTTAATTCCTTTATTTTAATATTTATCGGGTATTCCTCGCTGTTGAAATCCCCTATGGATTCATAGATAAGCCTGGCCGCGTCAAATTCGCCGTCCATAACCTTTTTTTCCGCGTCGCGTATCATGGTCCTTAAAGTGGACTTAAGCTTGTTTTTTACCCTTGGCTCTTCAGGATAGGTTTTAATGACTTTCTTGATTATCCTTATCATTTTGTCGTACTGCAGTTTTTTTTCGTGGATGGAAAGCGCCGCCACGTACCCGTCAAGCGCTTTTAATGAGTTGCCTGTCTTGGAATATGAATCCGCCAGCATATTAAGGATATTTACGTCTTCAGGTTCGGCCCCGGACAGTTTTTCATACAGTTCAATGGCTTTTTTATACTCTTTATTCTGGTAGTAGCCGTTGGCAAGTTTTACGTACAGCTTTTTTTCGTCCGCGTCCACTATTGCCGTCTCCCTTGTTGCCGTCTCCCGCAATGCAATAATACAAGTTGAAATACGGGGCATTTTCAACCATTACAGGGATTATTATAATACAATAAGGGGATAAACTCAATTGTTAAAAACCGGGGGGCTGAAGGAAAAAATTAGGCAGTTAAGCATTAAGCAGATAAGCAGAAGCTCTGCTCCGGCTGCCAAATCTTAACCGAACCGTCGTTATTACGAAGCCTACTGAAAAAATACATCCAACCCCTGTTGTGAAATCTGCGGCAACTTACATGATTTTTTCATTTTTTGTTCTATATTTGTCTTTACTTCCATCCCTCTGTCCCTCCGTGCATCCGTCCCTCCAAACTACTCCGTCAGCAGTTCCACTTCCACGCGGTTTCCCTTTGCCGGCGCCGCTTCTTTTACGGATACATCTGCAAATTCGCCGTCCCCATAACCCACAATATATATATTTTCGGAAGGAATACCCTGCCCGTCAGACAGGTAATCGGCAACCTGCCTTGCCCTGTCTATTGATAATTTAAGATTTTTTTCAGGGTCGCTTGAATCGGTCGAAAAACCCCTTACAAAAACATAATACCCTTTTGCGTACTGTTTAACAGCGTCAGCCGCCTGGTTTAAAAAAGCGTATTCCTCTATAGGTATTGAAACATCTCCTGCCGGGAATTTTACAGCCGCCAGTATAAGCTTGATTCCGGTTGCCTTAAATTCCGGAAGGTCCGCCTGTATCAGGCTTTTTTGTTCTGTCTGAACGCCGGACTTCTGCGTGACCCTGACTGTAAGCCTGTAACCCCTTCCGCCGGATACAAATTCGTTGCGGCTGTTTGTGCCGTCCCATATCACGCTTCTGATGCCGGCGGGCTTGTTATTAAATTCCGCCATCACATTCCCCGCGCCGTCGGTTATTTCAGCGGACCAGTATTGAACCTGCGCCTCGGGAAAACGCACATTGACCGTGACTTTGTCTTTTCCCGGTGTAAAGATGACATTTTCCGTGCCAACGCTGAATTTTATCCTGTCTGTGTTTATCAGGAATTTTTCCGAAGCGTCATATTTATTTCCCGCAAAGTCTTCAAGTATAAGCTGCGCCCTGTAACCGCCGTCTTTCGCGTATTCGGAAAGCGCGTCTTTGCCGTTCCATGCAAGTTTTGAAGTGAAACCTTCGCCGCTTAACCTTTTGATTGTATGGCCGGCATCGTCCTTTATGACAAACTGCCAGGATTTTATGTCCTTATGAGGGGAATCAATGCTTATAGCCATCTCTTTAATTACGGTAAGCGGGCCGGGCGCGAAAATTTTTGGCTCCAGATACAGATCAAACACAGGCGGCGTTTTGTCCACGGAAACCACCCTTGTCTTCTGCCATAGGACATTTCCGTCCGCGCTTATGGTTACGCGCGCCGTATAATCCCCGTCTTTTAATTCCGCGGCCTGTTCATCAAGCCCGTTCCATTCAAAATATCCTGGCACCCTTCCCGTGCTTTTTAAAGAACGCACAAGGATGTTTTTACCGTCAAAAATTTCAAGCACGGTGACCGTGTTTGCCGGGTCGTACGGCGCATCCTTTATCGTGAATCTTATGATGCCGACGCCCGGAGAAACGTATTTATCCGATAATTCCACGGACACGCCCGCATAAGCGTCTTCTGCCACGGACGCGGTTTTTTCTTCCGGCTGTTTTTCAGCGGTTATTATTGCCGGCTTTTCTTCTTTTATTTCTTTTTTTATCAACTCCCCAAAATACCAGGACGCGTCTATTTTATGGCTTTCGCCGAAACCTCTCATGTCCGGCAGGAAGGCGTAATCAACCTTAAATTCTTTCCTTGAATAGGAAAAGCCAAAAGCCAGAGCCGCGCCTGATTCGTATATGGATTCCCAGGCAAACCCGGCCCTGAACCCGAAGTTTCCGGCAATTTCATTTTCAAATGTTTTTTCTCCGCCCAAATACACGCCAAAACCATCACTGCCGGGGCTGCCCGAAAAATATTTCATATCCATGGCGGCAAGCGCGGTTTTATCAAAAATCCAGGCGGCGCCGAATCTTGCCGAATACGGCACAGCTTCCCCGGCGCCGTTGCTCCATTCGGCTTTTGTGTCAAGGTCATTGACAACAAAAGCAAAACGCATTTTATTATCAAGATATGACGGCACGTATATGACACCCGCGTTTATGCTTGGGACAAAAACGCTTAAATCATAATCTTTGGCGGAAATCATAACTCCTTTAAAGTTCACCCCTATCGAAAACTCACGGGCCTTGTCAACAAAAGCGGAAGCGGAAAGGTACATTACTCCCTTTGAGAATATGGAAGAGGCATATGAAGTGTTTATGTAGGCCGCGGATAACCCAATATCTTCAAAGCCTGGATAAAAAGCGCAAAAACCAAAATCAGACTGCGTGCCTTTGAATACGGAGTGGTAAAATAAGTTTACGCTTGCCTTTTCAATAAGTGATAATCCGGCAGGATTCCAGTAAAAAGCGGAATAGTCGTCAGCAACGGCGGAAAACGCCCCTGCCATCCCCGAAGCGCGCACCCCGGGCGATTTAAGCATATCTTCGCTGAAATCACCCGCTTTCGCGGAACACGCCATCAACAATGTGAATACTGAAATTAAAAACAGTTTTTTCAATATTTCCCCTGTGTTAAATTAATAAAGACACTATAAATATATCATAAATACGGACGGACTGTATAAATAAAAAAACCCGGCGCCTTTTTGGACGCCGGGCTATTAAAGAAAGCTGTTATTACAGCCTTTTTTTAAAAACTATTAAAGAACTTTGTCTTTAAGGTCTTTTGCAACCCTGAATTTTACAACTCTCTTTGCAGGTATCTTGATTTCCGCGCCTGTGGCGGGGTTCCTTCCGATTCTTGCTTTTCTGTTCTTTACGGCAAGGATTCCAAGCCCCTGAAGCTTAACCTTTTTTTCTTTCTTAAGGGTCTTGATAACCACTTCGTTAAACGCGTCAAGAACCGCATTCACTTCTTTCTTGCTCTGCTTTGATTCTTCTGCGATTGCTGCAATCATCTGGCTTTTCGTCATGCTGCACTACCTCCTAATGAATTTTGTGGTTCTGATATCGTTAAATATCTTATTATCTTTTTAAAACGCCCAGCCAAGTTCAAAATCAAACGAAGGAAGTATAACGCCGCTGAAAGGCGCGTCCAGGTCAAAGTTAGCGTCAGGAGAAGTGACTGACGCGGAAAAATTCTTCATGCCGCCAAGGCAAATTCCCATTTCAAACCCTCCCTCAAACACCCACCTGTAGCCTGCCTGCAGCCCAAGAAAATAAAGCGCGCCTGTCGCGGTCTGGTTATCCTTTGAATAGGAAGCCATCCAGGAATCAAACCTTGGCCCCAGAAACCAACCTTCAAGCGCCTTGTTCTGCGGATGAAAGAAAACATCAGCCCCATATCCAAAAAGGCCCCATCCTTCCTGGTTTAATCCCCAGTAAAAACCCCTTACCCTTACGCTTAAATTATCAATTATTTTTCTTTCGTAACCAAGATTAAAAAAAGCGCCCAGATATGGCCAAACATTTACGCTTATCGCGTTGTCATAAGTCTGCGTCTGAACTGTTTCGGAATTTTCCGCGAAAACCAAAGTTGAAAAACCAAGAATTAAGGCAAGAAATAAGACTGTTGCTTTTTTTCCCATACTGCCCTCCTTATTTTAATGACTCTTTATAGCATACTATAATATTGAGGTCAACAAAAAAATCAATGTTTATGGGCTTTACAACATCATACCGACGTTATTTATTAATAGACACGGACTTTTCTTAATTTATTTTTACGGCCCTGCTATATATACTGCTTTTTCTGTATTATAAAAAGCGCGTCTTCAGCAAAAAAATTAGCAAACATGGATTTTCTGCGCATCCTTTTTCCGTTTTTTACAAGATAAATTTCTTTCAGTATCTTAATATCGTGTTTGGCGCAGAATTCCTTAAAATCCTTAACCGTAAGATGCCTGATATTCGGCGTGTTATACCATTCATACGGAAGCTTGGAAGTCTTGGGCATTACCCCCTTAAAGAAAAGCCCGAAACGGATTGAGTAATGCGCGAAATTAGGGAATGAAACTATCGCTTTGGAACCTATCCTTACAATATGCTGCAATACGCTGTCCGGCCTCTGCACCGCCTGCATTGTTTCGGTCATTATCACGTAGTCATATGATTTATCCTTGTACTGCAAAAGCCCTTCATCTATGTCTTCCTGAATTACGGACACCCCTTTTTTCACGCAGTTTAAAACAGCTTCCGTGCTTATATCAATGCCCAGTCCGTATATGTCTTTCCTGTCCATAAGCATTTTTAAAAGGTCGCCGTTTCCGCACCCAAGGTCAAGCACCCTGGCTTTGTCCTCAATAATGGCGGATATTTCCTCGTTTATCCTGTCTTCGTATGCCTGCCTGTTCATGTGGTTTTTCTTAAGCCTTTCCGCGTCAATTGTTTTTACTTCCACTTTTATTTTTTCAGACACAGTTATACCCTTGAATGTAACAAAAAATTTTTAATTGCCTGGGAAAGAATTTTATTTTCGTTCATTGTTTTCTTTTCAAGCAGAAAAGCGTCGTGGCCGTGCTTGCTGTCTATTTCAATGTAAGACACGTCCTTGTTGTTAACCCTTAACGCTTCCACAATCGCCTTTGACTGGTCAGGCGAAAAAAGCATGTCAGAAGTGAACGATATAAGCAAAAATTCTGCTTTGGTTCGTTTCATAGCCTGCTTTAAGGAGCCGCCGCCCCACTTGGCCGCAGCGTCATAGTAATCCATTGCTTTTGTTATATAAAGGTAGCTGTTGGCATCAAACCTTTTTACGAATTTTTCGCCCTGATACGCAAGGTAGCTTTCCACCGCGAATTCCCTTTCAAAATCCTTGTCAAACACGGTGGACCCTGTCGTGCACGGCACTTCTTTTTCATACCTTATTTTATAACTTAGGTTTTTTTCGCCGCTCTGAAGCCTGCGTTTGAATTTTTCAGCCATTCCCTCTTCGCTTAAATACGTTATATGCCCTATCATCCTTGCTATGGCAAGGCCTTTTAATTTTTTATCCCTGCCGTAATATTCGCCGTTTTCCCATTCCGTATCCGCCTTTATGGCGTTTCTGCCCACTGTGTCAAAAGCTATTTCCTGGTCTGACAATGCCGCGCATGACGCTATAACAATGGCGCTTTTGGGGACATCCGGAAACTGCAGCGTCCATTCAATTGCCTGCATTCCGCCCATGGAACCGCCTATTACGGTCACAAGCTGGCTGATTCCAATGGAATCCAGAAGCGCTTTCTGCGCTTTTACCATATCTGAAATAGTTACAACAGGGAAAGAAAGGCCGTAAGGTTTTCCTGTTTTTGGATTTACCGAAGACGGGCCTGTGGATCCGTAGCAGCTGCCTAAAACATTGGAGCATAATACAAAATATTTGTTGGTGTCCATTGCCTTGCCCGGCCCCACCATTAGGTCCCACCAGCCGGGTTTGTTGTCCCCTTCGTGATAACCCGCCACATGCGCGTCGCCTGACAGCGCGTGCAGGATTAAAATCGCGTTTGTTTTATCCTTATTAAGTTCGCCGTATGTTTCATACGCTATGGTGACAGGCCCTATTTTCTGGCCGCTTTCAAGAATGAATTCATTTGGAGGTCCGCCGAATGTGAAAAACTGCGGTTTAACAACAGGTTGTGGGTTTCCCGGGGGTTTTTCCATTTACCGCGCGACACTCTCCTTTACACGAATTTTTGTCAATCTTTAATGATAATTTAACATATTTGCGGAGGATTACAAGAAAAAATTAAACTGCGGCAGCATAAAAAATAATTTACGTTTTTTGTATGTGCAATTTTGCCGCGGTGTTTTTATTTTAAAATCACCGGCATTTTGTGATAACATAACCTGAATAGAAAATAAGGAGATTTAAATAATGAAAATACTGCTGCTTGTCTGCTGCGCTCCTGACGCCACGTACAGCACACTGGCGCTGCGCGAAGCCGGTTATGAGGTTATTACTTATTTTTACAACCCCTGCATACACCCGCAGGAAGAGTATGACAAACGCCGCGCGGCAATGGCGCAGCTTGCGGATAAAATGGCAATTGAAGACATTAAAGAAGTGCCGTATGACCCGGAACGGTTTTTTGAGGCGGTTAAAGGCTTTGAAAGCGAACCTGAAGGTAATAAAAGATGCGATATATGCTTTAAACTGCGCCTTATGGAAGCCGCGCGCAAATGCAAAGAGCTTGGGCTTGAGATTTTTGCTTCAACCCTTACCATTTCGCCGCATAAGAACGCGGCGCTTATAAACGCGCTTGGAAAAGAAGCGGCGGAGCATTACGGGGTAAAATATTATGAATCTGATTTTAAGAAGAAAGACGGTTTTAAAAAATCAATCACGATGTCCAAAGAGTTCGGCCTTTACAGGCAGAATTACTGCGGGTGCGAGTTTTCAATAAGGAAATAAATATCCCATAACCTTTTATCCCATATCCCATAGATTAAAATCAATGACCAAAATATAGAAAATTGGATTAACACCTGCAGGGGTTGGGTGTGTTTTTTCAGTATGCGCCGCGCAAGTATAGCATGTATACAGCAGGGGCTGTTTAATGCTGCGCCGGCATATACGTATGTCCCGCGGGCTCACGACTGCCAATGAATTAACTTACCTGTGGATTTCAAACTTATTTGGTTACAAGAACACCAATTTGCGGCGCGTGCTGAAAAAATACACCCGGCCCCTGTAGGCCCGAGGGTCGGAAGGTCAGAGGTTCAGATATAAAAACAAATTTACTGCCGCGGGCTAAAGACCCGCGTCTACCAAAACAAAATCAAACCACTTCAATCAAATACAAAAAAAGAGTCGTGGAATTTTAAACAGGAGTAATAAAAAGTTTTTATATCTTGAATTTTTCCATTTGTGAAGAAAGAATTGAAATGGTTTCTGACATTTTTGACGCTGTTTCCGCCACCTGCTGGGCGTGGCTTAACTGTTCTTCCGCCGATGACGACACCTGTTCGGAAGAAGCCGAAGCTTCCTGCGTGGCAGCGGCAACCTGTTCCATCTGCATGAACACATCTTCAATAGAGCCTGTTATGTTTGAAAACATTGAATCCACGTTTTCCATAAGTTCCATTCCTTCATTGGCGGTCTTTTTTGTTTCTTCTGTAATGCTGGCCGCGTGCTCCGAATACTGCAGTATTTCCTTTAATATTTTAGTGACTTCCTTGGTGGACTTTGCCGAATCATCCGCAAGTTTTCCCACTTCAGTCGCGACCACGGCAAACCCGCGCCCTGCCTGGCCGGCGCGCGCCGCTTCAATAGCCGCGTTTAATGACAAAAGGTTTGTCTGCGATGTAATTTCCTGGATTACTTTTACAATGTCGCCTATTTTTGAAGCGCGCTCGCCAAGCTGGCTTACTATCTGCGCGTCTTTTTCAACCGATTCTTTCATTGCTTTCATTTTTTCAGAAAGGCCCGTCACGGCTTCGTTTCCGGACTTGGACATTTCGCTTGTCTTGCGCGCGGATTCAGCCACAGCCTGCGCTGTTTCCGCTATTACCTGATTGGCCCCGGATATCTGGTTCATTGTGGCTGTGACCTGTTCGGTGGCGGCCCTTGAATCATCAGATACGCGCGCCAGTTCGTGCGAAGATTCGCTTAAAAAATTAGAAGTATTTTTTATGTCATTTAAAAGATTTTCTATGCTTTCCACCATTTTTTTGAATGAACTGCCCATCTGGTCTTCCTTGGAACGCATGAAAATTTCCGAATTAAGGTTGCCTTCGGATATCTGTTTGGCGCAGTAAGTCATCTTTTTTTCCGCCTGAATCAAAAGGTTTGTTTTTTTGCCAAGTTCATTCATCATTTCATCACCGGTTTTTTCATTGGCGGAAACATTTAAATTGCCTTTAGACAGGGCATCAATTACCTGAAAATAATCGCTTAAACCTATTGACTGGTTAAGGATTGTGTCGTGGAGTTTTTTGTTTTCAATGAAAAGTTTGCGCAGCTCCGCGCCTATAAGCCCCGTAAGAAAAAAAACCGCAAGCGCCAGCAGAATAAATATTCCCGGGCCGGCATCTATTTTTTCAAGCCACTGCATCATGCCTATAACAGATGCCAGAACAAGGACAGCAGCCGCGGCCGCGTATAAAACTGTTATTTTCTGTTCTCTGTTAAGCTTTGCCACCGTTTGCGCCTTTCGTGATATTGGAATCAAACACAATTAAGGCCCTTATTCTTTCTTATAATAGCACAATATGTTTGAATTATCTGCTGTTTTTTATACAGGCGACCCTATGACTATTATTCCTATTATTATGAAAACTGCCGCGCCCAACACCGGAAGTATGTCTTCTATTATATGGCCCGCTTTTCTGAACTTATCGCCCGCGGTTTTTTCCCTTATAAACCATACCGCAACCGATACCGCGGTTGTGGCAAGCGCCATGCCCGACATAAAAATAAGCATAAACCATACAGCCTGTTTTACAAGCCCCAGCGCTATGGCAGTGACAATAATTCCGCTTGTAACCGGGCACGGTATTAT
>JAKQNO010000048.1 GCA_029565735.1 bacterium
TTAATAATGTAGCATACCAAAATTATGATGTCTACTTTTAATCTTTGCCTGTATTATTTGACGTAAAATAGGGGGGAAATGATTACGGTATAACTAAGCATAAGCATATTAAGCATTTAAGCTATAGCTTAACCTACCTAAGCAAAAGCGCTTTAAGCATTTAAGCTATAGCATAACCTCACTAAGCATAAGCGCTTTAAGCATTTAAGCTATAGCGGAGAAATGTCTATGCATCGCTTATGCTTAATTGCTTATAGCTTAACTCGCTATTTTTTAAAGTTTTCACTTCTGCTTAACTGCTTATAGCTTAACTCGCTTTCATTTCAATCAACTGCCGCACCCTAAAGGGTGCGCCTACCAAACCTAAACCTGCATTATTGGCTATCAGTTATCGCCTTTCACCTATCTACTATCACCTTTCTATATTAGGGTGCGCCTACCACTACCAAACCGACCTTCCGTCCCTCTGTCCCTCCGTGCATCCGTCCCTCTATCATTCCGCCCTACTTGCTTCCCACCAGCAGCCTTGGAATGCGCAGCGTGGGCTGGGCGTCCGAAACAGGCACTCCCTGCCCGTCCTTACCGCAGGTGCCCACATCAAAGCCTATATCATCGCAGACAGCGTCAATTGAATTTATAACATCAACGCCTTTTCCCATTAAAGTAGCGTTTCTTACGGGCACGGTCACTTCGCCGTTTTCTATTAAATAGCCTTCCTTAACTTCAAAAATAAACTCACCGGTGACCGTATTAACCTGTCCTCCGCCCATTCTTTTTACAAAAATTCCGGATTTGGTGTCTTTTAAAAGGGCGTCGGGCCTGCCTGTTCCGGGCGCTATCATGGTGTTGCGCATCCTTGGAATGGGCCTGAACCTGTAAGATTCCCTGCGGCCGTTACCTGTGGATTGCGTATTGTCTTTCGCGGCGGTTTCCCTGTCATACATGAAATTTTTTAAGATACCGTTTTCTATCAGCACGGTTTTCTGCGCCGGGGTGCCTTCGTCATCAAAGGAAAATGACCCGCGTTTATTTGTAAGCGTGGCGTCGTCAATCACGGTAATAAGCGGCGAGCTTACCTTCTGCCCCATCCTGCCTTTATATTCAGACATATCCTTCTGCACAAGGTCGGCTTCCAGCGAATGGCCCACAGCTTCGTGAATCATTGTGCCGCCGGCTGTTGATGACAGGACCACAGGCATTTCGCCGGCTATCTTTCTGTCAGTGTCAAGCATTGATACCGCAAGCCCTGCCGCATCTTTGGCGCGCGATATGACCGCGCTTTTTTCAAGAACTTCAAAACCGGCGTGGCCGGAAATAACCGCGTGCGCAGTTTCTATCCTGCCGCCGCGCGCGGCGATTACAAATATTATAAAAGATGTATACACGCGCCTGTCCCTGACAAGCACGCCGTTATTATTTATTATTTCCACATCCTGTATTTTTTCAAGGTATGAAGCGTTAACCTGCCTGATTTCCGGATTATTGCTTCTTATAATGTCGTTAACCTCTTTTAACAGCGCGGTTTTGACGGCCGCGCTTACCGTATCAGGCATTATTTTGACGGGATTTAAAATCAAAGGTTTTAATTCAGAATATGTAAAATCCGCGTTTGCACGCGCGGCGCCGGTTATTGTGTCAGCCACGCTTTTGGCCGAAGAAATATTGTTTGTAAAACCGTAAAAAGTCCTGCCGTTTTTTGTGCCCCTTAAACCTATCCCCTCGTCAGAACCGGACTGCACTTTATCCACGCGGTTGTCTTCAAACGAAATGCTTAAGCTTTCGGATTTTTCAAGGAAAATATCCCAGATGTCAAAACCCGCGCCCGCCATCCTGCCTGTCGCGCTGTTATCTATCCTGCTCATCTTTTTCGCTTTCTTTTTTTTCTTTTATAACGGCCGCCGCGCCCCATACCACAACAAGCAGCGAAAACAGGCATATATAAACAAATACGATATTAAACCCGTACCTTAACATTCCGTAAACCGACATCCCGAAAATGGCAAAAAATACCGCGGTTAAAAGCTCATACATTGTGCAGCTTTCCCCCTCTTTTGCTTCCTTCTTTCGCAAGCTTGTCCGCGTCACTGTTCTTTTCCCTGCCCACATGCGTTACCGTAAACTTTGTAATTTTGCTGAAAGAATGGACCTTGTCGTTTAATTCCTTCAGCTTTTCATCGTTTATTTTAAATTCGCCGTTTATCTGTTTTACCGCCAGTTCGCTGTCGGAAAAAATCTCTATTTCATCTATTTCAAGGTCATCCGTCATTTCCAGAAGCTTTATTATAGCCATATACTCCGCCGCGTTATTTGTCGCCACGCCGATATACTTGGAAACCCTTAATACTTCCTTGCCGTCTTCCTTTATTACAATCCCTATTCCGGCGTCGCCCGGATTTCCGCTGCTTGCTCCGTCCGCATATCCCAAATATTTACTCATCTTTTCACCGTCTCAAATATATTTTTTAATTCCTCAAGAAACTTTTTAACAGATTTAAGCGGATACTGCGTGGCTTTATCGCTTAGCGCTTTATCCGGGTCAGGGTGCACTTCCATAAAAAGCCCGTTAGCCCCCGCTGCCACTGACGCCCTGGCAATGGTTTCCACAAATTCCCGGTCTCCGCCGCTGCTTGTGCCCGCGCCGCCCGGCCTTTGCACGGAATGCGTGGCATCAATAATAACAGGATACCCAAGTTTTTTCATTATGGCAATTGATTTCATGTCCACCACAAGGTTATTATAACCGAAAGAAAACCCCCGTTCAGTCAGCATTATGTTTTTATTGCCCTTAGCCAGGGCTTTATTAACCATATTTTCCGCTTCATAAGGCGATAAGAACTGCCCTTTTTTGATATTTACCGGAATGCCAGTTTCCGCCGCGGCGTTTAAAAGGTCTGTCTGCCTGCAAAGAAAAGCGGGTATCTGAAGCACATCAACAACTTTCGCGGCCTCTATGGCTTCCTGCGGGGAATGCACGTCCGTCAGAACGGGAATGGACAGCTTCTTTTTTATGCTTCCAAGTATCCTTAAACCTTTTGCCATGCCCACGCCCCTGTAAGACGAAGCCGAAGTCCTGTTGGCCTTGTCATATGACGCTTTGAAAATAAAAGGAATGTTTAAACTGTAGCAGATTTCCTTAAGGGCGGACGCGGTCTTAAAAGCCATGTCTTCACTTTCAATTACGCACGGCCCTCCTATAAAAAAGAAATCTTCCTGCGAAAGTTCAAAGAATCTTTTTAAACTTACCTTTTTGGCTGAACTTTTTTTCTTTGTCTTCATTGCACCAGTCCGTAATTATATTTTTTAAAAGCTTTTCAAGCGGCATATTGTATTTTTTTGCAAGGTCCTGAATAGCGTTGTACTTTTCCTGCGCGGACTTGTCCTGCATCTGCATTATCTTAAGCATATCCGCCTCTATTGCCTGCTTATTCTGTATTTCCGGTTTCTTTTCTTCCATTCTTCACCCCTTTATTTCTTTTGCCTTTTTAAATTTATTTTTGGCAACAGCCGCTTTTACAAACCCTTTAAAAAGAGGGTGCGGGGACACGGGCTTGGACTTGAATTCCGGGTGGTACTGAACGGCCACAAACCACGGGTGATTTTTTATTTCAACCGCTTCGGCTAAAAGCCCGTCAGGAGATAACCCGCAAACCGTCATTCCCTTTTCTTCCATCCGCTCTTTGAATATGCTGTTAAATTCATACCTGTGCCTGTGGCGTTCAAATATCACTTTTTCTTTATACGCCGAATAAATTCTGGAGCCCGGCTTTAACCTGCACGGGTATGAACCCAATCTCATTGTACCGCCCATATCTTTAACGCACTTCTGTTCTTCCAGAAGCGAAATTACCGGATACGGCGTTTCCCTGTCAAATTCCGTGGAATTGGCGCCCTTTAATTTTAACACATTGCGCGCGAATTCCGTGACCGCCATCTGCATGCCAAGGCATATTCCAAAAAACGGAACTTTATTTTCTCTTGCGTACTTAATTGCGTTAATCTTGCCTTCAATACCCCTGCTTCCAAAACCGCCCGGAACCAGTATACCGGACACGCCCTTTAACGCTTTGGCGGCCGCGGGCGCTTTTTCTATTGTTTCGGAATCCACCCATTTAATATTTACCCTGCAGTTATTGGCAATACCGCCGTGCAGAATGGCTTCCTTTATTGACTTATACGCGTCCTGAACTTCCAGGTATTTTCCAACCACCGCAATTTCAGTTTCCAGCGCCGGTTTTTTTATCCTGCGTACTATCGCGTCCCATTTTCTAAGGTCCGCCTTGCGCGCTTTTTTTATCTTAAGTTTCTCTAAAATTATATCATCAAGCTTCTGATTAAGATACATCCTTGGCACTTCATAAATGGTGCTTACGTCAAGCGCCTGAATTACCGCGTTTTCTTCCACATTGCAGAAAAGGGCTATTTTATCCCTTTCGCTCTTTGATATTTTCTTTTCGCTTCTGCACAGCAGGATTCCCGGCTGTATTCCTATGGACCTCATGGCGCTTACGCTGTGCTGGGTCGGCTTTGTCTTAATCTCACCCGCGGCCCTTATATAAGGGACAAGCGTCAGATGGGCAAAAAGCACGTTGTCGCGCCCTTCATCAATCTGCATCTGCCTTATTGCTTCCAGAAACGGCAGGCTTTCAATGTCGCCCACTGTGCCGCCTATTTCAACTATGACCACGTCTATATCCTTGGCCGCGGCCATTTTTATCCTGTTCTTTATTTCATTTGTCACGTGCGGCACAACCTGCACGGTCTTGCCAAGATAATCGCCTTTTCTTTCTTTTTCAATAATTGACTGGTATATCTTACCCGTGGTCACGTTATTCAAGGCGGAAAAAGAAGCCGATGTGAACCTTTCATAGTGGCCAAGGTCAAGGTCTGTTTCGGCCCCGTCATCAAGGACGTAAACCTCGCCGTGCTGAAACGGGCTCATTGTGCCGGGGTCCACGTTTATGTACGGGTCAAACTTCTGCATTGCAATTCTTAAACCCCTGCTTTCAAGCAGGGCGCCTATTGACGACGCCGCTATTCCTTTTCCCAGCGACGATACCACGCCTCCTGTTACGAATATATATTTTGACATTTTTGTCTCCGTTAACCATCTTTTTAAAGTTTTTTAAATCTTTGGGTGTGTCTATTCCTATGCTCCTGCTTTTTGCCCTTATCACCTTAATCTTTATTCCGTTTTCCAGCATCCTTAACTGCTCCAGCTTCTCCGTATTTTCGTAGCAGCTTTGCATGCTGTTCCAGCGGTCAAGCACGGTCTTTCTGTAGGCATAAAGCCCGATGTGCTTTAATACCGGAACCGTTTTTTTATCCCTTGAAAAAGGTATGACCGCGCGGGAAAAATACATTGCCCCGCCGTCTTTGTCGGTCACAACTTTTACGCATGACGCGTCCTTAATCTGCGAAGGGTCGGTTATCTGCGACGCCAGCGTGGCGCAGTCATACCTGTCGTCTTTGACAAGCGCGTCCACTGCGGCATCAATAAGCTTGGGTTCAAGCGCGGGTTCATCCCCCTGTATATTGACAACGATGTCATTTATATTCGCTTTAACCGTTTTTAACGCCTCTTTTATCCGTTCCGTACCTGATTTGCACTTTGAAGATGTCATAATGACAAGGCCGCCGGATTTTTCAACGGCTTTTTTTATTTTGGGGCTGTCCGTTGCCACATACAGCTTTTTCAGAAGTTTTGCTTTTTTGGCGTTCTCGTAAACAAGCTCAATAAGGGTTTTGCCGTTAACTTTTCTAAGCATCTTTTCCGGAAGGCGGGAAGACTTAAGCCTTGCCGGTATAATTCCAATGATATTCATGAAAGCTCCTTTTACTATGCTGCCGCGGATTTATCCGCAGTATGCTTTTACGACCCTGCCCACAAGATTTGTAGTGGATTTGCCGGCCTGATATTTAATATTCATAACTTTGCCGCCGTTTTTTATCACTATATCGCTGCCGATTATTTTATCCAAAGGCCAGTCGCCGCCCTTTACAAGTATGTCGGGCATAATGTCTTTTATTATGTTAAACGGGTCATCTTCGTTAAAAACAGTCACTATGTCAATACATTCAAGCGCCGCAAGGGTCTCCGCGCGTTCTTTTTGATTTACCAAAGGCCTTTTATCACCTTTTATGCGCCTAACGGAAGCATCGCTGTTAATGGCGACAATTAATTTATCGCCCTTTTTCCGCGCGCTCTGCAGAAGCCTTATATGGCCCACATGAAGAAGGTCATAACAGCCGTTGGTGAATACAACTTTTTTGCCGGCTTTTTTAAGGCTGTTGACCGCTTTTTTCAGTTTTTCCCTGTTCATTATTACGGTGCCCATAATGCTCCTTTATTATATTGCCGCTTTAATCCTTAAGTTTGGAAATAAGTTCATTGGTTTTAACAGCATATACCCCGACTTCGGCAACTGATATTCCTGCCGCGACGTTTGAAAGCACAGCCGCCTGTTTAAAGTCCGCGCCCGCGCACAAAGCAAGCGTTGCAACCGATATTACGGTATCGCCCGCGCCGGTTACGTCAAACACTTCCCTGGCAACGGTGGGAAC
>JAKQNO010000066.1 GCA_029565735.1 bacterium
CCCCTTACAAACTTTAACACTGTTTCCATTATCATTCCCCCTTTAAGCCGCAAGATGCGGTTTTATCGCCCGCTCTATGTGGTGCTTTGGCAGCGCGCCAACTATTGTGTCCACAACTTTACCGTTCTTGAATATTGCCATTGTGGGTATGCCTGATACCCCGTACATTCCCGCAAGCTCCGGCGAATCATCCACGTTTACTTTTGCCACAGTTAATTTTCCGTCATATTCCTTTGCCAGCTGGGACAGCGCCGGCGCCACCATCCTGCACGGCATGCACCATTCAGCCCAGAAATCGACCAGAACCGGTTCTTTTGATTCTATTACCTCTTTCTTAAAACTTGCTGAGTTCACGTTTATTTCCATAACATCCTCCTTTTTTGCGCATTTAAGCGGCATAAATTAAAATCCAAAAAAACTTCCGGCTTTTGCCCTTCTGTTAACCTTAATCGCGCCTGTGGGGCAGGCGTACATGCATCCGCCAAGCATATCGCAGGCTTCTTGATTTATAACTTTTGCCGCGCCTTTTTCCATCTTAAGTATGCGCGCCGGGCACATTGCTACGCACGCGCCGCACCCCGTGCAAAGGCTTTCGTCTATTTCTACTTTCTTTTCCATTCTTTGTTTCCTCCTATTATTCATTTATACGTATATCTGTATAATTAAATATACAGCATTAATCATTTTTTGTCAACACGGTTTTTTAAAGCAGGTTTAAGCTGACGGCCATTACAGCCATACCCGCGGCGATGCCGGCTATTTCCGTGTGCCCTTCGCCGTATTCACGCGCTGTCGGTAAAAGTTCATCAAAAGAGATATATATCATGATGCCGGCGACCGCCCCCATAACTATACCCAACAACTGCGGGGTAAGAAAAGGCGCAAGTATCAGCCAGCCTAAAAGCGCGCCTGCCGGCTCCGCAAGCCCCGATAAGGAAGAGTATAAGAACGCCTTTTTCTTATCTTCCGTCGCCGCATATATGGGGACAGATACTGATATCCCTTCCGGAATATTATGTATTGCAACCGCTATCGCTATTGTTATGCCAAGTTTAATATCGCCTGCCGCTGCCGCGAATGTGGCAAAACCTTCAGGGAAGTTATGTATTGTAATGGCCGCTGCAGTAAAAAGCCCGGTACGCATAAGTTTGTGCTTTGAATGCCTGCCGCTTATCTTTAACTCTTTAACGCTTGCATCAGACCTTACTTCATGCGGGTTCTGCGCTTCGGGAATCATTTTATCTATAAGCGCTGTAAACCCCATTCCGCCAAAAAACGCGGCAAGCGAAATCCATGGGCCCGCGCTTTGTGCGGAATGCGGAAGTATTTCCATAAATGATACATATACCATAACGCCGGCTGACAGCCCCAGCCCGAAAGATAAAAACTTTCCGCCCCTGCTGCCGGAAATAAACGCTATTGCCGCGCCTATGGCGGTTGACATTCCCGCGAACAAGGACAGCAAAAGCGCGTAAAAAATATTTGTTTCCATTTTATCCCCTTATTTTATGAATAACAGCGCAATCCGGTAAACCATAAAAGAAAGCACCCACGCCGTTGCCATGGAATACGCGATATAAAAAAGCGTTATTTTAAGCCTTCCTATTTCTTTATGAAAAACAGCCGTGGCAGCCAGGCAGGGCACGTACAATAGCACAAAAATAATAAGCGCAAGCGCGGAAGCTGTGTTATACGCAGGGTCTGCGCGCAGTTTTTCCTTTAAAGGCGATGTTTCTTCGCCTATATCGCCAAGCGAATAAATTGTGCCCATCGTGGACACCACAATTTCTTTTGCGGCAATACCCGCGGTTAAAGCCACGCCTACGCGCCAGTCAAAGCCAAGCGGCTTTATAACAGGTTCCACCAGTCTGCCGAACTTTCCGGCAAAAGAGTATTCAAGTTCTTTGCCCGCAAGTTCATTTCTTAAATTTTTTATAACACTCTGTTTTTCGCTTTCGGGAATGCTTTTCATACTTTCAACAGCCGCGGTTTTTTGCGCGTACTCATCAGCCAGCTTATGGTTGACCGGAAAATTAGAGGCAAACCATATAATTAAAGAAGCGGCAAGAATTGTCGTGCCCGCTTTTTTCATGTACATCCACGCCTTCATCCACATCTGCATAAGGACAGACTGAATCGACGGCATCCTGTAAACAGGCAGTTCCATTACAAACGGCTCGCTTTGGCCTTTAAAAACCGTGGATTTAAAAAGTTTTGCCGAAGCCACAGCGACAAGTATTCCAAAAAGATAAACCCCAAAAAGAATATTGCCCGCGGCATTTTCCGGGAAAAACGCTCCTATTAAAAGCACGTATACGGGAAGTTTGGCGCCGCAGCTCATAAACGGTATTACCATCATAGTGGCAAGGCGGTCGCCGCGGTTTTTTAGCGTGCGGCACGCCATAAACGCGGGCACAGAGCAGCCAAAACCCGTGACCATGGGGATAAAGGACTTTCCGTGAAGCCCTATTTTGTGGAAAGCCTTGTCCACCACAAAAGCCGCGCGCGCCATATAGCCGGTGGCTTCCAGAAAAGACAGCCCGAAGAATAAAAGAAGGATATTGGGAAGAAACACAAGCACCCCGCCGACACCCGCCACTATCCCGTCCGCGACAATGGAACGCAGCAGGTTATTGCTTATATTTTTTCCCGCGGTATTGCCAAGCCAGTTAAAAAATGTTTCTATCCATCCCATCGGCGCTTCGCCAAGCTTAAACGTCATCTGAAAAATAAGCCACATAATTACAAAAAATACCGGAAGCCCAAGCACCCTGTTTATTAAAACCGAATCTATAATGTCAGTGGCTGTTTTTTTGTCCTGTTCTTTTTCGGTAACTGTTTCCTTAAAAGCGCCGCGCACAAAGGAGTGCCTGTCTTCGGCTATCTTTTTCTGAATACTCATTTTAACAGCTGCTTCAAGGCTTTTTAATATAGGCGGAAGTTCTGTTTCAAGCCGTATCCACGCAGGGCTGTGCCTTGCCGTATTGTATGTAAACGCGTCCTGTTCCAGAAGCTTAATTGCCGCAAGCCTTGGCTTTAATTTGGAAGACATTAACGGGTCGGCTTCAACTATTGACTGCAGTTTTTCAATTGCATCTTCAACTTCATCGCTGTAGGTTATTTTGCCTTCCGGAGGCGTAATTTTTCCCTCGTAAAGCCTTACTATATGGCTTAAAAGCGATTCAAGCCCTGTTTTCTTTGCCGCGGACACGGGTATTACATGGCACCCCAAAAGCTGCTGCAGCATTTTAAAATCTATCTTAATCCCCTTTTCTTCAACTTCGTCATACATATTTAATGCCATTATCGTTTTGGGCTGAAGTTCCAGAAGCTGAACCGAAAGGTAAAGGCTGCGTTCAAGATTGGTCCCGTCAGCGACATTTACAATCACGTCAGCTTCCTTTGATTCTATGTAATCCCTTGCCACCGTCTCTTCAGGGGAATAAGCCGTAAGCGAATACGTTCCGGGAAGATCCACAAAATTTATCGTATACCCTTCATATTCAACTTCAGCTTCGTATTTTTCTACGGTTACTCCGGACCAGTTGCCCACCTTTAAATTTGTGCCGGCAACCGCGTTAAAAAGTGATGTCTTGCCGGAATTTGGATTTCCCGCAAAAGCGGCTTTTATTACTTTATTTTGTCCCATTGCGGTTCCCTCTTTTTCCGGACATTGGAATGCCGTCGCCAACCTGCCCTGATTTTTCAACTGTTATAAAAGACGCCTCTTTGACCCTTAAAGCCATCATAAATCCGCGCAGTTTAATTTCTATCGGGTCTCCCAAAGGCGCTTTTCTTACAACTTTAAATTTTGTCCCTGTCACAAGGCCCATATCCAGAAGCCTCTGCGCCACCTCGCCCTGCGCGTCAACCGAAGTAATAAAACCTTTATCTCCTGCTTTTAAATCCGACATTTTCATATTCTACTCCTCTGAGACACAGTCTCATTTAACATTTAAAAAAATTACTTCCTGCACCTGCTGCAGATTCCCTTTATTTCCATCCTGTGGCCGGTCATTTCAAAATTATATTTTTTTGCTATAAGTTCCTGGTGTTTTTCAATCACATTATCGTGAAATTCAAGTATTGCCCCGCATTTTACGCAAATCATATGGTCGTGATGGCCGTTGCCGCGCGAAAATTCATATATCCTGCGGCCGTCTTTTTGTATGCTTTCTTCCACTATTTCAGCTTTCACCAGAAGCGGGATAGTGCGGTAAACAGAAGCCCGGGATACTTTACTGTCACTTTTTTTAACTGTATCCAGCAGCTGTTCCGCGTCAAAATGCCCTTTTATGGAAGCGGCAGCTTTTACAATTAAATCCCTGCCATGTGTCTTCTTAAGGGACTTTTTCTCCAGAAAACTGCTGAATGTTTTTCCTTTATCCATGCACTGCTCCATTTTGATATTGAATCTCAATAGCATTATACAAAATATCCGCCGTTTGTCAATAAAGTTTTATTGTTATATTATATGAATAAGTTTAACAAGTTCAACTTATCCGGCACCTTCTATAAACGGAACAAAACACTGATTTCCACACAATTAATTGCCCTGTCTGCCGCATAAAAAGCCGGCAGACAGGGGGTGGGGGTGGCAGGAACCCTTTTCAATATATTTTTAAAAGTTACACTAATAATAAATATTGATAGTTATCTATTTTTCTTCACTTATAGCTACCTTTTAATAATTTGTACAAAATAATTTCGTACAGACGCACTAACAAACTTTAGATTCATTCTATTAAGTTTTAAAAACTTCCTGTTTTTATTAAACTCCATATTTTTCAAATACAAATTGACTTTTTTTATCTTTCTTTCAACATCAATAGTGATATGATTAGGCGTGGAGGCTCCGGCGGTAATTCCAACCCTTTTAACACCTACAAACCAGTTCAAATCAACATCATCAGATTTTGATACTATGTATGATTTAATATTATTTTTTTCACATATCCGGTTTAGCTTGTTTGTGTTATTTGATTTTTTGCCGCCAACAATAATTACAATATCACACGACCTACAAAGGCGCTTTAAAGCATCCTGCCGTTTTCTGGTAGCCGGACAAATCGTATCTGCAAATTTAATAATCGCGCCGCGGTTTTTATCTCTTATTCTTTCAACAATACTTTCAACGGATTCAGCGTCAGAAGTTGTCTGACATACAATCCCTATATATTTTTCATCATAAAATTTGACATCTTCAATTTTTTCAACTATAGAATAGCGGTTTTCAGCAAGATCTTCAGCCACCCCTATCACTTCAACATGGTCTTTTTTTCCTATTATCACAATATACCTTCCGGCGCGTTTTAAAAGCATAGCCGTTTCATGCAGTTTTTTCACAAGAGGACAAGTGGCATCAATCAAATTAAGTCCATAAGATTCAACGATTGCCTTTCTTTTCAGGCTGATTCCATGCGCCGGTATAAGCAAATTCCCGGTCGTACAAAATATAGGCTCCGACAATTCCTTGATAAAATAAAATCCCTTTCTTTTAAGCTGTTCCGTAATATCATCATTATGAGCCAATTCCCCATACACAGTAACATCATAGGGAATTGTAATTTTATCAGCAATTCCAATAGCTGCTTTAACACCATCACACATTCCCATTGTATCCGCTTTTATAATTTCCATACTTCACCCCCATTTCTTTATCAGTATTTATTTTCATATACGGTATTGCACAGCCTTATTCAAATTATTCTGCCGATAAGAACAGTAATTTTACCCATGATAAATTTTACCGGCCTGACCGAAAGAATATAGTCTTTTGCTCCACAATACGTATCGGATATAGCTACAATCAACGACTCCGCGTGAAAAGGCGGTATCACTGTAAGTGGCCACATATGCTTTTTTATGATATCTTCTTCTTTTTGCGAAAGGCTGTAAAACTTTTTAGCATTTCGTAAAGCAATATATGGATGTACAAATGCATGCCAGCGCGGCGCTTCCTCGGGATTCATCCAATCATAGTAAAACAGGTCATGTAATAAAGCTCCCCTGACTACCGCTGAAATATCAAGTTTAAACCGCTTAGCTGTCACAAAACTTAACCATGCCACCTCCATCACATGGTCAAACCTGCTTGTATTCCTGTGATGAGCTATTTCCCTAAGTCTTAGTATTTGCGGATTACTTATAATGTTCCTGGCAATTTCAGCGAATTCTCTTTCCATATCAGCTTTATATTCGGGATTAACTTTTGTTATATTCCGGAAAAGAACTATTATGAAATCAACAGACATAAAAGAAATTATGATAAAAGAAAAAATAGTTTTAATATCCAAAGGTAACGAAACTAAAAATATAGTGAACCTGTCAAACATAAGATAATCAAAGAGAAATACACTTAACATCCAAAAAAGTGAAAATTTTAAGCAAACAATGCCATTGTAATTGAATTTTTCACCTGAGTAATCCCACAACTTGACATTGAATGCTTTCAGCAGTATTAATCCGGCAGCATATTCTGTTATTGTGGTGATCCCCAAATAACTTACGGCCTTTATGAATATATTGAAATGCTGAATCTGACCGATAAGGAAAATACCCATTAACGCGCCGGTCCCATATACTGGAAGATATGGACCCATTAAAAAGCCCCGGTTTACCATTCTTTTGTTTTGAACAGAGTCATACAACACTTCCACTATCCAGCCTATAATTGAAAATATACAAAACATAAAAGTTAAATCATATAAACTATTTGACATATTCCTCATCTCCTTCACTGTTAATTTTCAGGATTTCAGGTTTTGGCCTGGAAATTTCATATATGAGTTCGTTTAACAGCAGCCCGCCTAATAAACCGGTAATTCCTCCGGCTGCGGCACTGTATCCACCCTCAGTTGTTCCAAAACATTTGTATCCAGCCACTGCACCCGCCGCGGTAAAAGAAGCCGGAATCAACAAAGCAACCGCAAGATTATCACGCTGCCATCTTTGCCTCCTTTCATTCATACTGCTTATGTATTCTGAACAAATTGCTTCGTTACAACCGCCGCCTTCAATTAACTCGGTTGTTTTATAGCCTAAAACTATTCCTGCTATTGTCAGTCCTGAAAATAACAGAATGTCGCCCAAAAACCGATTCAATTCATCATTTACGTTTACCAAATCACTAATATAGTTTTCTCCGACGGAGAAATCATAATTCGGCACAATTAATTTAAACGAAACCGCGCTACCTACCAAAGTTCCAAGCATCATACCAGTCATTCTGAAGGAATTAATTTTTTCACATTTTTCACAATTACCATTTTCATCTATGTCATATAGATAAGGCATTGCATATATTGTGTTGATATTGATACAGACTAAAAAAACCAGCGCGGCTTTTTCTGTAATTCTAACCAATACATTTTCATCCATAATAACCGCCGTCCCTTTTCTATTTTATTAAAACCCGTGTTATTACTTTTTGAACATTTTTATCTTTTGTTCAAATTATATGCAAAAAAAAACTACCTCTTCTTCATTCCATCAATTAACAATCTTACAATTACATCCAGATTCTTTTCAAGTAATAAAATATTTTTTTCAGTTACCCAGGAATACTCCAACCCTTTAATAAAAAAAATCAGTCCGTCAAGAGTCAAATCAACATTTTTTATATCAAAGTAATTACTGTTGTTGCCTTTTTCAAGTATTTCTTTAAGTAGTTTCCGCTCTTCCTTATCAAGAGCAATCCTGACTTTCTGGAGTTTTTCCCGTTCAATAAAAAACTTATCAATAAGCACTGAATAATAATTGGACAATTCATTAAGGCATTTGGCACGCGTAATAATAAAAACTTTTAATTTTTCATCCGGCATTTCAGCCTTATCAACATTTTGTCTCATCGTGGAAATAAGGGTTGTTCCTTCTTTTTCAATTATCGCGCGGAACAGGTCTTCTTTATCTTTAAAATAGTAATATATATAACCTTTTGCTTTATTAATTTTCTTGGCAATATCTTCTATAGTAGCTTTTTTAAAGCCATATTTTACAAATATTTCTGCCGCCGATTCAATTATGTCTTTCTTTGTTTGTTCCATTTTCAAATCTCCACTTTTGAACAAATCGCTTATTTGTTCAAAATATACCATACGATTAAATTCTTGTCAATTTTTTATTTCTTTTTAATTATTTCCTTTAATCTCTTTTTCCATGTAGAAAAACACGCCAAGCGCCAACACCTGCACGCCGGCTATTCCCCAGCACAAGACAGAAAGTGAAATATCATACAGTATTCCGGCAAGCCAGCTTCCGGCAAAAAGCGCGATGCCGTAGCTGAAATTAAAAATACCGTAGCCCGTTCCGCGTTTTTTCATGGGGGTTATATCGGCTATGCCCGCCTTCATAATAGTTTCGTGCGCCCCCATTACAACGCCCCATAAAACGGCGGATGCAAAAGCAAGCCACGGTTTGTCTGTAAAAGCCAAAAAAGGAATTAAAGCGGTTAACAACGGCATGGATGCCAGCGTGACAAGGCCGCCGCCGTGATGGTTTAATTTTTCCTTAAGATAGTCATACCAGTGGCCCATAGCGTAAGCCGCGGCGCCGTCTGACAGCATTGCCGCTGCGTAAAACAACGGTATCATGGCGTCTGATATTACTCCGGCTGCCTTAAAATGAAAACCCATTATCGCGTAGCTTATAAAACCAAAAGCCGTGACAAAAGAAAAAATATTGTAAATCCAGAAAAGTTTTGTGATTGTTTCCGGGTCGCCGTCCTTTTTTGGAGGCTCCAGTTTTGACGGGTCAGGCACTTTTGTATAGGCAATCCAGACAAATATCATAAGCAGAATAAACGGAATTATGAAAATCCCGTACGCCTGCCTGTAATCAATTGCTGTTTTAACACCGCCGCCGGTTGCGGCAAAGTATCCCGCGAATATCAAAGGCCCCAGAAGCGCGCCGAACTGGTCCAACACTTCCTGAATGGCAAAACCTTTTCCCGTGCCTATTTTTTTTGCGGCGCTTGATAAAATTGTATCCTTTGCCGGGGCGCGCACCGCCTTGCCCAGCCTTTCCAATACCATAAACACCGCAGCCATCTGCCATACGCCGGTTAAGGCAAGCATAGGAACGGTTATTAAAAGCCCGTAACCAAGAAAAGTAAATACCCAGTAACCTTTTGTTTTATCGGCAAAGTATCCCGATGCCAGCCTTAAAGCATAGCCTACAAATTCGCCTATGCCCGCTATTAACCCCACCATTGCCGCGTTGGCTGACAGGGTTTTTAAATACGGCCCGTTCACGCTTCTGGCGCCTTCATATATAATATCGCCAAGAAGGCTTACAAAACCGAAAAATATTACAAGCTGAAAAGCCCTTTTTAAATCTTCCGGCATTTCAGTTTTTGTCATCTTCAGGTTTCTCCTTTTTAATAAGTATAATACCTATAAGCGGTGGTATCCAGCAAAGGTTTGCTGCTATAGTCTCCACTGCCGAATAAATTTGTGTGTCCGGTTTAAACCCAAGCAGCCTTACGCCCAGCAGTCCTGCAGGTACTATTGCAAGGACAAACAATCCGGCAATCATAACCGGATTTTTTATGTACGCCTTAAAACCCCCGGATACATTGCCTTCTTTTTTGGCAAAATACATAAAACCTGAAACGCTTGCGCCCATCTGGTCGGACAGCGCGTAAAAATAAGGTATGTAAAAAGCCTGCACGCCAAGCACGTCAACGCCCAAAAGCCTGCTTGTAAAATCTATTATCCAGGGAAGCGCCATGCCGAAAAATTTGCCCCAGCCGTATGCCTGAGCAAGCGACATTGCTTTGCCCTGAATTTTTTTCTTTATCGCGAATATTCCTTCAAAGATGCTTTCCCCTTCACCGGAAAATGTGCGCACCAGCCAGTTGCCCACGGCATTTAACGGCATGCCTAAAAAATCCAAAACAGCGCCAAGCGCAAGCCCTATCCCATAACCGGATAAAGTATAACCAATCATTTCCTTAAATTCTTCCCTTTCATCTTCACATGCGCATCCGCATTCCTCTTTTATTTCACCGCACACTATAGTTCTCCTTAATTTTTTATTACAGCTAATACTAACCTGACGGTACAATACAGGACAATAATCCAGATTATGCCGATTATTACTGCCGCGGCCATGCCGGCTTTTGTGTTTATTTTATTTTTACCGGCTCTAGCCAGGCTTTCTTTAAGAACCGGTTTTGGTATCATTTTCATCACGGCATAAATACATGCCGGCAATATTATTACGTCATCAAGATATCCCAGCACCGGTATAAAATCCGGTATCAAATCAACCGGGGATAAAGCATAAGCGACGGTAAGAATTCCAAACACGCGCGCGTACCACGGCGTCCTTGGATCCTTAATGGCAAAATAAAGCGCTGAAACGTATAATTTTAACCGTTTCAGTCTGCGTTTTATTGAAAACTTCTTTTTCATAAATTTTCCGTTCAGCGCTTTAATCGTCCGCGTGTGTCGAACCGTCATACGGTTCCACATGCACAGTGGTGTTGCAGACTTTGAATAATTCCTTCATTTTATGTTCTATTTTAAGCGTCAGCCCGTGCGATTCATCAACAGTCATCTGGCCGTCAACTTCAATATGCATGTCTATGAAAATCGTGGAACCGGACTGCCTTGTCCTTATCCTGTGGAAATTTTTAATCTGTCTGAATTCCTTTAAAGCGCTTTCAATTTTTTTGATTTCATTATCTTCAAGCCCTTTGTCTATTATCTGGTGAGTGAGCGTGTAAGAAAGCCTTAAAAAGATGCCCAAAACCCAGACACCCACAAATATGGCTGCCACAGGGTCTATCCACCATTTTTTTGTGATACTCAGCACGATAAGGGCCAGCGCTATGCCCAGCGAGGTGATGACATCGGCGCGCAGATGCTCTCCGTCCACTTCTATCCCGACCGACCTTAACTGCTTTCCTTTTTTTATAAGAAACTGTGAAACAAAAAAATTGATGATTCCGGACACGATCATGACCGCGATGCCTATTTCCACCATCTGCGGCTCTGACTTATGAATGAATTTTTTTACTCCTTCATAAATAATTCCGGCGCCGACCAGAAAAATAAGGACATTTTCAATCCATCCGGTTATAATTTCAATCTTTCCGTGGCCGTACGGGTGTTCTTTATCCGCGGGTTTTAACGACTGCTTTACGCCTATATAAGCGACAACGGACGCCAAAAGGTCATTTGCGGAATGAAGCGCCTCCGCCACTATGGAAACAAGCCCTGTCATCCATCCGACTATCAGTTTGGCTATTACAAGGAACAAATTAGAGCCGATGGATAGAAGTATTATCCTTTCTTTTTCTTTTTTATGTTCTGATTCAATACTGTTTTTTTCCATATCAGCCACAATATCATCTGCATGTTCTTCTGTGTTTTTCATCCCGTTTACCCCGCAATTTTTTACTTTCTTAAAGCATTTGCTAAAAGGCCCCTTATATAACTGTTATTAAGGGAATAATAAACCATATTACCTTCATTTTTTCGCGTTACTATTTTTAAATCCCGCAGTTTTCTCAGCTGATGTGATGCCGCGGAAATTGTAAGCCCTAGTATGTTGGATATATCGCATACGCAAAGCCTCTCTTCCAGAGAAAGCGCGAATACTATTTTTGCCCTTGTCTTATTGCCAAGTGCTGAAAAAATCACTATTATGCCCTTTATAACAGAGTCTGAAGGCATAATTTTTTTTAGTTTTGTTACCTTTTTTTTGTCAATACTGCATACATCGCATGTGTCTTTTAAACGGTTTTTTTTCATTTTTCCAGTCACACTTTAATATTCTATTTGAACGATTGTTCAAATAGAATATTAACATTTTTATTATTATCAGTCAATACTGCTTTAGGTATTATTTTGCGCCGGATCTTTTTAAAAGGTCTGCAATAGCCGTATCTTTTATCTCATTTACCGCCCTTGACAGGGCAGTACCTTTATAATTATCCGTAATATTAAGGTCTGCGTGTACGGCAATCAGCGCTTTTATCATTTCAGTATTTTTATTTTCAACGGCGCGCATGACGGCAGTTATACCGTCAAGGCCGCGGGAATTAAGGTCAGCTTTGGCCGAAATAAGAAATTTTACCGCGCCTGTGTGGTTATGATAAGCGGCCCATACTATGGGTGATATTTTATCACGGTCGCGGCAATTGACGTCTGTCCCCTTTTTAACGCACTCTTTTAAAGCGTTAATATCCCCGGCTTTTGCAGCTTCAAATATATCCATATCGCTCCTGCAGGTTTTATTTACCCCTGTGCTATAATCGCCTGAGCCCTGTCTGCCTGATTTGGAAGCAGGTCTGCCGGCACTTTTTCTTTGCCAAGTTTTCTGGATACCATAAGCCTGGCACAGTTTTCAAAATCACCCCTGCAGAATTTTTTTTTGTAAATTTCCGCTGTTGCCGGCAGGTTCGCCATCCTGTCGTTAAAGAAAGAGCATTTTTCAAGATTCGCGCAGTCAGCCATAAGCCACCCCCATATCAATTTTTACGCCGGTATAATTATACTATACTTAAAACGCCTCTGTAAACACATCCGCCTGCCAGGTATAGCCCGGCATGTAGTCCGATGTTTTTTTGATAAACATCATAATATCGCTTTGTTTTATGTCAGTGGCGCCCGCGTCAGGGTCAAGGATTAAAATTTTTATTTTGCCCTCTTTTTTCTCTTCATTTTTTTCAAACAGCGCCACTGTGGCCACAGAAGCGCTGAATTTATATAAAATAAGCTCCCAGGGCATTTTATATGTATAGTATTCTTTTGCAAGGCCTCCCGGGCAGCACACCTTTAGACTGTGCATTCCGGTGGCCGGCCCTATGACGCCGTCATAATACAGCTGAAATTTTAACTCTTCGGGAAACGCAGCCATTTTTTCTGATTTTACATCCGCGGCAGAGGCAGGCGGCTTTTGCGGCGCTGTATTTTGTTTCATGGAAAGCATAATGGCCGTAAAATCCAGTATTACCAGTATTAAAAAACCGGCTGCCATATTACGCAAAAAATTATCTTTTATTTTTGGCGCAGGGGCGTTATTATCTGCTGTTTTTCTACGCGCTTTCTTTTTCATTCCCTCACCTTTATTTCTCCCCTTACGTTCTTTTCCGGCCTGTGCTTTTTAATAACCCTAAAAAGCCCGGAAAGGCCGTCTTCAACTTTTTTCCTGTCGTTTTCCGAATCCATCCACACCCTGAAAATTACCGTGTCTTTCTGCGCGCTGTCATCTTCAAGGGTCACATAGGCGTTAACGCCCGGCCCAAAATCATAATCCATAATTTCTTTTTCTGTTTTAAGTGAATATCTGTAATCCTGCGAACCGTCATTGTTTATTACCTTTAAAACGTATACGCCCCTGTCTGTCCTTTTTTTGCCGTATTCATAATATTCAAAAGTCTTTTTCCCGGATTCAATTTTATCCCCTGCCGGGATTATTTCTGTTTTTTCTATCGGGTAAGTGTATAAATCAGCGCGGGTGACGCGGTTTTGCCTGTTAATATAAAACAGTATTAACGTAATCATGGCCGCGGTTAAAAACAGCGCGGCGATGTAAGGAAAAACATTCTTCTTTTTTAACCTGTTTTTCTTTGCCTGTTTTAAAGTCATACTTTACCGCCCTTTTAAGGTTAAAAAAAAAGCCGCGTTTGTTAACGCGGCTTTTTGCTGTATTAGTGTTTCATCTTTCTTCAATCAGCTTTCCTTCATTATAAACCCGGACTTTTTCAAGCTTTTGGTCTTCTCCGTAAAACAGCCACTCGCCGTGCATAAGGCCGTTTTTATAAAAACCCGTGACAGAGACCCTGTCTTCGTCGCCCTTAAGCTCCCTGTAACTTCCGTTCATTATCCCGTCCGTAAGTTCAAATTCCCTGGTGATAAATGTTTCAGGGCATGCTTCCATAAAAGAACCGTTGGCAAGATACGCGCCGCCGCTGTCTTTTTTGCAGCCGCCGCACCCGCCGTTTTTATCCTCACTCACCCTTTTCACCTTTGTGCTGTGCTTCTTTTTTTTCCCTGAATACCGCCATTGCTTTGTTGATGGCTTCTATGAAGCCTTCCACGTGGTCTTCAAAAACAAGGACCGTATCCTGCCTTAGCCTGCCGTTGTCATTGCGCGTCTGAAGTATTACAAGCGCGCTGTCGCCTGTTTCGGTTTTCTGCATACCGAAAGAATAAGTCCTTTTTGCCGCGTCAAATTTTCCTATTTCCACAAAATCTTTTGCCGGGCCGCTGTGTTTTTTGTGCTGGTTAAAAGGTTTATAAGGGGGTTTCCCCTGCTGAGTGTAATCTTTTTTTCTGTCATTAAAATATTTTTTCTTTGCCCCGTCGCGTGAAAAACCCGCGGTGTTGCCGTCACGCCCGAAGCCGGCTGTGTTGCCGTCCCTGGAAAAACCGGTGTTGGTCCTTCCGTATGAACCTGTGGTGCCGCCGTATCTTTTTGCCCCGCCGCCGGTATTGCCTGAAGCCGGCCTTTCATGCGAAGTCAATCTTGTTGTGTAGTTTGTGTTTCCACCTACATACCTGCTTGTGCTTGAATCGCCAGTTTTTTTTCTGTAAACTCCGGACATTATGTCTCCTTTGTTGGTTATCACGGGCCCCAAGATGATTGTGTCACGTGATGATTATGAGATTTTTCCCATGTTTGATAAAGTTATTGTAGCATATCGGATTTTTTTTTCAACAGTATTTTGTGCCTGTCAGAAATTTTATCGTTTAAATTTGCGGCTGTGTAAAACCTGCGCCGGTAATTACCTTAGGATTAATTTGCCCTTGCAGAGCCCCCGTTTGGTTCTTTTAACTCTATCACGTGGTCTTCATATGCCATCTGCAGGATTATTTCTTCCTGCTGTTCATCCGACATAGTTGAAAACAGAATCCTGTTTTCCGGCTCCATAAGCGAAAGCAGCGACTGTTTTGCAATCCTTATGGTTTCGTTTTTTTGAGGAGAGTTTAAAAGCTGTTTTTTTGAAATCTGATTTCCCATTACATCCCCCTTTTTTTTAATAATTAAAGTATAGCAGCGCCGGAGGCTGTAATCAAGTTTTGTAAAAGTATGGTTTCACTTTATGAAAACGGTAATTCCGGCGTTTACGTATATTCCGGAATATTCCAGTTCCTGCGTGTCTTTTGTGCCGTTATTGACTTCAAGGACATTGCCGCTTTTTATGTTTCCTGACACGCTCCCTGACATATGCCTGTATCCGGCTCTTATGCCGAAACCAAGGTTTTTTTCAACAAAGTATTCGCAGCCCGCCTCTGCGTGGGCGCCGAACATAATCCCTTTATAATCAACGTCGGCATAATCCAGCTGCGAACCGTCGGGATTAAACCACTTTGTTTTGGCGTAATTATCCACGGAAAAAGAGATGCCCGCGTCCGCGGCGGCGTAAAAAAGAAATTCGTGTTCATAAAGGCGTTCTTTAAAATACTTCCTTAATCCGATTCCGGTGTAGGCGCAGTCATATTTGACCGTATTTTTCATAAGCGTGCCGCCGCCCGGGTAATTTACTTCGTTATAATCCTCTTTCATAAAGATAAAATTTGACCTGATGTAAGGCGCCCATCCGCCGTCAAAAAAAACGCCGGCGTCAAGTCCAAGGTTTAAATCCGAATTTATGCCCTTTAATTTTGTATCAAATCCCATTGCCTCGTAATATATCTGCGCGTCATCCATACCGTCATTGAAAACCGACATGCGCGCCGCTGACCATCCGCCGTACATGTCTATGAACACGCCCGCGTTTAAGGAAGCCGCTGCAGCAAAAAACACGGCAAGGAAAGTTATTTTTTTCATTTTTTTCCGCCTTTACTTATTTATAAAAACGGCTTTATTATACATTCAGCGCCTGATATTTGCTATACTCAATTCATGCGCGTTAAAATTATAGATACAAAAGAAGGGCTTGATAAAGCCGTACAGAAGATGAAAGATGAAACCGTATTGGGCCTTGATACGGAAACAAGGCTGTATGGAAACCCGCCGGAGCTGTGCCTTATTCAGATGGCCACAAAAACAGAGTGCTGGCTTATTGACCCTTTGGCAATAGAAGATATTTCTCCGTTAAAAGAAATTCTGGAAAACCCCGGCATTATCAAAGCTATACATTTTGCCAATTTTGAACGAGCCGTGTTAAAACCTTTCGGCTTTGAACTGCGCGGCGTTTTTGACACATGCACCAATTCAAGAAAACTGCGCGGCAAACCCGCGTGCGGCGGCCATAATTTAAAGGACGTAAGTTTAAGGGAACTTGGCATTGTAATGGACAAATCATACCAGCGCGCTGACTGGACAGTAAGGCCGCTGACCAAAGGCATGAAAGACTACGCCGCCCTTGACGCCATTGTGCTGGTGAAGCTGTATGAGATATTTAAAGGGCTGAAACCTAGAAACTGATGTTTGGATGGTCAGATGGTTGGAAGGTTGGCAAAACCGACCCTCCGACCTTCCGTCCCTCTGTCCCTCCGTGCATCCGTCCCTCCAACATATTCCCCTTGCCAATAAAATTGCTATATTATAATATATAAGTGTGTATCAATCATATATGGAGGAGGTTAAACATGCCTGAAATAACCTGGGACGTCAAAAAGACTCTTGGAATCATCGGCGAAGGCAGCGGCGGATGGAAAAAAGAGGTAAATATTGTTTCATGGAATGAACGCGCGCCAAAAATAGACATAAGGCCGTGGGACGGGGAACACAAAAAAATGGGAAAAGGCATCACTTTAAGCAAGGATGAAGTTTTAAAACTTAAGGAAATATTAAACAGCCTTGACATGGATACAATTGAAATAGGCTGACACGCCTTAAAGGGGAACTTAAAAAATGCCGGTTATAATCAAGGCCGAAGGCAATATATGCGATGACGGTTCGGACGCGATAGTGTCGGACGTATGCTGTTCAGGCGCGCCAAACGGGCCGCTGCACAAACAGTTCGCGAAACGTTTTCCCATCAACGAAGAAAAATACAAAAAAGCCTGTTCTGAAGGAAAGATAAAACCCGGAAGGATTTTTTCAACAACCGAAGGCGATATGTTCGGGGCGTGGCACATATTAAACTTTCCCACCCGTGTAAAACCCGGAGAGGCTTCTTCCGAAGAACTTATTTCATCCGGCCTTGATGACCTTATAAAACAGATTAAACTTTATAAAATTAAGACAATTGCAGTGCCCGCACTTGGATGCGGCGCCGGCAAAATGAAGTTTGAACAGATACAGCCGCTTATTGAATCAAAACTTGGGGCAATTGAAGGGCTTACGGTTTTTCTTTACAAATAGTTCATCTGAACTTCCTTTTTAACTGTCTTTTATTCTTCCGGGCATCCGGGCTTTCTCACTGCAGGGCTTGGGTGTATTTTTTCAGTGCGCGCCGTAAATTGGTATGCTTGCATTCAAATAAGTTTGAATTCAACAGGCATGTTAATTCATTGGCAATCGTGTACCCGCGGCACATACGTGTATGCCGTCCCCTAACACTTGCGCTCGTAAACTCGCGCAAGCCCGGGGATTTCCGCTTCGCAGGCTCGCTCCAACCGTTGCATTAAACCGCCCCTGCCGCATATATAGTATGTTAGCGCGGCACACACTGAAAAAACACACCCAAACCCTGTTTTAAAATCTGCGGCAACTCTTACGGGTTTATGTTTTGATATTTAACTTACTGTTTGTTTTTACTTACCAGCTGCATCATATTTAAACCTGTCGCGGGGTCAATGTCCTTTATAGCATTTACGCCGGTTATTTCAGTTACCATCGCCTCAATTACGTTGAATATTTTCGCGTCAGAGCGTACGCAGCCCATTTTTGATTTTTCGCCTTTGCCGAAATTGCCGTGAATGTGCACCTGCGGCTCTTTCTTTTTATTTAAAAAAACAGAGCCCGTGCCGAAAACTTCCCAGCCGTCTTTTACCTGCAGCATATTGGGAACCGGCGGATTAACGGGTTTCTTGGGCCCTGCCGCCATTTTTGCTTTTACAACCGCTCCCAAAAAAACAAAAAACGCGCATTTAACCTTCTCTTTTTTTATGAATACCTTTATCTGCTCCAAGAAATCATCGTTGTTTTCAAACTTTAAAAGATAAACCCTGCCCTGTTTTCCCTGCGCGTATTTCATTATTCCTCCGTGGTATCACCTTAAGACGGCGTTTAAAAACTTTTCCGCCAGCTTCAGGTGAAATTCATTTTTATCGTCAAACTTTTTTATATCCATAAGCGCTTTAAGCACGGCGTGCTTTATTTTTACCCGTTTAAGGCTTATTATTGAAAGCAGCATGGCTGATGATATTATATCGGCGGGCCCGCCCATTCTGTCAATTGCAGGCATATCAGGATTATTTATTCCGGATAAAACGTTATATGAATCAGCCGCATTTTTTATATTTTCCGGCTTTCCCTCTTTTATTGCTTCATCCATAAATTTATACGCGCGCGCCGTTTTTTCTTCCGCGGAGTATTCAGGCATATAATAATAAACAATGTATTCCATGGCTTCAGATGGGCTGTTAAAGGGTAAAAAAGTGATTACCGGCGTCATTGCAGCGCCCGGTTCGCCTTTTGGATAATAATACAATAAAGCGTAAAATTTATCCGCGGACAGCCTGACTCCCCCGGCATTTAAATCTTTCCCGTGATTCTCCCATTTTTTCCTTAACGCTTCCCTGTCAATCACTCCCAGACTCCGCCGTCTTCCGTGCTGTCTTTTCTTCCCGGTTCATCCGGATTGTATTCATAAAGTTCGGGATTGCCGCTGTTTAAATCCGCCTGCTGTGTTTCAAAAAACAGCCCTGCCGTAATAAAGAAAGCGTCTGTCCTGCCGCCGTCATACCTGCCGTTAAATGACGCCGAAATTATAATTTCAGCGGCCCCGGCGCCTTCAAATTTAAACGCCTCCGTGGATACAAACGCTGACAGGGCGTATTTTTCCATCCCTGAAATTTTTCTAAGCCCTTTTATATCTTCATTTTCATAAAGCGCGGAAAAAGAAATTCCGGCGGCTTGGTTCAGCCCGAACAGCTGCGACAGGAAACAGCCGAAAGCAAAACCTGCTTCAAGCCCAAAGTAACCCGCGTCAGAAACATCATACAGCGGCGCGTCATAAACCGCGCCGTACATGCCGCCTGCTTTATCTCCGTTTTTTACAGCCGTGCCTGAAGCCGCCTTTACGGACAAAAAAGGCTGCGTAAAAAAACCGTCATTAATAAGCCTTACATGGGCTGAAACGCCGTGAATGAAGGCGTATGATGACTTATAAAGCGGAAACGACGGGGAGTAGCCCGCGCCAAAGGAAATTTTTTCATCCGAGTACGTGACGGCCGCCGCGCTGCCGCAGAATGACGTTAAAATCATTAATACGGCGATTATTTTTCTGTTGCGGGTTGGATTTTTTATTTGTTTTTCTTCCTGTTATTTTTTTTAATTTTTTTCTTCGCTTCAGCCTGCTTTATCCTGCTCATTGCCTTTAATATCACAAACCTCATCCCGGGATATGATGATATGCTTTGCAGGGAAGGGTCCTTTATTCTGCCGTCAGTAAGCCCGCTTTCAATGGCGGCGGCAAGCGCTTCCCTTTCCATTGTATCCCTGCCTGTCACTTTCAGCCCTCTCTTAAACAGGTCTTCCGCAATTATAAGGTCGCCGTTTGATACGGCAAACACCAGCGAACCGAAAAGTTTGTCCTTAAACGCGGACTGGCACACAAGAAAACCCGACATCAGGTCGTTTGTATCATCCGCGCCTTCAAGCATAAGCGTTTCCATCATTAAACTGTCCGCGTATGCCGCGGCCCAGTCAAGCGCCGAATAGCCGTTTTCATCCCTGGCGTTTATATCAGCGCCGGATTCAATAAGGTTTTCCGCCCTTTCGGAGTCGCCCTGTTTTACCGCTATCATAAGCTGTTCGTTTAATGCTTTACCCATTTATGCTCCCGCCGGCGTTGTTCTGTTTTCCCTTACCCTGCCGGTTTTTAGTTCGCGCGTTAAAAACATGCTTTCATCTTCGCCTTCGGCTTTTATCCTTGGATTAATCCGCCCGTTAAGCCTGATTATTACGCCGTCCCTTGAATTTTCCACCGCTTTTTTGAGGTCGCTTAAAAACTTCTGCGCTTTTTCCTCGGAAAGGTATATGTTGGGAGTTTCCGGCAGCACAAGAAATTCCGTGGGCTGAAGCACAAAAAGGTCAAGCTCCAGTTCCACTTCCGAACGGTCAACTTTTTTTTCTGATTCAGTGTCCATCAGCAATACCTTCCGTTTCTTTTCATTTTACATCCGCCGTGAAAGTTTTTCAACACCAATAAAATATAAACCTTATATTACTGGCCATCAAACCTGCCGGTGCTTCTTCTGTCGCCAAGAGCCTTTTTCATTTCTTCATTCCTTGCGTGGTCAAAAGCCGTCATTCCGCCTTCATCTTTGTCTCCCGCATCCGCCCCGGCTTCAAGAAGTTCTTTAACTGTCTGAATATACCCTTCCTTTACCGCTTCAAGCGGCAGGTTATGTTCAGTGTGGCTGCTGCCGTCTTTTTCCCATTTGTCCGTATATACTTTTACCACATCCAGATTGGATTCGCCCACAGCTTCCATCAGGGCCGTATAGCCGTACCTGTCTTTTTTTTCCACGTCAGCGCCAAGATTGATAAGCTCCCTTACGGCGTCCGGAAAACCTTTAAGGGCGGCTATCATAAGCGGCGTTTTGCCCCAGAAACCCTGCACGTTTACATCAGCGCCGGCAGAAGCAAGTTTTCTTATTATAAGCGGATTCCCCGAAAGCGCCGCGAATATCATCGCGCAGTCGTCATATTTATTTTTAACCGAAGTGCCGGCGCCGGCGTGAATAAGCTCTGTTACTATGTCGGCATGCCCCTTGCTGCACGCGTAAATAAGCGCTGTTTCAGAGACCTTATTTACGGCATTGACATTTGCCCCCTTTGCAATCAGTTTTCTGACCACCCTGGTATTCCCTTTTTCCGCGGCGATGATAAGCGGTGTGTTGCCGAATTTATTGACGGTATCAATATTTTCCATATTGTCAATAATCTCCCCTGCTATTTCATAGTTCCAGTTCAGAATGGAAAATACCAGCGGAGTATTGCCCGAAGCGTCGGTTTCCTTCAAAAGTTCTTTTTTATTCCTTGCGATAAAATTAATCTTGGCCGTATCTTCGGTGATTGCCGCCAGGATAACCTCTGAAAACCCGTTGATTCCGGCGCTTGCGCCTTTTTTTACAAGCAAATCCGCAATCCTGCCCCTTCCGGTATAAGCCGCTATTTTTAGAAGGTTGTTCCCGCTTTCATCTTCCGTGTCCGGATTTACCCCCTCTTTCAGGAGTTTTTCAACAAGATCAGTATTCCCGTTATTTACCGCGGTTAAAATCCTTGAAGACTTTTCATCCATTTTTTTCACCCCTTTTCTTTTACGCCTGCCCGTTAATTTCCGCCAGTTCCATTTCTTCAAGCATTGTTTTTATTTTTTCGCTGCCCGCGCAGCACAGCGGCGTTTTGCCGTCATTATCCTTAGCTTTTAACGAAGCACCCGCTTCCAGCAATAAAGCAGCCGCTTTCATGTTGCCGTATTCCGACGCCACCATAAGCGCTGTCCTGCCCCTGTCCATTTTCACGTCAGGTTCAGCGCCTGCTTTTAACAGCCTTGACACAGCCGCGTTGTCGCCCTGCGCGGCCGCCAGCCCAAGCGGCGTGGCGCCAAGCTGGTCTTTGGCGTTTAAGTCGGCTCCGGCTTCTATTAACGCCTGCGTTATCGCGCCGTAATTTTTCATGACTGAAATATGCAGCGCGGTTTTATTCCACAGCCCCCTGCTGTTGACATCAGCCCCGCCTTTGATCAGCTGCTTTATTGATTTAAGCCTTCCGTTTATGGCACAGCTTAAAAGCGGGGTATTGCCGTGCCTGTTGATTATATTTACTTTTGCGCCCGCGTTTATTAAAAGGGCCGTTATCCTTGAATGGCCGTTTGCCGCCGCAAGCGAAAGCGGCGTTTCGCCGTTTTTATCCGAAGCATTTATGTCAGCTTTCGGATTATTCATTAATAACATTTTAACAGTCTCTATTGACCCTTTTTCACAGGCCGCCATCAAAGGGGTGCTTCCGCTGCGGTTTTTTACATCGGGATTCGCGCCTTTTTTAAGAAGCATTCCGGCTGCAAAAGAGTCGTTATATATGGCGGCAAAAGTAAGTTCGGAATTTCCAAGGGAATCCTGCTTTAAAAGCTCTTTTTTATTGTTGCTGATTATGTTTATTATTTTCCGCCTGTTCCCAAGCGCGATTGCCGTGGCAAGTTTTCCAAAACGTTTTTTTTCCGCGTAAGAGGCGTGTTTTAACATTAAAGAGGCAAGCGGCCTGCTCCCTGAATATACGGCAAAATATACAGCTGACCTGCCTTTGGAATCCCTTGAATTTACCGATGCCCCCTGTTTAACAAGCGCCCGCGCGCTGTCATAATCCTTTTTCATTATTGCTTCAAAAAGCTTATTTTCCAAATCTCCCATACAAAAGCCTCCGGTACTGCTTTCAAAAAACTTCCCGGTAAAGTTTCAGCCTATTGTAACGCAGTTTTTTTCAAGGTGTTTGCTGTAATACATAAGCGAGTCCGCCCTTGTTATTAAATCGCCTATTGATTCGTTCCTTTTGGCTATTGTGGCGCCTATGGACACGGTGACTTTTATTTTTTTGTCCATGTATTCTATTTGTGTCTCTTCCACAAGCGCGCGCAGTTTTTCTGCTATTATAAAAAGCGCCCTTCTGTCAACGTCGGAAATAACGGCTATAAATTCCTCCCCTCCCCATCTTCCTATAAAATCATGCTCCCTGATATTGTTTATAAGCGTCCTTGCAATCATCCTTAAAGCGCGGTCGCCGGCTTCATGGCCGTATTCGTCGTTAATCTTTTTAAAATCATCCGCGTCCACAAAAAGCAGTCCAAAATCTTTTTCCCACGCGTATTTCGCAAGTTTCTGCAGTTTGACGTTTACCTTTATTTCCGTGTATCTTCTGTTGCCCACGCCGGTCAGTGAATCAATAAAGACAAGCTGTTTTAATTTTTCAAATTTCTGGAATGCCTCCACTTTGGCAAGGTTGTCCGTAAAAATTTCCACGGCTCCGTTTATTACGCCGTTTTCATCGGCAATGGGGCTGATATTGGAATCAACAGGTATCCTGAACCCTTCGCTGTGCTTTATATAAGCCTCTTCCTGCACAAGGCGGTTGTCATTTATAGCTTTTAAAACCGGGCAATCCTGGTCATTGCACAGGTTTTTGCCTTTCATATCAAGGTGCACAACCGCATTATCCCAGCAGTGCTTTCCAATGACATCTTTGGCCTGATAACCTGTTATTTTTTCGGCCGCATTGTTCCAGTATGTAATTACCCTGTCTTTGTTGACAAAGTACACGCCTGTGAAAAGGCTGTCAAAAACAGCCTTATAATTGTCAGTTTTATTGATTTCATCCATGGCTTAAGCCCCCTTAAGCATCAGTAAGTATATAGACAGGAACAATAAAAGTCAAGGAAGGCGGATTTTTGTTTTGTTATATTTTTCAGGTCAGGCAAAATACTTTACAAAACAGCGTTTTTCCCTGTTAAATACAGGGTTTTTAAAACAACAAGCCGGCAAAACAGGCGCTATTTAAACTCCTCAATTACCTGCTTTACTTCATTAAAATGCTCTTTGTTTTCAAACACTGAAAACAGGCTGTAGAATAAAGGCACAACAAACAGTGTGAATAAAGTTGATACAATCACGCCGCCTATTATTACAACAGACATCGGTATCCTTGATTCGGCGCCGGGCCCAAGAGCCAAAGCCGGCGGTATTGCGGCGGCTATAGTGGCGACAGAGGTCATAATAATGGGGCGCAGCCTTAAAGGGCAGGCGTACAGTATGGCTTCGCGCGTGGCCATGCCCTGCTCGCGGGCGTGAATGGTAAAATCAACAAGTAAAATAGAATTCTTTTTTACTATTCCCATAAGAAGGATTATGCCTATCGCGCTGTAAATATTAATAGTATTGCCGCTTATAAACAAAGCTATTAAAGCGCCCGTTAAACTGAAAGGAAGCGCCATAAGAACAGTAACGGGATGCACCAGACTGTTAAACTGAGAAGCAAGCACCATATAAGAAATTAAAATACCCAGAAAAAGGGCAATTGCAAGGCTTATAAACGTATCACTGAAACCTTTGGTGCTGCCGGAAGTTTTTACCGTATAACCTTCAGGTATTATTTCTTTTGCCTTTTTTTGAGCATACGCTATTGCCTCACCCTGTGAACTTCCGGTGGCCACATTGGCATATACGCGCACAGCACGCTCACGGTCCTGCCTTGTAATAGAAACCAGGGTTTTTTCTTCCACAAAATCTGCCACTTCGGAAAGTTTTATCATTTCCCCCCTGCTGTTACGAAGCATAAGATTTTTTAACTTTTCCGCGTTTTTTCTTTCTTCAGGTTTATATTGCACAATTATATCGTATCTTTTTCCGCCCCTGGTAAACTGTCCCGCGCTTATACCGCCATAAACTGATCCAACAGCAGTACCTATTGAACTTATGCTTACTCCGCGGTCAAAGGCTTTTTTTCTGTCAGGTATTATACGAAGTTCAGACATACCTGTCCTGTAATCCGTATCGGCATCTGTCATAAGCCCGCTTTTATCCATTTCTTCCGCAAGGGCAGAGGCATAACCTGAAAGTTTTTCCCATTCAGGCCCGGTTACAATAAATTCTACCGGATAACCCCGTCTTCCCGCACCCACGCTTACCACAGAAGGGTCCTGTATATTGGCGTTTCTTATGCCTTTTACCTGCTTAAATTCTTTTCTTAATACATCAGATAACTGTTGCTGGCTTAAGCGCCTGCCTGTGGCAGGATCAGCAGGCCTTTCTTTCTTATCAAAAAGAGATACAAACATAAATGCCGAGCCCGCTCCTATATTCGCGAAATACGCGGATACTTCCGGCCTTGATGTGACTATTTTTTCAATTTGAAGCATTGCTTTATCTGTAGCCTGCAAAGCAGAACCGGGAGCAAGCTGTACCCTTATTATCATTATGCCCACGTCCTGTGTCGGAGAAAATTCTTTTTTAACAGCCATCCCTAAAAAAAGCGAAATGCCAAAAATAAAAAATGCCGCAAAAACAACTTTTTTTCTGTGATTTAATGCGGTTTCAAGGGTTTTTGTATACCAATTCTTCAATACACCAAAAGGCTTATCTATTATACTGCCTTTATTTTTTGTCATTAACTGCGAACTTAACATGGGCGTTAAAGTAAGCGCTCCCAGAAGCGATATAGCCACAGCGGCCGAAATAGTTACGCCAAACTGAAACAGATACCTTCCTATCACCCCTTCCATAAAAATCACTGGAATAAATATGGCAAGTATGGCGACAGTAGCCGCCACAGCCGCAAATGTTATTTCGCGCGCGCCCCGTATGGATGACCTTATCTTTGATTCGCCGTTTTCAAAATGCCTGGTAATATTTTCCGCCATCATTATGGCATCGTCAACAACTATTCCTATCACAAGAGAAACAGCAAGAAACGTAAACGTATTAAGCGTGAAACCCATTACCCTCATCAGAAAAAACGCGCCCAATATTGACATTGGTATTGTAAGAAAAACGCTGAACGCCGAACGCAAAGAACCCAAAAACAGCCAGCAGACAAGGGAGGTAAGAATTACGGAAAGTAATATTACAAATATCATTTCATCCGCCGCTTCACGTATGAACTTTGTGCCGTCAGAACGTATTTCAAGTTCCAGGCCTTCGGGAAAATTTTTTTGTATTTCAGAGACTTTCTTTTTCACCCTCTCCGCAACCTGCACAGAATTTTCACCGCGCTGTTTTCTTACACCCAAGCCCACTGATTCTTTCCCGTCTGTCCTTGCAAGCCGTGTTAAATCTTCCAGTCCGTCTTCCACCTGCGCAACGTCTTTTATCCTTAACGTTTTCCAGATGGGAGAACCTTTTCTTGTGGGAATTATTATTGAAGCAAGTTCATCCACAGTTCCGGCTTCACCCATAACCCTTATGTTGGTTTCTCTGGCTCCATTATCAAGATTTCCGGCGGGAAACTCCCTATGACCCTGTTCAACAGCGCTGATAATATCTTCAGCTGTTATTTCATTTTGCGCCATTTTTTTTGTATCAAGCCATACCCTTACTTTTGGATCAAGATATCCTCCAAGTGATACTTCAGAAACCCCTTTAATGGTTGAAAAAGCGTCTTTAACATGATCCCTTGTATATTCCATTATAAATTTTTTATCGCGGCTGCCGGAAACAGACAGCCACATTATCGGCATATCTTCCGGATTACTTTTTGTTATTACCGGAATATCCGCGTCATCAGGAAGCCTTCTGACCGCCCTGTTTACGGTACTCTGCAGGTCCTGCAGTGCCGCGTCAATATCCCGGTCAAGGCTGAATGAAACAGTAACGTTTGACCTGCCACGGGATGAAGAAGACGTAATTTCTTCAACTCCTTCAACTCCAAGCGCCGCTTCTTCTATAATATCGGTTATTTCTTTTTCCATAACTTCCGGAGCCGCGCCTTCCCAGCCCGTGGAAACATTAAGTGTGGGAGCATCCACATCCGGCATCTGGCTTACACCAAGCCCGCTGTAGGCAATAAACCCGAAAAGCGCCACAGCCGCCATTATCATCCAGGCAAGAACGGGATTTTTTATGGAAAGGTCAGATAGCGTCATTTTGTACCCTCCATGCCTGCCGTGTATAAATCAAGAAGCATTGAATACTTTAACAGCATTGCGCTTTCCCTGTCATACGCGCGCTTTGAATCAGTTACATCCATCATTGACTGCAGCACTTCAAGGTTTGAAACATTTCCCAGATAATAATCGTTTTCCTGAGCCTTTGCGCTTTTTTCCGCCGCTTCATAGGCAAGTTTTAATATTTCCTTGCGTTTTAAAGAAGCCTGATAGTCATTGAATATCCCGCTGATTTTCAGTTTCATATACCTTTTAGCGTCTTCATAATCCTGTTCCGCCGCTTTTGCGGCTGATACCGCCGCCGCAGTCTGCGCTATTCTTGCACCGCCTTCAAAAATACTCCATTCCGCAAAAAGTGAGACCGAAGGGCCTGTGTATGTGTAATTATCTTCTCCCAGTTTATGCGAAGCCGATACGCTTACCACAGGCAGAAAACTTCCCGCCTGAGCCCATGCCGCGCGCTGCGCGTAATTAAATTTTTCTTTCTGCGACTGCACCAGCGGATTATTTTCAGCGGCGATATCAGCGTCAAAATCTGAAATTTGCGTGTTAACACATTCCGGAAGAATGAACTTTTCCGTTTCCACCCCTGCCATAAGGCTGATTTCATCTTTTATTTTCCGTAAGCTGTTTTCATACTGCACAAGCTGGGCATTCAGGGAATAATATCTGACTTCCGATGATGCAACCTCGCTTTTTCTTGCTTTGCCTATCGCTTCCCTTCTTTTTAATTCTTTCAGGCGTTTTTCCATAAGGTTGTACGATTCCAAATAATTATCCGTTTCCATGGCAAGAGACGCGCCTTCAAAATAAACCGAAATTGCCTCTTCCGCGGCCAGCATCCTTGAATATTGCGCGCTCTTCTCAAAAGAAGCTTCCATGCTTGTCCCGGCAAGGTAATAGTTGACCCTTGACAATCCTGAAAACAAAACCATCCTTGCGTTTAAATAAGTATCCCAGCCGTTGTCTTCAATTTTATCCCGGCCCGCAAGATAATAGCGGTTGTACCTTAAAGATACTGCGGGAAGCATATCGCCTATCGCGGCCAGCGACAGCATCTTCTGCCTTTGCAGATTTTCATCGGCTTTTTTAACTTCAGGGCTGTTATTAATTATTTTATTTATTACAGGAAGGCATCCGGAAAAATCCTCCGCTTTTATATAAGAAAAAAAAGGAATTAAAAAAAGTATCACAAACGCTGTTTTTTTCATAAATACCTTCCGATTTTTATATTAACGTTAAAATCTTAGTTTTGACGCATGTGGAATTATAAAGGTTGCCTAAGTTTAAGTCAATTAAGGCTTTAAGACTTCTTTGCGGATAACCTTCTTTTTTTCCTGTTTTTTGTTTTCCTGATTTTATTGATTCTATCCGTCCTTGAGCTGCGGCCTGTCCGGAGTTCTTCTATTTTGTCCACAAGCAGCCTTTTGGCAAGAAAACGGTTTATCTCCCTGTGGCGGGTCTCTTTGCATTTCACTTCCAGCCCGGTAGGCAGGTGTTTAAGATAAACGGCATTAGCGCTTTTGTTTGCCTTCTGCCCGCCCTTGTTTCCGGATGTCATGAATTTTTCAGTGATGTCCCCGTCTTTAATTCCAAGTAAGGTTATCTTATCAGCAAGCATCTTTAATTTGGCATCGCTTATCATTATAAAATTCTATTCCGCCCTTTTCATCATTTTTCTCGCGTCGCGCGCCATGGAATAAATCTCTTTATCCGTCCACGCGGACATTCCCCACGTTTCAAGCGCGTTTTCATAATCGCCGTCTTTGTAAAAAAGTTTTCCCAGTTCTTTTTTTATCTTTTCTTTCCACGGGTATCTTTCAAGGGAATCCTGAAGAAAATCAATCGCGTTATCCCGCCCCGCGTCTTCATACAGCCTTGAAAGTTCTATCACAGCATCTTCAGACGGCCTTGTTTCAAGAATCATTTCCATTTCCTGAATTGCGGCGCCCGGATTTTTTTTGTCATAAAAATTTTTGGGGTTATGCGGATACACATGCCTGTAATAATTGTCCGTCTTGGCGGGGTTCACAAGAAGCACCACTTCATCGTCAAAATACGCGGCCATATAACCCCTTTCAAACAGCGCGGACATAAGCGCGGCAGAATCTTTTTTTATCAGAAAAGAATTCAGGCTGTATCCGTCCATATAAGTGTCCAGGGCTTCGCTGCCGGATTCAATTTCTTTTGCCTCTGCCGCTGTTTTTTCATCATAGCTGATAAAAGGCCTGACAGCCGGGTACAGGTTGTACGCCAGAAAACTTCCCCATTTTGGTTCATTATAAAGGTTTGCGGGCACGCCTTCAGCGGCTATGTATTTTGCCGCCGCCCGCGGATAATAAGCTTCTTTTGACGCGGATGTGGAATAAGACATAAGGACAAAAAGCGAGAAAAAAAGCATAAGCCCGTAAACCGGAAGCTTGACGCGCTGAAGGCTGCTTTCGGTCCACTGCCTTGGCATTACAACTTCCCATCTGAATGCCAGATAAAGGTAATAGGCGGACACAGGCACCGCCACAGCCAGCAGGTATGGAATGTATTCCGCGTCTGTAACGGCAAGCCCAAGAAAAATGATGAAAAGCACGACATCTTTCATAAATTCGGAATTTCTTCCCGAATCCGAATTTTCCCTTGTGTCAAAAATGACAAGCGCGGCCGTCATGGCGATAAAAAGGTACAGGAGTATGTAATATATAATGGCATTTCCCGCGTAGTTAAACCCCCTGTGAAAGCCGCCGGTAAAAATTTCCCTGATAAAACTTAAATGGCTGTTCAGGTCGCCCGGCAAAAACAAAACAGCGCCGCAGACAGTTAACAGCGAAAAAAGATATATATAAATATTATACAGGTATTTTTTTTCGGTGTTTTCCTTAATCTGAAGAAGAAAAAACAAGCCGTAAATTGCCATTATAACCGGCGCCAAAAGCGAAGTGGATGAAGTGTTGGCCCAAATTACCGCCGCCGCCGGCAACGAGACGTAATACCACAGTTTTTTCGGTATCGGCCTTAATTCCATGACGTAAATAAAGTACGCGGTAAAAAACACTCCCGCGGCAGTGCCCGAAGAATTAAGTTTCGGCAGAATCAGAAAAGCGCCAAAAAGGCACAGCGGCATAACTATGCTTACGTACTTTTTCTGCTGCCTCCGGTAAACGGTGGCAAAAAGCACAAGGAAAAAAAGCGCGTAAAGCAAAAATACCGGCACAAACATGAATTTTATCCCTGTTACATAAGACATGGCATAAAACAAAGAATCCGAAAGCCATGTCTGCGGTTTTACCATCTGCTGTTCGGTGTAGGAGAAATCAAATGTCTCGGGCAGTTCCATTGACCTTACTATCTGCCTGCCCTTGGTTGCTTTGTCAAAATAAGACGCGGAATTTTCCGGCGCCGCCGCACAGAAAAAAACTATAAGGGCAAAAAAGAAAAAAAGCGCGGTTTTAAGAATCTCTTCTGTTTTTTTCATTCCCGGTTCCTGCATTTTTTCTCCTTTGCCTTATAAATTAAAGTCCGCCGTGTTTCCCGGTTTTCATTTTTACGAAATTTATTTTTATGTCATGCATGGTGTCATTGATTAAGGCGTGGGCTTCCCCGGTTTCCACAAGAAAAGCGTCGCCTTCAGAAATCCTGTATTCTTTTCCGCACGCTTTGAAAAGCGGGGTGCCCTTGATAAAATAAAAGAATTCCTTTTCATCATCGTGCATATGCTCCGCTATTTCGCCGCCCGGTATAATCACAGCGCTTCCCGCGGAAAAATCCGGTTCATTAAAAAGGTACCTTGAACCCCACACGCCGAATTTTGCGGGCACTTCATTCTCATTTATTTTTTTCATTTTTTACCCCTTTGCCGAATATTCTGTAGTATTTGGTTTCTGCCATAATGCCGTACCCGTTAAGGCTTATTTTATCTTTGGGAGAAGAACGGTCCATGCAGATTATATCGCTATTTCCCGAATATTTAAGCCCGGAAAGAAAATATACTTCCATACATCCGCCTGCGCAGTAAGTATTAAGTGTTTTTGCCCCGGTGTTTTTAATCACTTCCGCGGCGTTTATTGAATCATACTGTTTTTCATGTACCAATCCGCCGGATGCCAGATACCCTTTCATGCCGGAGATGTAAAAGTGCGCTATTATTATAACAACAGCCGCTGCAGTTATAACCGCTTTATTTGCCGCGGAATCCTTATCCATGCCGGCGCTCTGAAAAAGCATTGAAACAGATAAGGCAAGAAACGGCGCAGCGCATAAAAACGCGCCTTTTTCTTTTGTTATTAAGCCCGCAGCGCCGCATATAACCGCCGCCAGCAAAGCCGCCAAAACAGGCGCGCTTTCAGGTTTTATTTTTTTTATCAAAGCCGCAGCCACACACAGCGCGGCTGATGCAAATCCCGCCCAATAAGCCGTAAAAATACTTATAACTTCACCCTGCACTTTTAAATCAAACGAAGGTAAAAGCGCCGCAAAAAATCCCGCCAGCATTCCCTCTTTTTGCATGTACACACAGCAGCTTATAAATACAATTAAAAACCCGGCAATAAAATAAACCGCTTTCTTTCCGGCGGTTTTTTTGTCGCGCGTTAAAATAAAAAATAAAGGCAATAAAACAAAAAAAACAGCCTGCGCGGCTGTTAAAAAAGCCGCGGCTGTAAACGCTCCGGACAGGGCGTAATCCGCGTTTTCAAAACCTTCTTCAAGTTCAGCGATAAAAAGAAAAGCAAGAAGCAGAAATATCTGCGAGAAATATGAAGGATACGCGTTTAATCCTCCGCCCGCGTAAGTGTTTTGAAACAAACCATACATAAAAACCGCGAACACGGATAAAGCCGTCCCAAAATACGTCCTTGCCGCCATGAACAGAAGCGCGGCGGCCATTAAAAAATAAATCACTCCAAGTTTCCTTATCGCCTCCGCATTTTCTCCGGCAAATGTAAACGCGGTCCTGTAAATATACGCTCCCAGCGGCATCAACGCGGTGCTTTTTCCGGCATACATGGTTTCCGCCCCGGTATTTTGCCCGAAGTACGCAAGCTCCCCTTCAGTGGAATCAAGCGGGTTAAATATGAAAAACAGCCTGAACAGAGCGAAAACCGACACCAGGACCGCGAAAAATATTACGGTTTTCAGTGAAATGCTTTTTTCGTCCGCGCTCACAGCACCCTCTTTAAAAGTTTTTCAGTTTTCCCGGCATCCATTTTAACCGGATTATACTGCATTGACCCGGAATACGCAGTGGTTGACAGAATAAGGCCCGCCATCGCTTTTGCGTTACCGCATACGCCGCTTATTTTTCCGGGTATTTTCATTTGTTTATTCATTTTTAATACAGTGTCTATTATGTCATTTCCCGTTTCTTTTTCAAGGGCTTTCATCTCTTTTAAGCACGCTTTTTTATTGTATTTAAGGACATGCGGCAGCATTATGGCGTTTACAAGGCCATGCGGTATTTTACATATCGCGCCCACCGGATGCCCAAGGCCGTGCACTGCGCCAAGGCCGGCGTTCGCAAAAGCAAATCCCGCGTTTACGCTTGCAAGAAGCATCGAGCGCCTTGCTGTTTTATCGCCACCGTTTTTATATGCTTTAACAATATTTTCCTGAATAAGTTTTATGGCGCAAACCGACAGCGCTTTTGTCGTTTCATTGGCGCCCGAAGAAAAATACGATTCCACCGCGTGCGTTAACGCGTCCATTCCCGTCCACGATGTAATGTCAGGCGGCATTGAATAGGTAAGTTCCGGGTCTGCCAGCACAAGCCTTGGCACAAGGCTGTCGCCCCTTAAGCTTATTTTTACCTTTCTGGCGGTCCAGGTTAAAACCGCATTTTTTGTGCATTCCGATCCGGTCCCGGCGGTTGTCGGAACCGCGGCAAAATATAAAGGAGGCTTGTTAAGTTTTGCTTTATCTTCAAGGTATTGCGTGACGCCGCACCCGCCCGGCGCGCAGCCGGCAGCGGCTTTCGCGCAGTCAAGCGCGCTTCCGCCGCCCAATCCAATCACATAAACAGCTTTTATTTTTCTGCAGTATTCTGACGCTTTATCAGCCGTTTCAACGGATACTTCAGGCTCCACACCGTCAAATACGTATACTTTATCCCCTCTTTTTTCAAGATAAGATACCGCGCGGCCAAGCGCTTTTGATTTTTTTGCGGATTTTCCGCCGGTAATTATAACGCCCGGGCCTTTTGGAATATTTTCTTTTTCAAGAAGGGAAAGGCAGCCTTCGCCAAAACGCACAACAGAAGGGAATAAAAAATTCACAACGCTCATTTGATTATTATTCCTCCGTATCCCACCACCTGTTCTGTTTCGCCTGTTATGTCCCCTGAAGTCATATACCTTACAAGGCTCGCTTCTGACGCCCCAAGCTCTTTACAGGCAAGCAGCATAACGTATACAGGCATCCAGCCGCACATTGAAATTTGATATTTTTCAACCGCGTCAAGCATGGCGTCAGGGTCAAGCTTTAATATTTCATCAATTACCCTTTTGTCTTTTTCCTTTACAATTTCAGCCGATTCGTAATGAGTCAAATCCGAAGAAGCGATTATTAAAGCCTGGCTGTCGTCAAGTTCTTCTGCCAGGGCTTTCCCCAAAAGTTTAAGTTCATCCCTTGAAGGTTCGGCCAGGCACACCGGCACGAATTTTATGCTGTTATTTATCTGCTGAAGAAAAGGAAGCATTACTTCTATTGAATGCTCCCTTGCGTGTGCTGTCCTGTCCTGATGGGTGATGCCGGCTTTTTTCATTATATCCGCGGCAAGGCTTTTATCTATCTGCATTTCGCCAAGCGGGGTTTTCCACGCGCCTTCCCCGTAAATTGACACAGGAACGCCGACGCCGGTATGATTAGGCCCCAGTATTATCACGGTATCAGGAATTTCAACGGAATTAAATGTTTCTGCCGCGACCTTCCCGGAATACATATATCCGGCGTGCGGCACCATTATCCCTTTTGCAAGCACTTTTTCAGCAGGCGCGTCCTTTTTTAATTCCAAAATCTGTTTAATAAGGCCTTCTTTTGATTTTTCATAAAACGTCCCCGCAACAACAGGTTCCCTGACCATAATTATCCCCCAACCGCGCGGTTTGCAGTTTCAAAATACAGTCTCTGCGAAAAAATATTCCCGCAACCATCCGGTTACCTTTATTTTATTATATAAAACATGCATATTCAACCTTAAACATAAGGCTGAGGGACGGATGCACAGAGGGACGGAAATACATAAAAAACATCGAAAATTAGAGATTCGATATTCGATTAACACCTGCAGGGGTTGGGTGTGTTTTTTCAGCGCGTGCCGCGCTAACGTACTATATATGCGGCAGGGGCGGTTTAATGCAACGTCGGCATACACGTATGTGCCGCGGGCTCACGATTGCCAATGAATTAACATACCTGTTAATTTCAAACTTAATTGGTTACAAACACACCAGTTTGCGGCGCGTGCTGAAAAAATATACCCAAGCCCGGTAAAGCCGAGGGACGGATGCACAGAGGGTCGGAGGGTCGGAAGTAAAAACAAACATCGAGATTCGAAATTCGATATTCGATTAACACCTGCAGGGGTTGAGTGTGTTTTTTCAGTGCGCGCCGCGCTAACATACTGTCTATACGGCAGAAACTGTTTAATGCCGCGCCGGGAGATTCGGATATGACGCAAGCCTACGGCTGCCAATGACGTTAACACAGCGGAGATTTCAAACTTGTTTGCATACAAACATACCAATTTGCGGCGCGTGCTGAAAAAATATACCCAAGCCCGGTAAAGCTGAGGTACGGATGCACAGAGGGTCGGAGGGACAGAAGTAAAAATAAACCTCGAGATTCGAAATTCGATATTCGATTAACACCTGCAGAGGTTGAGTTTGTTTTTTCAGCGCGTGACGCGTAAAATAAAAAAGGCGCCCTGTTAAGGGCGCCTTTTTTGATATTATCTGATTATTACTTTTTGCCTTTGCCTTTTTCTTCTTTTACTTTTTCAACTTTTCCCTTTACTTCTTCGGCTTTGGCTTTAATTTCTTTTCCCGCTTTTGCTTTCTTTTCCTTCATTGCCTTCTTTTCTTCTTTGGACATTCCGCTCCATCTTGCTTTTGCCTTTGCAAGCTTTTCCGCCCTTTTCTCTTCGCTCATGTTAGCCCAGCGTTTTTCGGCTTTGGCAACAAGCTCGGCCCTTTTTTCAGGTGTAAGCCCGTTAACTTTTTCCTGCGCTTTTGCCTTTATCTGCGCCTTCTGGTCTTCAGGAAGAGCTTCCATCTTTTCAACTGCTTTTGCTTTAACAGCTTCTTTCTGTTCTTCTGTCAGCCCCTGGAATTTCTTTTCCATCTTTGCCTGTTCAGCAGCTTTCTTCTTTTCGTTCATCTTAGCGTATTTCTTTTCAAGTTTCTTTGCCGCTGCAGCTTTACCGGCTTCTGTCATTTTTCCCATTTTTCCGGCAACTTCTTCAATTGCAGCTTCCTGCTGCTGTACCGGCATGGATTCATAAACCGCTTCTTCAACCACAGCGTCGTCCTTTGCGATGTCTGTTGCTTCATCCGCGATTGCAGCAAACGCGAATGTCATGAAAAACATTACCATTACCAAACCAAAGCCTTTTTTCATTTCTGTTTCTCCTTCTTTATAAATAAAAAACTCTGTTATTCACAGGAATAACAGTAAATGTTTTCTACTATACTGTGGTAAATTATATTCCCCAAAACCGCCTTTGTCAATAGCGGGTCAGATTTCATTTAATAAAACAGAATAAAATGTTTCAACAGCCTCTTTTTCCAGCCAAGGCGTGTGGCCGCACCTTTCCAGAAGTATAAATTTTGAATCCTTTACATATTTTTTAAGCGGCTCCCTTACACCATCCGCCGGATGCGGATCATAATCCCCGTGAACAGCCGTTACAGGGCACTGAATTTCCCTTAAAAAGTTAATAAGCCCGCCGCTTCTTCTCAGTTGCGCGGCTTCTTCCCAGACTTTTTTGTATATTTCATAATTCAGTTTTACAGGGTCATTGCTCTTAATTGGGGAATACGAATCCGCCTTGGCAAAAATTTCACCGAATCTTTTAAATGCACCCGCGTCCGCTTTTTCATTTTCAAATTTTTTAACCTCTTCTTTTTCCTTTTCCGTCAGCCTTGCCATGCGTGCCCGGTGAATATCAGCGGCGTATTCTTCCTCCAACGGGCCGCCTGAAACAAGAATTAATTTTTTGACGTGCGAAGGATACGCGGCCGCGAATATAACGGAAAGCCACGCTCCCCAGGAATGCCCTATAAGCACAACAGGAATATCCCCGTACTTTTCAGCGCAGCCTTTAAGTTCATCAACCTGCCCTTTTATTGTATCCTGTTTCTGATACGGTTCCAGAATCCCTGTTTTTTCAGACAGCCTGCGCGCCACAGGCGCCATTTCACCGGCAGCGCCCGGCCCTCCGTGAATTACAATTACTTTATATGGAGCATTTCCGTACTTTTTCATTTATCCCCTTTTTTTGCCCCTGCAAAAACGTAAATTGCGTCTTTCATAAAATCCGCCAGATTCTTTCCGAATTTTTCATAATACGCGCGGAACCTTTCGTCAGATGCGTACAAATCGCCAAGCCCTTTATACATTTCAGGATTCGGTTTATAGAAATTATGCAGGTATTTGTAATGTTTAGCAATAACTTTCTGCGCTTTTTCGCCTGCCGGGTCAGACCCAAGCAAAAGCGCCATTTCTTTTGCTATATCTTCACCCTCTTTCATAAGGCTGTCATATTGGGGTTTTGATAAGCCGGCAACCTTCTGATAAGATTCTTTCACCATTTTCGGGTCATATTTTTCCTTAACCTCTTTTTTTATGGCTTTAATCTCTTCCTTTGAAAAACCTTCATACAATTCTTCATCCTTTAACATTGCGTTTTTCTCCTTTAATGATTTTATGGTTTTATCAATTGTGCGAATAAGCACCTTTGTCCTTTGATTTCTTTCAGTAAGGCATTTTTTATGATTTTCAAGCGCCTTTACCATGTCAAAACCGGCCTTATTTATTATTACCTTCACCCTGTTTAAAGGCATTTCCAGCTCCCTGTAAAACATTATCTGCTGAAGCTTTAAAAGTTCCTTTTCCCGGTATACCCTGTATCCGGCGTCAGTCCTTTTGAAGGGTCTTAAAATTCCTGTTTTATCGTAGTGATGAAGAGTCCTTACGCTTACACCTGCAATTGCCGCAAGTTTTTTCACCGTATATTCTTTCATTTATCCGCCTTCTTATGGTATTTTTTATAACGAAATAATTATAAACAATGACGTAACGTCATAGTCAAGGATTATTTTATTTCAGGATAAAAAAAAAGCGGCGGTTTTGGGAACGGTCGGTGGGGCGTCTTTTTCAAGCAGGGCTGCGAACCCTTTTGCCCTTGGCCATTTCCAAAACCACCTGCCGGAACTGCTGGTGTTTCCTCCGGCCTTTCCCTGCCACTTCACTTGCCACTTTCTGTTGCCCTTTCTCTTTCTGTTGCACTTTCTGTTTCCGTTGCACTTTCTGTTTCTCTTGCACTTTCTGTTTCTGTTCCTCTTTCTCTTCCTCTTGCATACTAATTATACACCACAAAACAGCCATAATCAAATTTTCACGCCTTATTGATATTTTTAATTCCGCGGTATATAATTATTGAAATTAAAAAACGGGAGGTAATAAATGAAAAAAGAACTTATTATCGTATCCATCACAAAAAGGCTTGAAGACGCGGTGCTTGTACAGAAAGTCTTAACCGAACACGGCTGCAGTATTAAGACAAGGCTTGGGCTTCATGACGCCAGCCCCACCTCATGCAGCAATACAGGGCTTTTAATACTGGAAATAATAAACCCTAAAGACGCCTCTGTAATGGCCGCGAAGCTTAAAAAAATTAAGGGAGTAAACGTAAAAGCGGTAAGCATTTAACAAAAATATTAAAGCCGGGAGGCAAAATTATATTTTGTCTTCCGGCTTTATTTATTAAAAAACCTTATCACATTATCCATATCATGTGTGATTTCAGCGTCAGGAAGGGATTTAATAAAACTTCTGCCGTAAGTCTTTTTTGTAATGCGGGTATCAAGTATAATGACCGCGCCGCGGTCATCCTTTCCCCTTATTAACCTGCCAAACCCCTGCTTTAACATAAAGACCGCCCTTGGCAGCGCTATATCCGCAAAATCATTGCCGCCCTGTTCTTTCACATGGCGGTAAATTGCTTTCTGAAGCGGGTGTTCCGGCACTTCAAAAGGCAGTTTTGTTATAACCACGCATTTTAAAGCGTCGCCTTTTATGTCAACGCCCTGCCAGAAAGAGCTTGTGGCAAACAGAACAGCAGGGCCTTCCCTGAATTTTTCAATTAACTTTACCGCGTTAAACTGCCCCTGCATTAAAAACTTTATCCCCCTGAATTTCGGTTTTAAAGCTTCGTACGATTTTTTCATAAGGTCAATGCTGGTAAACAGTATAAGCGTGGCTCCGCCTGTTATCTCTATCACTTCCTGCAGCCTGTTTATTAAAGCGGGCGCAAACTCCTTTTCAGAGGGCAGCGGCAGCTCTTTTTCCAGATATAATATGCTTTGTTTTTTATAATCAAACGGGGATTTTAAGACTCCCATATTCGCCGAATGCACGCCAAACTGGTTGACAATATATGAAAAATCATCGCCCGCCGCAAGCGTCGCGGAAGTCATAATCACGCTGTCGTAAGTGCTGGATATTTTTTCCTCAAAATCCTCGTTAAGGCTGTAAGGCGTTATCCATAAATTTACATTGCTGTCAGGTTCCTGCTCCAGCCAGTAAAAGCACTTTGCATTGTCCCTGTTTATCCAGTCCTTTACGGTATAAGCAGCATTTTCAAGCGACCCAAAAAGGTACTCCGCGTATTTGCGTTCATCAGAAGACTGTGCCTCTTGGGCTTTTTCCTTAAGGATAAATAACAGCTCCGCCAGGTGCTTATGCAGGTCAATACGCGATGATACGTCTTTATCCACCAGCGCAGTGTTTTTTCTGTCAAGCTGCAGCTCTTTTTCGGATAAAAGCGAGCGTATGAAATCATCAACCGCTTTTTTAACCGCTGCGGTATTTGTGTTTTTCCCTTTTTTTCTTGCGCCCCTGCCCGCGCCGTAAATAAAATCCGCGGCTTCGGCAAGCAGTGCTGAAAAGGCAAAAGTGGAAAAAGTCCTGCTTATCATCTCCCTCATTACTTCTTCAAGCCTGTGGGCCTCGTCAAAAATCACGCAGGACGCTTCCGGCAGTATTTTGGCGCCGAAAACTATGTCGCTGAAAAACAGGTGGTGGTTGACCACAACTATATGGCATTTGCTTAAACGCCTTCTCATGGTCCAGTAATGGCACTTTCTGAAATGCTCGCACGATTCCTCGCCGCACTGGTTGCGGTCCCTGTTAATTGAGGACCATATCTCTTCACTTATGTGAAAAGGGCTGTTTTCCCTTAACCCCTGAGCGTTATTCAGAAAATCAATTATATTCCCCGCGCTTCCGGCTTCCTGAAACAAAGGGCTTTTGTCCTGCAGCATAAACGCGCGCCTGCGGCACATGTAGTTTGACATGCCGTAAGCCGCCTCAAATTTCAGCTCCGGAAATATCTGTTTTATGACAGGAAGGTCTTTTTTTATTATCTGCGCCTGAAGTGTCCTTGAATATGTTGTCACAATCACGCGGGTATCGTTTTTAATGGCGTGTTCCGCCGCGGGTATAAGATACGCAAGGGTCTTGCCAACGCCGGTCCCCGCCTCAATAAGAAGGTTTTCGCTGCGCGACATGGCTTTATGGACTGCTTTTGACATTGCTATCTGTTCGGGCCGTTCTTCAAAATCAGGTATTACAGACGGCACGTCTTCCGTAAAATATTTTTCAATCATTTATTATAAACATCCTTTTTAATAATTATCCCATATACAAATACTATCCCATATCCCATAGATAAAAACTATTACATCTAAGCTGTGTAGCTTTCAAGCTGTCCCCTAACGCTTGTGCTCGTAAACTCGTACAAGCCCGGGGATTTCCGCTCGCAGGCTCGCTCCAACCGACCTTCCAACCATCCAACCATCTAACCTTCTGCTTCACTACCAGTCCTTCTCATTTGAATTCGGGTCTTTCTGCCCCTGCATGGGTTCGTTCATCTGCTGCCTCATATACTGCATTATTTCTTCCGGCGACATGCGCATCATATCAAATGGATTAAGCTGTCTGGTATTGCCCTGCGGCTGCTGCTCTTTTCCCTGCCTGTTAAAATACTGCTGAAGCTGTTTTTCCTGTTTCTGCATCATATTCAGCATTGCCTGTGCTTCATCTTCGCTCATTCCGCCAAGCTTCTGCTTTCTTGCTTCCTGCTGTTCTTTGGCCTGCTGCTCTTCTGATTTACCTTCTCCGCTTTCAGCCTGTTTTTCACTTCCATCTTTATTTTTATCAGCCTGCTGTTTATCCTGATTTTTTTTATCATTTTCACTCTGATTTCCCTGCTGCTCCTGCTGATTGCCCTGATTTTTTTCACCGCTCTCTTTCTTTTTATCCTGTTTGTTATTCTTATTGTCCTGCTTTTTTTGGGGCTGTTCTTTTATCTTTTCTTCCGTTACTTTAATATTGTACTTTATATCTTCATCCTTGGGTTTTAATTCTTCGGCTTTTTTATACATTGAAAGCGCGTCTTCGTACTGTTCCATTCTGAAAAGGGAATTTCCTGCGTTATAATAACCTTCGTAATATTTCGGATGTTTTTTTATGAATTCATTATAGTCAGTAACGGCTTTATCATACTGCCCATTAAGGTAATTTGTGTTGCCGTCTTTAAAATAATTTTTGGCGTATGCCGGCATAGCCGCAAGTACCGCCAGCATTGCCATTACCAGTGTCTTTTTCATTTTTGCCCCTGTAAATAATTTTAAAAATTATAAGTGAATCACTTCAAAATGTAAAGGGGTTCACACAGATTGGACGTAATGAGAACAAAAAAGGCTGCCTGTTTTTTCAGCTTACGGTTTTTTTGAACTGCTTAATGGCAGCGGCAAATATCACAAGCCCAAAAACCAGAAGCGCCAGGGTCTGCGGCAGAAGTTCCATAAATCCAAGGTCCTTTAAAAATATGCCTTTTAATATCACGTTGTAATGCGTCAGCGGCAGTAAATAGGATATAAACTGAAGCGCGGCAGGCATATTATTTATGGGAAATATGAAACCCGAAAGCAGGATATTGGGTACGATAAAAAACATTGATGTCAGCATTGCCTGCTGCTGGGTGGAAGAAACGGTTGATATAAGTATTCCAAGGCCCAGATTGGCGAATATCATGAATATGGAGAGCGAAAGAAGCAGCATAAAACTGCCCTGAAGGCTTATCTTAAAAACAAGAAGGCACATTGCCGTAATAAGCAGAATGTCAACAATTGAAATCAGTATATACGGGACTGTTTTGCCCGCTATGATTTCCATGGGTTTTATCGGCGTCACCACAAGCTGTTCAATGTTGCCATTTTCTTTTTCGCGCACAATGGACACAGCGGTTATTATTATGGTTATAATCATTAGAATCATTCCCATTACGCCCGGCACCATTGTGTTGGCGCTTTTCAGCTCCGGATTGTACCAGACACGCTCTTCAAGCTTAATCTCGGGCAGCGCGCCGATTATCGGTTTCATAATTTCCATTTTCTCCGTAAATACATTTGCGGAAAATCCCTGGATTATGGAAGACGCCCTGTTCATTGAAATTAACGAAGCGTTGCTGTCGCTGCCGTCCACTATTAACTGCACCTTTGCCGCTTTTCCTTTTTTTATCAGCGTGTCAAAATCCGCCGGTATTCTTATTGCAATTAAAGCCCTGCTTTTTCCCAGTACTTCATCAATCTCTTCGGGGTTATTTATTACGTATTTGACGTTAAAATACTCGCTGTTTGTAAATTTTTCCTCAAGACCGCGCGCCTGCGCCGAAGGCTTTTCAATGCATATCGCGGCGGGGACGTGTTTAATGTCAGTGGTTGCCACATAACCGAATATTATCATCTGAATTATAGGCGCCGCAATAAGCATCCTTATGATTCCGGTCCTTTTAATCTCTGTAATCTCTTTTTTAATCATGTAAAACGCCGGGGGCTTCATTTTTTCCTTTTCTTACAGATTTTTTTTGAATCTTTTAGCTGACATCACCACAAAAAACAGGCCAAAGAAAAGCAGCAGCAGGGCTTCCGGATACAGGACATTAAATCCCACATCAGGTTTTAAAAACAGCGACCGTAAGGCGGTTAAAAAATACTTAGCCGGGACAATATAACTTATAACCTGTATTACACCCGGCATTGAAGAAACCGGAAATACAAAACCTGACAGCAGTAATGAAGGCAGCATGGTCGCCATGACCGTCCCGATGACCGCAACTGTCTGGTTCGGCGCGACGCTGGAAATAAGCATTCCCATGCCCATGGCGGTAAAAATAAACATTACAGACATTAAAAGAAACGCGATGACATCGCCCCTGAAAGGCACTTTAAACCACAGCATGCCGACAACCGCCACTATTATCACATCCACAAACCCTATTATTACGTAAGGAAAAAGTTTTCCGGCCATCAGTTCAAGCGGTTTTACAGGGGTGGATATAAGCTGTTCAAATGTGCCGCGCTCTTTTTCCCTTACAACCGTAAGGGAAGTAAGCGTGCCGGCAATAAGCATCATAAGTATGGCGATAAGGCCGGGCACGATAAAATTCACGCTTTTCATCTGCGGGTTATACCAGACCCTTGGTTCAGCCGTAACCGCCGGGATACTTTTCGGGTTTATTCCCCGTATTTTAACCTTTTCAAGTATTATGCCGCGGGAATACATCATGGTTACCGCGGAAGCGTAGCCTATGGCGACAGTTGAAGTGTTGGGTTCTGACCCGTCGCATATTAGCTGAACAGATATTCTCTTATTGCTTTTTAAACCCGAAGAAAAACCTTTTGGAACGGTAAGTATTGCCCTTACCTTATTTACCCTTAAAGCCTGCACGCTTTTTTTCATGTCATTGCGCGCTTCTTCGTAAAGGGTGAAATATCCTGATGCTTCAAATTTTGACACATACTGCCTGCTGTAAGCGGTATTGTCGTAATCAACAACGGAAATAATAATATTTTTTATGTCAAACGTAACCGCGTACCCGTAAAGGATAAGCAGCACCACAGGCGCCAGAAGCGCTATTCCAAGCGAACGCGGGTCGCGCTTAATCTGAAGAAATTCCTTGCGCATTACCGGAATCACCCTTTTTATATCAAGCCTGCCGTGTCCTTTCACTTTTCACCTTCCGCTATTTTCTTACCAGTTTTACAAATACGTCTTCCATTGTAGGTTCGGATATTTTCAGCATTCCGTGAACAATGCCTTCTTTATTAAGAAGCGCGCTTATTTTATCCTGAACGGTTTGCATCGGGACCGCGGATATAATATGAAGCATAGCGCCGTGCATTGACACTTCGCCTGTTTCTTTATCCCCCGAAAGAAGTTTATACGCCTTGCCCGCGTCTTCGGTTTCCATTTCATAAACAGGCGTTTTAAACGCGTGATTTTTAAGCTCCTGAACATTGCCTTCCGCTATTATTTTTCCGCCGTCCATAAGAGATATCCTGCCGCAGTTTTCCACTTCATCCATATAGTGCGTGGTCACAAATACGGTGGTGCCTTGTTTTGAAATAGTATCTATTATCTCCCAGAATTTTCTGCGCAAAATAGGGTCTACACCGGCTGTCGGCTCGTCAAGAAAAACAATTTCAGGCCTGTGCGCTATGGCGCAGGCAAGCGATATTCTCTGCCTTATGCCGCCGGCAATTCCCGATACAAGCCTGTCCGCGTCATCATCAAGGCCAAGCTGTTTTATTACCTCTCTGCTGCGGCTCTTTATTTCATCTTCTTTCAGCCCGTAAATACCGCCGTAGAATTCAATATTTTCAGCGGCTGTCAGGTTTGTATACAGCGCGAATTTCTGCGACATGTATCCAAGCCTTTTTTTTATCTCTTCGGGGTCTTTTTTCACGCTGTAACCCGCCACAACAGCGTCGCCCTTTGTGGGTTCAAGCAGGCCGCAAAGTATCCTTATAGTGGTGGTCTTCCCGGCGCCGTTAGCACCCAAAAATCCGTATATTTCCCCTTTTTTTACTTCAAAGGAAATATTGTCAACGGCGGTAAAGGTACCGAATGTCTTTGTAAGGTTTTGCGCTTTTACGGCTATTTCCACATTATTACCCCTTAGCTTATTTTTTCTATGAATACATCTTCAATGGTCACGCTTGTTTTTTTTACCTGAACACCATTGTTTGCCCTGTTTTTAAAAATTTCCATCTCTGATTCATCGCTTAAAACAACCCTGTAATGCCCGCCAAGCGGGCGCAGGTCTTCCAGCGAAGCAAGCCCGTGTGCCGCGCTTTTTATGATTTCAGAATCTCCGGATACTTCATACGCGAAGCTTTTTATGCTTTTTTTCAGTTCAGACGGGCTTCCTGATAAAAGCAATCCGCCGTTATACATAAGCCCCACCCTTGAACACCATTCAGCCTCGTCCATATAAGGCGTGCTTACAATTATCGTCACCCCTTCATTTCTTATCTCCTGAAGAATCTCCCAGAACTCCCTGCGCGATACAGGGTCAACCCCTGTGGTGGGCTCGTCAAGTATCAACAATTTCGGCCTGTGAATAAGAGTGCACATAAGGGCAAGTTTTTGTTTCATTCCGCCGGATAAATTTCCCGCAAGCCTTTTTCTGAAAGGGTCCAGCCTTGTCATTTTTAGCAGCGGCTCCAGCCTTTTTTTCAGCGCCTCCCTTTCTATTCCGAAAATATCGGCAAAAAATTCCATGTTCTCTTCCACGGTCAAATCAGTGTACAGGGAGAATTTCTGCGGCATATAACCCGTATGTTCCTTTGCGCCTTCGGCTTCTTTTGGCAGGTTAAAACCCATCACATTGCATTCGCCCGAATCCTGATGCATTATTCCCGCTATCATCCGTAATGCCGTGGTTTTGCCTGCGCCGTCCGGCCCAATAAGGCCGAATATTTCACCGCCGGAAATATCCAATGACAGGCCAAGAACCGCCCGCACCTTGCCAAAACTTTTTTTTAAATTCTTTATTGAAACCAGGTTTTCCATCAGTGTTCCTTATTTAAATAGAGTCAATTACAACATCAGCCGGTATTCCGGGTTTTAATATTCCTTCGTCATTTTTAACCGTTATTTCAACCGCAAATACCTGTTTCACCCTTTCATCTTTTGTCTGGACATTTTTAGGGGTAAATTCAGCCGACTGCGATATACGCGTGACTTTTCCCTTAAAAACCCTGTCTTTATACGCGTCTATTTTTACCGAAGCATCGCTTCCTGTTTTCACCCTGCTCATTTCCAAAAGCGGAAGGTAAATTGTAATCTTAGCCGTGGTTAAATCGCCGATGGTAAAAACAGGGGTGTTAGGCGAGACAAGCTCACCCTCTTCAACATGCACTTCCATAATTACCCCGTCCCACGGCGCTTTTACGCGCGCCTCCTTTAACATTTCTTCAGCCGTGATGTATGCGGATTTCGCCTGATTAAACTGGGCTTCAGCTGATTCAAACTGCTGTTTAGAAATTGACGCGGACGAATAAAGTTCTTTTGCCCTTTCATACGCGGATTTTAAGGTATTATATGAAGCATATGCCGCATTGTACTGCGCTTCCACTATCGTGCTTTCAAGAACCGCGATAACCTCGCCCTCTTTAACGCTTTCTCCGCCGCCTTTTAACTTCTGTTCAACCCTGGCGGAAATCTTTGAAGCCACATCAACCTCCCTGATTTCAACAGTTCCCGAACCTGACACAGCACCGTTTTTTTGCACGCATCCCCAGGCAATTAAGGCAGACGCAAAAACAATCATAAATATTTTTTTCATTTATTTTTTCCTCCCTTTTACATCTGTCAGCATTCCGCTTCTGAATGTGTCCATTATGTATTTTTTTCTCTCTTTAATGAATTTCCCGACCAATAACCTGTCAAAACCTATTTTGCCCGCAACATCCTCGGCAACCGGTTTTACAAGATAGACCGGCGCAAGCTGCACAATGAAACTGATTAAAAACTGATATATATTTACTTTCCTCAGTTTTCCTTCTTTCATATTTTTTTTCAGATATTTATAAAGTTTTCCGTTTACAGGATTAAAAGGTATTTGGTTAAAATTATCAAAAATTATTTTTGGCAGGTACTTTGCGCCGCTTATCACTTCATATACCAGCAGTTTCAGATAGCTTCCATATTCATCAAACATTTTTTCATAAATATCAAGGACACTGGACATGACCTCTTCAATGCCGGAGTTTTTTTCAAAATCAATAGCGTTTATCCTTTCTATAAGTATTCCAAAAACCGTCCTTAACACCTGTTCATATATTTTTTCCTTGGAAGAAAAATAATAATGAAGAAGCGCTTTGTTAACTCCGGCCCTGTCACCTATCCTCTGCGTCCTCGCCCCGTAAAAACCGTATTCCACAAACTCATCGGACGCGGCTTTAAGTATTCTTTCTTTTGCCTTTAATTCTTTTTCCGGATCCTGTTGTTTTGACACCATCAGCCTCCTTTTGCCTGCCGGAAAAAATAAAATACATGTCCCATACCGGCATAAGTGTTATATTGCAGCGTTGTTTTTTCATAGAAAATCAAAGTCCATATATACAGGTTTTAAAGCCGGAAACGCCGCTTTAATAATACTTTTATTATCTTTTATTTTATATGGCGTTCCAAGCACCATTTTCATAAATGTGCCTTCCGTTATGCGCGCTGCAGCCTTATTGGAGCGGTATAACGTTATTTCACCGTGCATATTTTTTTCCGTCCTTTTAATATCAAAATCGCCTTTAATGCCCTTTTGCTTAAACCTTTGTTGCACAAGGGGAACAAGGACTTTTTTTAATTCTTCAAAATTTCCGCTTCTATACATCCTTAAATGTTTCGCGGAGGCGTAAATTTCCTTTTCTTTTTTATCCGGCTCTCTTAATCCTTTGAAATCTGTATCATCAGCATAATCGCAGTATATTTTGCTTTCGCCTTTTTCGGCCGCGTATTTAAGCGCCCGCTCAGCCAGGGCTTCTGCCGCGTCTTTATGGCCGGGAAGGAAACAAAGCTCTGATATTTTAAGACCGCTGTTTTCTTTTTCATTGGCGGGCCCTACTAAAACATACGCGCAGGGCTTATTACCCTTAAATGCCATAAAGGCGGGCGATATGCCTATTCCCTCAAATTTCCCTTCTTTCTTTATATATTCGGTTCCAATCAGCCACGTTTTTATGGTCCTTTCCACAGGGCCTGTCTTATCCGCGCAATATTTTTTGTGTATTTCGGCCATAGTTTTAATATTATTCTTATCCGCGGCTTCAAATTTTCTTACGGCATATCCGCGCTGAATATTAAATTTATGATGCGAATCAAGAACTTTAAACCGGAATGAAACAGGCGAGTATCCAAACTGTTCATAATAGGAAGCCTTATATGGATTAAGATATGTAAGCGGGTATCCTTCTTTTTTGATAAATTCAACGGCGTCGCGCGTTATTATGGCGGCGTACCCTTTTCCCCTTTCATCAGGCGCGGTTGCCACACCCGCGATGCCGGCTGCTTTTACTTTTACCCCGTCTATATACATAATTCTTGGCAGAATGCACGCCATGCTTACAAGTTTTTTGCCCTTATACAGAAGCCTTATGTTTTTATGGGAAAAGCCATCTTCTTTGATGACGGATGAGGTAAGAAAAGATGAATTAAAGACTTTTTCGCTTAATTTTACCGCGTCTTTAATCCTTATTGTGTCTGACTGTTTTATCTCCATATAAACCGCCTGTATAATTTAACCAATCAGTTTAACCATCTGGTTAAATTATACAGTTCCGGCATATAGAAATCAATACTTTTTTATCGCGCGTTAATCTTTTTCCCCGAATACCTGGGCTTCAAAAACATAGATTTCCGTTTTTGGGTCAAGGTAAGCGTCTTTTGACAGCCCTGCTTTTCCTTCACAAAGGTGTTCCATAAATTCTTTCCTGCTCCAGCCTGTTTCTGTCGCCACCTGCGGAAGAAAAATCCCGGAAGCAAAACCTTTTTTTACAATCACGCCGTGAGTGCCAAGTTCAATCTCATCAACACTTTTTACCCTGCGCTTGGGCGTCAGCACGGATACTTCAAGGTCAATGTCTTTCAGTTCGTATTCATTTATGGGTTCAAACCTTGGGTCCTGCGTGGCGGCTTCAATTGCCATCTCTTCCACGGTTTTATATATTGATTCATCGCTTTCTATTATGCCTATACACCCGCGCAGCTGCCCGCTGTTGTGTATTGTCACAAAAACTCCGCCTGTCTGACTGAATGCAGGGTCAGAAGAATCAAACCTTGGTATCATTCCCTTTGTTACGTATTGCTCTATTGTGTTTCTTGCAAGTTTTAAAAGGGCCTGCTGTTCTTCTTTATTCAGCATAAGAACCCCCCTCTTTCAGGACAATGACTTTTATTGCTTTATTCTTAACATATTTTTTGAATTCTTCTCCGTCGTTTTCATTGCCCACGATAAGCCCGTAATGCATTGGCACCGCTATTTCAGGTTTTACTATTTCAACCGCCTCTGCCGCTTCCTTTGCATTCATAACATATGTTCCCGACACCGGCACAAGCGCTATTGATACTTTTCCCAAATTATTCATTTCTTCTATATAGTCAGTGTCACCCATATGATAAATTCTGACGCCGCCGTAATTTAATATATATCCCACCTTACCGTCTTTTTTTGGATGAAACTTCTTATTGGTGTTATAGGCAGGAACAGCTTCTATTTTTATCTCTCCGGCCATAACCGATTCCGGGCTTTTAATGACCTTTACGTTAAAACCTTTAAGTTTTTCTGCGGCCTGCACCGGGCATATTATTACCGTATCTTTTTTCATTATTTTTTTAATATCTTCCGGCGAGCAGTGGTCATAATGTTCATGCGTGACAAGGATAAAATCCGCCGGTTTTGAAGAATTAATCTTAAAAGGGTCTATGTAAACGGTTTTCCCGGCAAGTTCAATCATAAAAGAATCGTGGTGAAACCAGGTAATATTTTTCATTGCCTGTTCTGCGGTAAGTTTTTTATCTATGGCTGCCCCTCCTAAAAAAACTGTTATCAGCAAGAATACCTGCACCAGTAACAATCTGACAGTGGTTTTTCCCATATTCCCTCCTTTGCCCTGCTTATTATTCCCTTGACATTATACCTTAAAAAAATATAATATAAAACACTTTGAAATTACTAAAAATGGGCCCTTAGCTCAGTTGGTTAGAGCAGTAGACTCATAATCTATTGGTCGTAGGTTCAAGTCCTACAGGGCCCACCATTTAAAATAAAAAAGGCGTACCTTGTGTACGCCTTTTTTATTTTAAGGCCCTGTAGGACTTGAATGGTTTTGACCGCGTCCAGCGGACGAAAAGCGAGTGGAGCGAGCGTCAGGTCAAAACCGGGGCCGACGAGGCGCAGGTAGCGCCGAGGTGGCCAAGTCCGATAAGAACAGAGGGACAGATGGTCGGATGCACGGAGGGACGGAAGGGAACCAAAAAATCTAAAACAGACTTTAGCTTTTTACAATTTTTTTGCTTATGTTTAATTGGTTATCTGCTTATTACTTAGAACTAAAACTTATCCCCAACTCTTCGGGTTCAACCCCTTCAAATTTCAAACCTTTAATAAACTCTTTTACTTCAGCGGGGTTTTCCATAATTTCAGGAGTATAATCCACAAGTTTCACGGGTATAAGTTTCACGCTTTTAATTTTATTATCCTGTAAGTAAAGATTTACCAATCCGCTTTTATGCGTCTCTTCACGGTCAAGGTCAAATACAAAATTTCCGATTCCGTAGAAAATATACTTATCCTTATATTTTTCCACATCCTGAAAAAGGTGAGTGTGCGAACCAAAAACAAAATCCGCGCCCAGGTCAATTAATCTTCTGGCGAATTTTTTCTGGTATTTTTTTACTTCCTCATATTCTTTTCCCCAGTGAAGGTATATTATAAGAATATCCGTATCAGCCCTGCACGCTTTTATGTCTTTTTCAATTTCATCCATAAGCGCCGGAATTGTGCCGTACCTGTCCTTGCCCGCAAAAAAGGTTTCATGGGAAACGTTTGAATAACATAAAAATGAGACTTTTGTCCCGTTTATATACTTTACGCACGGAACATTCGGCTTCCAAAGGCTGTTCTTTCTTATGCCGCAGTAATCAATGCCCGCCTGTTCAAGCGCCTGCACAGTCTGCGTAAGGCCGTATTGCCCGTAGTCCAGTATATGGTTATTTGCAAGGGATACAATGTTAAAACCCGCGTCCGCCAGTGCCCGCGCGTCCCTTTCAAATCCATAAAGATGCACGGCTTTATCTTTACCCTGTTTTGTAAGCTTTGCCGTATTTTCCGTTTTTACAAGTGGCGCTTCCAGGTTGCCGAATATAAGCGAAGAATTTTTAAGGAGAGATTTTATTTTCTTATAAGGATAGCCCGCTTCATTGCCGTCTATAACAGGGGAAAGTTTTCTTCCGGTCATTATGTCGCCGGCAAGGGTTATGATATCAACGGCGCCGGCTTTATGTGCAGCCTGGGCTTTTTCACCGAATAATTTCAGATTATCCGCTTTTTTTACTGTGGCGCATCCAGCTAAAAATATTATTATACCGGCTGCAAATGTTATTTTCCAAAAAGCTGTTTTATTAATTTTCCGCCCTCTTTTTCCATATACTTTTTGCCTTCTTCTTCAAGCTTTTTAGCAAGGTTCCTTTTTATATTTGCCATCATTCTTGACTGTGAATAATCGTACTTTTTCTGCGCTATGGTATTGTATACCCTGAAATCAAAAGGCATCCATCCCTCTTTATCATAAGCATAGCCCGCGTCTTTTATTCCAAAGTTAGCTGCAATATTTTGTTCAAACTGTTTAGCCAGTTTTGGGCTGATATCTGTTTCCGCCTTAAAATCAAGAGCCCTGTCCACGGTTATCCATCCGGCTCCTTTTACTTTTATGTCGCCTGCTTTGCCGTCAGCGCCCTTATCAAGCCGGAAATTTTTAACGTCAATTTTTCCGGAAGCCATGCTGAATACACCCGCCATAGTATCAAACTCTATGGCATTGCCCAAATCTGAAATACCTGTTTTTTCGGCAAGGTCTTTGCCCATTTCAAGCGGCCCCACAAGGCCGTTTGTAATACTGAAATTTCCGCTGCCTTTTACCGTATGCAGTATGTCATTAAACGTTGTCCCGGAAAATTTGGAATTAATGGCGGCTTTACCCTGAACTTTTCCTTTAAGGTCGTCAATAAAGGTCTTTTTAGACGCGTCTTTTCTTGGAAGCACGGCTATCACATCATCTATAAGCCGCGTCATCTGTACCTGCGATGTTATAAAATCAAATGAATAAGTCCCTTTATTGATGTCCGAAACCGCGCTGCTGTTTATGTTTCCGCTGTAAGCCGCGGCTGACGCTTCCATATAAAACTTATTATTAACAAGCCTTACATTGGCTATGGTTTTGCCAATTGTGATTTCCTTAAAGGTTATATTGTCCGCCTTAACATTGACGTAAGTGCCGGGCGCTTTTATGGCTTTTTTTGTTTTAGCAGGGGCGGATTTTTTACCTGCCGCGCCTTTATCAGCGGCTGATTTATCCTTTTTTGGAATTAAAGCCATCAGGTATTCCACCGCAAGTTTTGGCGAATAGATGTCAACATTGAATATGCCGCTGTCCATATTGGTTACGTTTGTCCCGTTTATCTTGATATTAACGTCATTCCCGGCAAGTTTAAAATCCATGTCTGATTTTAATTTATAATCGGATGTAAGCTCCGCCATGCCGTTAAAATTTTCCACGGCTTTTTTTCCGCGGTATAATACTTCCGCCTTTTCAAGCGCTGCTGAATCTGTAAATATGAATTTCCCGTTTGCAAAAGAAAATTTAATGTTATTTTTTACAGTTCCGGATATCGCAACGTCTTTTAATCCGGCTGATGCATTTTCAGGAAGCAATTTTATCAGCGCGGAGATATCACCCAGTGTGGAAATCCTGCCCGATGCATCCTTATAATTTATAAGCTTAACATTTCCTTCGCTTACGGTTCCGGCAATTACAAGTTTTCCCAGTGCGATATCAGCGTCTTTAGATTTAAGGTCAAGCTTAACCTGTGATTTTAAATCAACCGGTATAGTGTAATTTCCGTAAACTGCGGTAAAATCAGACTTAATATCCACAGGCACGGCAGCGCTTAAAAGCATATTGCCTGTTGAAAAGTTAAAATCCTTAACCTGCGCGTTTATGCCTTTTGGCTTTGAATTATCAAGATAAATAAAGTTTCCTTTTTTTACTGCAAGCCCTGTCACTATGATATTGTTAAAAAACGGTTTTTCGCCGTTGTCTTTTTTCTTTTTAACCGTTTTTTCTTTTTTTTCGCCGTTAAGCATGTCTGAAAAGTTAAACTTTCCGTCCGGCTGTTTTATGATTTTTACGTAAGGCGACACAAGCTCTATTCTGTTTATTATAAGGTCCCGTTTTAAGAGCGAAAGAAGGTTATATTTAAATACCACTGAATCCGCTTTTAAAAAGTTTTCTTTGTTCAAAGCGCCGCTTTCCTTAATGAATACATTATCCGCTTCTATTCCCTTAAATATGTTGAATTTAAGATCCCCTAAACCTATTGTCCTTCCCGTGATTTCGGAACCTTCTTTTATCACAATCTGTTTTATTTTTTCCGCAGGGAACATGATATAGACAGCGGCAACAGCTCCGCCAATCAAAATGACAAGAATACCTGTTATTATAAGCAAAATCTTAAGAAATTTCTTCATACATTACCTCCTATGCCGTAAATATGACGTTATTCTAACAGAAAGGGTTGCATATTGCATATATAAAAACAAAATGGCCGGCGGGGCCTCACAGGGCCCGCGCCGGCCGGAAAACAAAGGGCGTCATAAACGGTTTAAGCCGTCAGCCTTAAACCGTGATATATGCTATTGGGGTAACAATATTATACAGACGCCTTTAAGTTTTCCTTTTTGTTTTTATCTTTATACGCAGCGAACTTTTCACGCGTTGATTTTAAAGCCGAAGCGCATATTGAAGATATTGTTCCCGCTTCTTTTACCAGCTCATTAAACAGCCCTTCTTTTTCAAGGCCCGCAAGCTGAAGTACTTCCATAAGGTGTTTTGCCTCGTTTGAAAGCCTTTCTGTTTCTTCCAGCCTTGAAAGAAAATCCTTTCCTGAAGTGCTTTTGCACGCCGCCCTGTAGCTTGCGCCTGTCAAAGACGCGCACCTTACAATCATTTCACCGATAATTTTTGCTTCTGTCTTGTCCGGAAGCTTAGCGCACGCCGTTGCCGCCGATGCCCCGAATTTTAAAGTCCTTTCGCACATCTCTTTGCTGAACTGTTCTTTTTCCATAGCTCTACCCCTCTTTTTTTGGGCTTTCGCCCGTTAAATAAAAACCCCTACTTCTTTTTTGAAGCTTTTTTCGGTTTCTCTGTTTCTTCTGTTTTATCTTTTTCTTCTTCTTTTACTTCTTCTTCAAGGTCTTCCAGGTCATCCTCTTCTTCTTCCTGCTCCGGCGGAGGCGGCGCCTGACCGGCGGCTTTCGCGAAGAATTTTTCCTTTGTTTCATTTTCTATCTGAGTTGTCACTTCAGGATGCTGTGTTAAGTAGGCGACTGAATTGTCTTTTCCCTGCCCTATTTTTTCCCCTTTGTATATGTACCAGCTTCCGCTTTTTTCAACTATTCCAAAATCCACAGCCGCTTCAAGCGTCGCGGGCTCCCGCAATATTCCCTTGCCGAAAATGATGTCAAAGAAAGCTTCCCTGAAAGGGGGCGCGACTTTGTTTTTTACGATTTTTGCCTTTACCCTGTTGCCTATCATTTCTTCGTTCTTTTTGATTGTTTCAACCCTTCTTATGTCTATCCTTACGGAGGAGTAAAATTTTAAAGCCCTTCCGCCCGGCGTTGTTTCCGGATTTCCGAACATTACCCCTATTTTTTCCCTTATCTGGTTAATGAAAATAACGATGCACTTTGATTTGTTGATTATGCCCGTCAGTTTTCTCATTGCCTGGGACATAAGCCTTGCCTGCACGCCCATGTGGCTGTCGCCCATATCGCCTTCAATTTCCGCCTTTGGCACAAGCGCGGCCACAGAGTCAACGACAATTATGTCCACGGCTCCGCTTCTTACAAGTTTTTCAACAATTTCCAGCCCCTGTTCCCCGGTATCCGGCTGGGAAATAAGAAGTTCGGCAACGTCAACGCCCACTTTGGCCGCGTATTCCGCGTCCATGGCGTTTTCCGCGTCCACATAAGCGGCAACGCCGCCAAGTTTCTGCGCCTGCGCCACGATATTAAGCGCAAGCGTGGATTTGCCCGAAGATTCCGGCCCGAACACTTCTATTATTCTTCCCTTTGGAATTCCGCTTCCTCCAAGCGCAAGGTCCAAAGACAATGCCCCGGTGGGTATTGATTCAATCTTGCCTGTCTGCGTCTGGCCAAGCTTCATGATGGAACCCTTGCCGAATTCCTTTTCAATCTGCGCTATTGCAAGGCTTAACGCTTTTTTCTTTTCACTTTTGCTCTCTTCGCTCATTTCTGTTGCCTCCCTTTGTTTTCCTCTATGTTTTTTTGTACTGCGCCCTTTGTTTTCTTTCTGCCGGCTTTCTTTAATTGATAAATTCGTTTATGTTCCTGCCGTTTACGTAAACTTCCGCGACAAGGTCTTTGCCCTTTACCTTTATAACTTTGCCCACGTGTATCTGTTTTCCAAGCACAAGCGCGGTTAACATCTTTACGGCTTTTTCATAGCCCGGCGCGCCCTTTCTTGGCCCGTGATAATTGGCAAGCCTGATAAAAGCGCCGCTTTTGCTTCCCATTTTCCATCCGTACATTACCCGAAACGCGTCAACTTCGCTTACTGCGCTTACAATAAATGGCGACATATATTCATCCTCCTGTTATAGTCCCGGTATAGTTGTTACAACAATGCCCTGAATCATAAAATCATCCGTAAGTATGATGGGCTTGTGTTTTGGATTGGTTGATTTGGGTTTTAAAAGCACCATGTCACCGCTTTTGTTGAATTCTTTTATGGTGGCTTCGTCGTCAATTAAGGCGACAACAATGTCCTTATTTCGCGCGGTGTCCTGCTGCCTTATAAGGACAGCGTCGCCGTCGTTGATGCCGGCAAGGTTCATGGAATCGCCCTTGGCGCGCAGCATGTAATACCTGTAAGGCGGCGCAGCAATCCGCGTTGATACGGGTATCATCTGTTCCACATTTTCTTCCGCAAGAATGGGCGAACCGCAGGCAACCATTCCGACAAGCGGAATTTGAACGGTCTGAACCCTGCTTTCGTCTCCGGAAAAGTTTTCAATAATCTGAAGATCCCCTTCCGCGTTTCTTCTTAAGTAGCCCTTTGCCGTGAGTTTTTTAATAAGCTCCGCGGTAGAACGCGGCGACTTATAACCAAGCTCCTCCATAAGCTCTCTCACGCTTGGGCTGTGCCCCTTCATCAGGGTGTTTCTTACCGCCTTAATCAGCTCTGTTTCTTTTGAAGTAAGTGTATGTTTCTTCATGACACAAGTATACATAATGTATACATTTATGTCAACAAAAATATACAGATTATTTTTAATTATTTTTTGGCCGGAATAACCTGATTTTTTTGAATAAAGATTAAACAGATTATATTTATTACGCAGGCGCGTTAACGCTTTTGCAGCTGCTCCTGTGCCCTGAACTTTACTATTTTTGTTATCAGCCCGTATGGTATCGGTTTATCAAGCGGGAATCTTATTGTGCCGCGGGCCTGTTCGTATTCCGCAAGTTCATTTTTGAATTTTTTCATCGCTGAATTCCCGTTTGGATAAAAACCGATGTGCTTTTTAAATCCCGCAAAAAATACCAAATTGCCGTTAAGTTTGAATGCAGGCACCCCGTAACCCATGGCTTCTTCGGCTTTTGGCGCGGCTTTGTGAATTGCCGCGCGGATTTTGTTAAGGATTAATTTTACATCTTTGGGATATTTTTCTATGAACGCGGTCACTTCCGGGCTTTTCTTGTACATACACCCTCCCTTATTTAATATATTATTATCTTCCCGCGCGTTTTACTATTACCTTATTATATGAAGACGCTATCCGCGCAAGTTTATCCAGTTCCGCGCCGCCCCGCGCCAAAGAACACCCGCTTTTTATTATGACAGCGTCCTTTTCCACCACAAAAGGAAAAGCCCTGCAGCTTACGGACCTGTGTTCATAATTCTTGCACATACGGGTGCTGCAGTCAAACTGCCTGCAATAATCCTTTGTTTCTATGCTGAACATGCCTTTGCCCGCTTTTTTAATCCCGATTTTTTTATAGTCGCCGGGGTTAATTTTTTCCCCAAATATCTTTGTAAGCTCTTTTTCGTTTACCTGCAGGGACACATTGCGCATATCACAGCATGTTTTTTCGCACTTTGTAATGCAGAAGTTTCCAAAATCTTCTTTTTTCCACTTTTCAAAATCCGCTTCAAATCCCAATTTTTAAAATCCGCCCTGTTTGGTTTTAAAAAATTAAAATCCTATGCCAGCTCTGAAAACCGTGCGTTCTGTCTTGTAATCTATCAGCCTTTCGCCGTATCCGTGAAAAAACTGCAGGACAACAACAGGAAGCATATCTTTCATAAAAAACAGATTCCCGCGCAGCGTAATTTCCTGCCCTCCCTTTAATAAATCAACTGATGACGGGCCGCCCGGATACACCCTTATTGTTAAATCATTCCTGTCAAACAGCCCTTTGGCAATATTGTTTATTGTAACCTGCATTTCAAACGTGCCCCTGTAACGCTGCAGGTCCGGCGAAGTGGGGTCAGGGCCGTAAGGGTACCACACCTTAAACGACCAGTGCAGTTCGTTTTCCTGCCCTATAAATACGCCATCCGTATACCGCAGGTAAAGTTTATTCCAACTGCGCGAATCTTCGCCCTGCAGCCCGTTTGATTCATGGTCCAAAAGCCCCACATCAAGCCAGGCAGAACGGCTGTTATCAACAACTATCCTGAAAAACATATCGGGGTTGTAATTTACGTCATACATGGGATGTGAATCCTCCCACAGCCCCCAGTACATCTGCTGAGTGTAAGCGACAAAAAGCCCGCCTTCCTTAATTGCGCGGAACTTTGTGCTTATCTGCAGTTTGGAATCAGGCACGCCCAATATGAAATAATTTGAATTATATCCCTCACCCGGCCAGTGCGGCGGGTTGAATTCGTTGGAATAAGCGTACGCCATAACCGGCAATAAAACCATCATCAATGTTCTTAGAATTTTCATATTATGCTTTGAATCCTTCCAGTTCTATATCTCCAATTGCCCTGAAGTCCTTATGGTTTGCAGTGCATAGAACCTGTGTGGATTCCGCGGCTGTTGCGGCAATAAGGCAGTCCGCGACAGATATGGCGCTTTTAAGGCCGTGCTCTTCCATATATATAAGAGACCTGTGGCTGATATCGTCGTTTATTGGTATTACGGTAAAGTTTAGTTTTTTAATCAGCTTTTTTATTGCCGCGCTTTCATTCTTATTGGCAGCCGCTTTTAAAAGTTCCATAAACGTAATAACGCTTATGCATCTGTCCTTTTCAGACATAATTTTATCCGCGGCATTTCTGTTTCCCCTTAAAAGCCATATCAGTACATCAGTATCAAACTGCATGGCGTGGTTTCCTTAAATCTTTGACGGTCCGGCTAACGCTTTTCTTATGCTTTGCCCACATACCAAAAGCAGGATCTTCAAAAAGATTATATTCACCTTCCGGCTCTAAATTAACAGGATATATAACGCCTTTTTCCGTACCCCTGTGGGTAAGTATTACTTTTTCTTTCCTGTCAATAGCGGAAATTATTGATTTCATTTTCCTGCGAAGATCCAAAACCGACGCTTTCATGATTGCCTCCTTATGTGTACATAATAAGTGTACACATAATAAGTGTTAAAGTCAAAAGAAAATCGTTTATTATTTTCTTAGTTTCAGAAAATATTTCTTCTTTGCAGCGGTTTCGTCAAGAATTTTATGCAATACTTTTGCCCTTTCCTTTATGTTAATTCCTGCGGAGGCTTTTTTTGCCTTTATTATTATCTGCCGTAATTCTTCCGTTTTCATCACAGTTGCCGCGATGCAGTAATAACTTTTGGAACGGCCGTCATTAAAATCTTTCAGCATCGCTTTTAACAGTTTTTCTTTTACCTTCTGCCCTTTTATAAACTTTTTAACGCCGTGCTTCTGAATAAAGGCAATATCATTTTCAAGCGCCTGATAGCATTTAAAGGAATCGTGCTTTTTCCCTGCTTCCCTGTGTTTTTTCCACTTAACGCAGGTTTTATTTTCTTCGCAGTCCCAGCAGAATTCAATGCCTTTATTTTTTACGGCGCATGTTATAAAAGGGCATCCCGCGGACATCCTGTAATCGCTTTTGCACCCCGGGCACCTGCTCTTTGCGTCCGTTTGATAATTGGGGCACAGCCTGCACGATAACCCGCATATCCCCGTTTCAGGATGTTTTATTTTCATGGAATATCCCTAAATAAATTTTTAATTCCCGATAACCGCTCCCGTTTAAAAACAAAACCCGCGGGCTGAAGACCCGCGTCTACCACTGCAAATTCAACCAATCAAAGCGAGACGCAATATATTGCGTCTCTACAATAAAGGACAGATTATAACTGCGGATAATTATGGCGTGTATGTTTTTTCTTTTACAACGCTTCCATTGCTGTAAAACTCTGACTTTATCAGTTTTCCCTGCCTGTCGTAATATTTAAACTCGCCTATGCGTTTGCCGTTTTTTATCACGCCTTCGTGCTCTTTTATATTGCCCTCGTAATAAAAAATTATCCTTCCGTCAGCCGCGCCTCTTTTAACTTCCTGTGTTGTTTTTATGTCCCCTGATTCGTAATACCATATAATTTTCCCGTGTTTTAACCCTTTTACCATGGGCATTTCCGCCAGCAGTTTTCCCGACGGATAATAGACTTTTTCTATCTTTTCCGGTTTTGCCGTGCAGGCCGCCATTACAAGCAACGCTGTAAAAAATACCGCTATTTTTTTCATCAGATTCTTCTTCCGTCCTTGTATCTTGCGTTTGTGTCAGGTTTTACTTCCTGATGTTCTTTTTCCAGAACTTCTTTTTCTTTTTTAATAAGTTCTTCTTTAAAATTCTTTTTCTGCTTTCCCTTATTGTGCGGGGGCTGGACTCTGTTCTGCCGCTCGTCAATGCGCATTGACCTGTCAGTGTCAATAGGAGTCAGTTTTTCATCACTCATACAACACACCCCCTAAAACAATTTATTTTTTATTAAAATACCTGTTCAACTTTTCTTTTATAAGGGGATAATCGGATTTTTTTCCTGTCCAAATCTTAAACGATTCCATCCCCTGATAAATAAGCATATCAAGCCCGTTTATTATTTTAGCGCCCATTTTTTCCGCACGCGCTAAAAACTCCGTTTTTTCCGGATTGTAGATAATGTCGTATACAACCGCGCCTTTTTTTAACTTTTCAATTTCATATACCACCTGATTGCCGTGCATTCCCACCGACGTACAGTTCATTATAAAATCAGCTTCGGCAAGTACCTTGTCCTTTGCCGCGCTTTTTTTAATATCCCCTATTATGGCTTTTTTTAATCCCAGTTTTTTAACAAGGTTTTTTGTCATCGGGATATCTATATTATAAATGTGGAATTTTGAAGGTTTTTGCGTCATTAAGGCGTACCCAACGGCGTGCGCGGCGCCGCCGGCTCCAAGCATTACCACTTTTTTTCCTTTAAGATTTATCTTTGCCTTTTTAAGCGTGGCAAGAAAGCCAAGATAGTCAGTGTTATATCCTGTAAGGACCCCGTTTACGTTATTAACGGTGTTCACCGCGCCTATCCTTTCGGCGGCAGGGTCAATTTTATCCAGAAGCGGCATTACAGCGTGCTTGTGCGGAATTGTGACGTTTATCCCTTTAATGTTTTCCCGCCTTACCCTTTCTATCACAGCAGGGACATTTTCCGGTTCTGTTTCAAATACCTTATATTCCCATTTCATTTTATATTTTTTAAAAACCGCGTTATGCATTACAGGGGATAAAGTATGGGAAAGCGGGAAACCTATTATGCCGGTGATTGTTTTTTTCATTGCCTGCTCCTGATTTTGTTTTATCTTCCTGCCGCTGTCATGTCCCCTATTACAACAGTGGGGCTTCCGTAATTAAAATAAAACGTTATGTCTTCGCATACATCCCTGACATTCATTAACACGTCCTTTATGTTGCCGGTTACAAGCATTTCCTTTACTGCCTGCTTAATTTCGCCTTTTTCAAGAAGCCAACCGTTTAAACCCAGCGAAAAATTGCCTGACACGGGGTCCGCGGTGTGCAGCCCCATTAAAGAGTTTATTATAAGGCCGCTGCCTTTCATAATATTATCTTTTCTGGAATCCCCCGGCACAATATAAAAATTGGATACCCCGCATTCAGGAAGCGTTTTAAAACTTCCGCGCACGCCGTTGCCTCCAGGCTCTTTTTTAAAGAAATTCGCGGATGATATGTCATATAAAAATTCCATAAGCTTTCCGTGCTTTATAAGCATCTTATTTTTTCCGGCAATACCTTCGCCGTCCGTGCCAAAACTTCCCGCGCGGAAAGCCAGAAGCGCGTCGTCGTTTATGTTAAGTATGGATGCTGCGACAGTATCGCCTTCTTTGTTTGAACCAAAAAGAGATTTGCCTTTGCGTATATTGGAAGCGTAAAAAAGCGGCGCTAATATCTGCAGGAAATCCACGGCTGCCTGCGGCGGAAGTATAAGGCTGTATCTGCCTGTTTTTAAAGCACCCCCGCCTAACAGCATATCCGCTTTTTGCGCGGCTTCACGGCCAAGCTTTTCAGCGTCAATATCCCTAAATACGCACGAGCCTGCCATAACTTCGGATGCTTCCTGCACGGCGCCGTCCGAAGATATGGCGGAAGTAAAACAATAATAATAGGTTCTTTCAGAAGAAGAGTCCGCGCCGTTAGTATTCATATAATAGGAGGCGCTTTTTACATCAGTAAGGTTTGTATCCCTTACAAATTTTACTTTTTTACCGTATTTTTTTGCTGCAGCTTCTGTTTCAAGCGCTTTGTCCTGCCTTATTTTTGATGTAATAGAGTTATAATCCGGATCAACTGTATCAGGCGGCGTACATTTGCAGAAAGGCACAAGGGTGTACTTTTCATATCCTTCTATAAGCGCGGTATCAGC
>JAKQNO010000076.1 GCA_029565735.1 bacterium
AGGAAAAAGAAAAAATACGGGCACGCTTGGCCCCATACCGCACAACATGCCGTTTACGGTTCTTGGCGCGGGTTTGTTATGGTTCGGATGGTTCGGGTTTAACGCGGGTTCCGCGCTTGGCGCAAACGGCCTTGCCGCAAATGCTTTTGTGGTAACAAACACGGCTGCGGCAGCCGCTGCTTTAACATGGGCTGTAATTGAATGGTTCTATAACGGCAAACCGACAGTGCTTGGCACGGTATCGGGGGCTGTGGCAGGCCTTGTGGCAATAACCCCTGCTTCGGGTTTTGTGGATGTTACCGGCGCGATACTTATAGGTATTGCGGTGGCCGGCGTTTGTTTTGTTGCAGTCAGCATAGTAAAAGGGATATTCAAGTATGACGATTCGCTTGACGCGTTCGGCGTGCACGGCGTGGGCGGAATGGTTGGCGCGCTTTTGACAGGCGTGCTTGCGAATCCGGCTGTTAACGCGCTTGGCACAGGCACTATGTTCGGCAATCCAAAACAGTTTATGATTCAGCTGATATCGGTTGCCGCGACTTTGGCGTACAGTTTTGTAGGGACATTTATAATCTTTAAGGCGATTGATTTAACAATGGGCGTAAGGTTAAAAGAGAAGGATGAAAATGTCGGGGTTGACCTGTCTGAACACAATGAAAGGGCATACACACTGATTGAATAAAAAAAGGAGGATGTTATGAAACTGATAATAGCGATAATTCAGCCTTACAGGCTGGAAGAAGTAAAACAGGCGCTGTATAAAAGCGATATAAACCTTATGACTGTCAGCGAAGTGCTTGGCCACGGCAGGCAGATGGGCGTGAACGAAGTGTACCGCGGAATAAGGGAAACCGGAAACCTGCTGCGCAAGCTGCGCCTGGAAATAGCGGTAAATGACAAATTTGCAGAGCCGGCTGTTGAAGCGATAGTTGAAGGCGCAAAGACAGGCGAAACAGGCGACGGGAAAATATTTATTCTTCCGCTGGAAGAGTGCGTAAGGATTAGGACAGAAGAAAGAGGAAGCAAAGCAATAGGTTAGTTATTAAGAACACATTAAGCGGCAAGGGGTTGTCTGCCATCCCTTGCCGCTTTTTTTTATTTAACAGGCTGTTTTTAATGTAGAGGCGTATCATGATACGCCTCGGTTTTGTTTTGTAATCCGCGAGGCTGATGTCAAATCGTATTTAATGGTGTGATTATTTCACCGTGGCAGGCGCGGGTATTTACCGGACGCCGCAGCAATAAATCTGTTATGGCAGAGACGGCAGCCCGCGGTTTTTGATGTTTCGTTAAGTGTTTGTAATAACATGGTAATTAACTCTCCGAAAACTGCCTGGTGCAAATAGGCCCCTGCTTAATATTTTTTGCTTTAATCTGAATGGCATTTTCTTGCGGAAAAAAAGTTGATTTTGTTATAAGATATGAACACGTTTAATTACAAACCAATCAAAAAGAGTATAAAAGTGAACAGAAAAATAGTACATGTGCTGATATTTGTGTTTTTATCTTTAAACCTTGCGGCGGCGCCGGTTCCCACTGAAACCGCGTGCGTACAGAGAGACGCGGATTTTAATGAAGACGGCATAGCGGAATATAATGCGGGTTATAATCTTGCCGGTGCTTATGGCGTTGCCATTCAGCAGGATAACAAACCTGTTGTCTGCGGAAGCATTATGAACGCGGCAGGCCGTACCGAAATGGCGGTCTGGAGATATAACACGGACGGCACTTTGGATACTTCGTTTAACTCCACGGGTTTTTTCCATATGGAGCATACATATTCTTCTTCGGGGACAAGTGATTCTTCGCAGGCGCTGGCAATTGACGGTTTGGGCAGAATAGTGGTTGCCGGCGCGTCCAATGCCGGCGGGCTGGTGCGCATGACTGTCTGGCGGCTTAACAGCAACGGCACACTTGATACAAGTTTTCATTCAACGGGTTATTACGTGTATACCGCGGCGTATGGGACGGCTTCTTCGGTTTTAGTTGATCAGGATAATAAAATAACAGTCTGCGGAACTTATAATCTTGACGGGACTGATGCTGACCTTGGTGTGTGGAGGTTTACGGATAGCGGAAACCTTGATACGTCATTTGGGGGCGGAGACGGCGTGTTCACGCACAACAGCGCGGCAGGCGGGAATAAAAATGATAATGGTCTTGGAATGGCAGCTGACAGTTCCGGAAGGGTGTTGATAACCGGCGTCAGCTACAATGCCGCCAATAATGTTGATACGGTTATATGGCGCCTGACCGCATCAGGCGCGCTTGACACAACTTTTAATTCAACGGGATTCAGGGTCTTTAATCTTTCCACAGTTTTGGAACGCGGCCTTGATATCATATCTGATTCCGCGGGAAAAATAGTCGCAACCGGAAGCGTTTATGACAATGCAACCGAACCTGCAATGATAATTTATAAATTAAATGCAAACGGCAGTTTTGACACGTCCTTTTCAGCTTCGGGGTACAGGCTTTATGATGACGCGGCCGGTGCCGGCGCGACAGATGTGGGCTGGGATATTTTACAAAACAGCACCGGGGACTATGTAATTGCCGGTGAAAGCCATATGGGGACAGACTGGAATGCCGCGGTATGGAAGATTAAAGAGAACGGGGCTTATGATACGACTTTTAACGGCACAGGGAGCGTTATTTTAAAAAATTTATCTTCTTTGGGAAATAACGAGGTTGTTTTTGGGCTTGCATGCCCGGATGACGGGACTTTTTACACGGCCGGACGCGCCGGGTATAATAACGGCGGAACCGATTTTGATTTTCATATGATTTTATGCAGGATAAAAGACAGGTGCAATCCCACGCCCACGGCAACGGCCACGATTACAGCATCAATAACGCAGACAGTTACTGTTACATGTACGCTTTCCATAACTGCGACCGTAACTCCTGACTTTACACCAACGCATACGCCGGGAGATTTAAAACAGATTTTAAAAGTTTATCCGAATCCGTTAAAGGATGATGCGGAGAACCTTATATTTGAAGGTATGCCGGACGGTTGTGATGTGACTATTTATAATATTGCCGGTGAAAAAGTATGGGGAATCCGCAATTCGTGCGGCAGGCATGTCTGGGATAAAAAAACAGTTTCAGGCAGCGCCGCGGTACCCGGTGTTTATGCGGTAATAATAACGGACAAAAATAATAAATTAATATACAGGCAGAAGTATTGTATTATAAAGTAGATGCGTTTTTTATTTGAACTGCACCCGGTTTTTTAGTTACAAATATAACCGGTTATACTATTTATCCTACGGAGGGAATATGAAAAAAATATTATCTGTACTTATTACGGTGTCAGTGCTTTTGTTTACCGGATGCACGCAGATAAAGGAAATTTTAAAGGGTAATGCAAATAACCTTAAAGGGTTTATTGTGTACGCCGGTGTTGAAGGCGACGGCAACGGGACTTTTATCTACGCCGTATCGCCTGACGGCAGCTTAAAAAAAAGGCTTACAACCGGCGTGCGCAGCGATAATTATCCGGCTGTGTCGCCTGACGGTAAAAGCG
>JAKQNO010000077.1 GCA_029565735.1 bacterium
AGGAAAAAGAAAAAATACGGGCACGCTTGGCCCCATACCGCACAACATGCCGTTTACGGTTCTTGGCGCGGGTTTGTTATGGTTCGGATGGTTCGGGTTTAACGCGGGTTCCGCGCTTGGCGCAAACGGCCTTGCCGCAAACGCTTTTGTTGTGACCAACACGGCTGCGGCAGCTGCGGCTTTAACATGGGCTGTAATTGAATGGTTCTATAACGGCAAGCCGACAGTGCTTGGCACGGTATCGGGGGCTGTGGCAGGCCTTGTGGCAATAACCCCTGCTTCGGGTTTTGTGGATGTTACCGGCGCGATACTTATAGGTATTGCGGTAGCTGCAGTTTGTTTTGTTGCAGTCAGCATAGTAAAAGGAATATTCAAGTATGACGATTCGCTTGACGCGTTCGGCGTGCACGGCGTGGGCGGAATGGTTGGCGCGCTTTTGACAGGCGTGTTTGCAAATCCGGCTGTTAACGCGCTTGGCACAGGCACAATGTTCGGCAACCCGAAACAGTTTATGATTCAGCTTATATCGGTTGTTGCGACAATGGCATACAGTTTTGTGGGCACGTTTATAATCTTTAAGTTAATAGATTTGACTATGGGCGTAAGGTTAAAAGAGAAAGACGAAAATATCGGGGTTGACCTGTCCGAGCACAATGAAAGGGCTTATACACTGATTGAATAAAAAAAGGAGGATAATATGAAACTTATTGTGGCGATAATTCAGCCGTACAGGCTGGAAGAAGTAAAGCAGGAGCTTTATAAAAATGACATAAACCTTATGACCGTAAGCGAAGTGCTGGGGCACGGCAGGCAGATGGGTGTTAACGAAGTCTACCGCGGAATCAGGGAAACCGGCAACCTTCTGCGCAAGCTGCGCCTGGAAATAGCGGTTAATGACAAGTTTGTGGAGCCCGCAGTTAAGGCGATTATTGACGGCGCCAAAACAGGCGAAACAGGCGACGGTAAGATTTTTGTCCTGCCGCTGGAAGAGTGCGTAAGGATAAGGACGGAAGAAAGAGGCGGAAAAGCAATAGGTTAATTTTAAGTATAAATCAAGCGGCAAGGGGTTGTCTGTCATCCCTTGCCGCTTTTTTATTTAACAGGCTGTTTTTAATGCAGAGGCGTATCATGATACGCCCCGTTTTTGTTTTGCAATCCGCCAGGCTGATTCCAAATCGTATCTGATGGTGTGATTATTTAGCCGTGGCAGACGCGGGCCTTCAGCCCGCGTTGTTTAAAGGTTTTGTTTGGGTTCAGTATTTATAGAAACAGGATATATAACACGAATAGTCTGTTTGGTGCAAATTTACGATGTGAAACTAAATTTGCACTTGACTAATAATCCTATATATTTTATTATACAAATATGGAAAACATATATCTAAAACGGGGTATTGAAAAGGCATTTAAGCAGATAATAACAGAGTTTCCGGCTGTAACCGTTACCGGGCCCCGTCAGGCCGGTAAAACCACTTTGATAAAACATATCCTTGGAAAAGGATATAATTATGTAACCCTTGATGATTTTTCCGCAAGACGGCTGGCCCAGACAGATCCGGAGATGTTTTTAAATACTTTTAAGGAAAAACTGATTATTGACGAAGCGCAGTACGCGCCGGATCTTTTTCCGCAGATAAAAATGAAAATAGATGAAAATCCGCGTGAAAAAGGAAGGTTTATAATAACCGGCTCGCAGAAATTTCTGCTTGCGGAGAAATTTACGGAAACATTGGCGGGCAGGGTGGGTATACTTAATATGGAAACTCTGTCGTTAGGTGAAATTTCCGCTTTCACCGGAATTAAAAACGGGAAGGAACTTTTTGAAAACGCATGCCTTCGCGGGACTTACCCGCAGGTGTATTCTGAAAATATTACCAACCTTCAAAGATGGTATGATACATATATTCAGACTTATCTGGAACGCGATGTTAAGACCCTCTACAATGTCGGTGACATTACCGCTTTTTCGGCTTTTTATAAAATATTGTCTTACCGCTGCGGGCAGATTCTAAATTTAAGCGCCATTGCCGCGGATATCGGGGTGGCGGTTTCAACCATAAAAAAATGGGTATCAATTCTTGAAGCGGGGGGGCTGATATATCTGCTTTATCCATATCATGCCAATACACGGACAAGGCTTACAAAAAGTCCAAAGGTATACTTTATGGATAATGGAATGGTATGCAGGCTTAACAATATTATGGATAAAAAAACGCTTAATACATCGCCGCTTCTGGGTTATCTCTTTGAAAATTACTGTGTCAGCGAAGCGGTTAAGAAAATAAGAAATACAGGCGCCCGGGAAACACTTTTCTTTTATCGCACGGCAAAGGGTGCTGAAGTGGATCTTGTCATTGAAAAAGAAGGTGATTTTACGCTGTGTGAATTTAAATCCGGGATGCGTTTTGACCCGGGCATGTTTGATGGAATAAAAGACGCAAGAGTCAGAATCGCGGCGTTTTCCAAGTCGGATGCGTATATGATAAATGAATCGGAAGAAAATAGAAGTATTGATGAAACAACAGCAGTAATAGGAATCAGGCAGTTTTTGGAAATGTAGTGATAAGGGCGGGTGATTTAAAAGTTTGTTCAGGTTTGATAATGCAGAGGCGTATCATGATACGCCCCGTTTTTGTTTTGCAATCCGCCAGGCTGATGCCAAATTGTATTTAATGTTATTATTACTTTGCCTTGGTAGACGCGGGTCTTTAGCCCGCGTTGTTTAATTTTTAGTTTGGGTTTATCTGTTTTCGTAGTCTGCTATTTTTCGAACTTGCTGCTCTTCCGAGCTGCTGAGCCGCTGTTTTTTCTTATTTTTCTGCCATGCTGTTAAATGGTATAATCTTTGCGGAGAGTTAAACGAAAAAATACAAGGCGGTTATGCTTATGAAAAAATTACTGCTGTTTATTACTGTTTTAATGGTGCCGGTTTTTACAGGATGCACGCAGATAAAGGAAATATTTAAGGGCAATGCAAACAGCCTTAAAGGGCTTATTGTGTACGCCGGTGTTGAAGGCGACGGCAACGGGACTTTTATCTACGCCGTATCGCCTGACGGCAGCTTAAAAAAAAGGCTTACAACCGGCGTGCGCAGCGATAATTATCCGGCTGTGTCGCCTGACGGTAAAAGCG
>JAKQNO010000085.1 GCA_029565735.1 bacterium
TATCGCAGGGTCGCTGTCCAGCATTTCCATAAAACTGTTTTTTGTAATTACAATAAGTTTTGAATCCTCGCCTGTTTTTCCCGTGGCTGTCCTTGCGCCGGAATCAATAAGCGACATTTCGCCGACTATTTCGCCTTTGCCCAGGTTTGCTATGACCTTATCCCCGTCTTTTGTCTTTTTTATTATATCCACGCTTCCTTCGGCGACTATGTATAAAACCTCGCCGGGCATGCCTTCAACAAACAGCGTGGACCCTTTTTTATACGGCTTAAAAAAAACTTTTTTTGAAACAACTTCAAGTTCGCTGTCTGACATCCCCTTAAAAAGTATTACATCTTTAAGGACTTCATATTCAACCGGATCCGGCATAACGCCCTCCAATTTTTATAATACGCATTATTTTCGCAACTGTTGTGAAACCTGCCTTTAATCCTTCGCTATTGCTTAACTGCCTATAGCTTAAAACGCTATGTTTTATATCTGAACTTCCCAGCCTTCCTGTATCGCGAAAGATTTTTCAAACTTCATCTGCGCCATTGCCTGTATTTCGTCTATCTGCGCGTCCGTATGTTCCGGCGCGTGGTGGCACAGGTGAAGTTCCTTTACTCCCGCAAGCTGCGCGGCTTTTATTCCCTCTTCATACGTGGAATGGCCCCAGCCAATATATTTGGGGTATTCTTCCGGCGTAAACTGCGCGTCGTACATTAAAATGTCCGCGTCCTTGGCAAGCTTTATAAGCTTGTTATCAGGCACCGCGTAATGTTCAATGTCTGTTGCCGCGACAAATACGGAGTTCCCCGACTGTATCCTGTAGCCAAGCGTTCCCGCCGGATGGTTGAATTTTGCCGTGGAAATTTTAAAAGGCCCTATGTTAATTTCGTCATTTTCCTGAATGTCTGTAAAGTGCAGTTTGGCTGCCATTCCGGACAACTCTATGGGAAAATTGATGAACTGCTGCTGCTTTTTAAAAACATCCTGAACGCTTAAGTTATATTTGGTTTCACCGTAAAAATTTATTTCATTGCCCTTTATAAAAGCCGGTGTGAAAAACGGGAATCCCATAAGGTGGTCCCAGTGGTAATGAGTCATTAAAACGTGTATTTTGTGGCCTGTGGGGCTTATTTTCATTAAATCTTTGCCAAGCATGCGCATACCGGTGCCCGCGTCAATTACAAGCGTGGTATTCGCGTCAGTGACGCAGATGCACGTTGTGCTGCCGCCGTATTTGTTAAAATCTTTTCCGGTCACGGGTATTGAACCCCTTACACCGTAATATTTTATTCTCATCAAACCCTCCTGTGCCGGCTTTATCCGGCCGCGATGGTTAATAATTACTATAAAATTTTATCCGATATTTATCAAGTCATAATTTCTGCCTGACTTATGTTTAATATTATCAATAGTTTCGTTAATTTTTCTGTGATCCATATCACAATTGGAAGACAGCAGCCATTCCGCCGCCTGCCTTGCGGATTCCAGTATCTTCCTGTCCGTGATAAGGTTAGCCAGCCTGAATTCGGGCAAACCGTGCTGCCTGGTGCCCAAAAACTCGCCCGGCCCCCTTAAAGCAAGGTCTTCTTCGGCTATCTTAAAACCGTCTGATGTTGAAGCCATTACAGACAGCCTTTTAAAACCGTCTTCTGT
>JAKQNO010000091.1 GCA_029565735.1 bacterium
AATCGCTTTCATTGGTCACGAAACACGAAAGGTATCTTGAAATTGCGGCCAGCTTCATATAATCATATGTGTCAGCTGCCACGCACTTATTTTTTGATATGTGCATAAATTCCTTAAACATGCCCTCTTCATCCCTGTGGTGGAAAGCAACAACCGTGCATTTTTCCTGTTCCGTCAGGATTGAAACCACCTGCGCGAATTTGTTAAAGGACCACCTTTTGCCGCGTTCATGGCATGTCGGGTGGATGCCTATAAGGGGTTTGTCGCAGTCTATGTTTTTTTCGCGGATGAAATCCGCGGCGTATTGTTTGTCTTCTTCGGAAATTTTCAGCCTTGGGTTAAAATCATAGGAATTGGCGCCTATGTACCTTACCAGGCTCATGTACTTTATTATTTTATGCTGCACCTGCCCTATTGTCCTTAAACTTAAATTATAAATTGAATTATAAAGCTTATCCGGATTTTTAGGCTCCAGGGTCAGTTTTGCCTTGGCTGTGATGATGGAGCCAAACAGTATCTTATAAAAAAAGCTGTCTTCAAAACAGATAAACAGGTCGTATTTTTCCTTGCAGACATCGTAAAGCGATTTAATGATATCCTTAAACCCCGTGGGTTTTACAAAACTGACCGCAGGGCACGCTGCCGCTATTTTTTTCTGGGAATCAGTTGTAATTACGGTTATTTCGCTTTCCGGAGAAAGGGCTTCTTTTAAGGCGTTAAACGCGGGAGTCGCAAGTATTAAATCCTCCCTGTGGCGCGGCGCCATTATCAATACGTGTTTCAGTTCCCTGAGGTTAATCTGTTTGGGATTGATTATTTTCATCTTTTCTTTGGCTTTTTTATAATTAAACGCCTTTGACATTAATTACCGCCGTTTTTTTTCCGCGTATTACCGGCAAAACCCTTTTCATTACTTCTTCCGCGGATATTTTCTTCATGCATTCAAAGGTTCCTGTAACGCATTTATTGCCTCCGTGAAGGCTGCACGGCCTGCACGCAAGGCTTCTTTGAATCACTGAAAAAACAGGTTCCGTAATAAAACCAAATTCGCTTACAGTGGGCCCCAGCATCACAAAAGAAGGGATGCCGTGTATTGCGGCCGCGTGCGCGGCAACAGTATCATTGCCTATAAAAAGATCCGCTTTCCCCGCTTCGCCCGCCATCTGTGACAGTGTTGTTGCCCCTATCAGGTTCCTTATCTTCCTGCCTTTAATATATAGTATCCCGTCGTTTTTTGCAACCTCGTCTTTTACCCCGGTTATCACAACCGAACTTACGTTCTTTTCCGCGGCCAGAAGTTTTACAAGTTCAAGATAATAAGGCCATCTTTTCAGCGGCCACCTGGCCCCGGTATGGACAAGAACCCTGAATTTTAAGGGATTCTTTTTTTTCTTTGGCTGTGATTCATCCGCTATTATTTTATCCGGGACAATTCCGGCAAGCGCCGCAAGATAACGCGCGTAAACCGGAATCCTGCTTCCAAAGTACAGTTTAAATATTACCATTATCCTTCTTGCCGCCGAATCTTTGCGGTAAAGCCTTTTTACCGGTGCTTTTAAAGACGCCGAAATAAAGCGTGACTTTAAGTTTCCCTGGATATCCACAACCGCTCCGTAGCTGTTTTTCTTAAGCCGCGTCACAAGTTCATTCAGCCCGCCTTTTTTCAGGCCATATATTTCATCGCATCCAAGGATTTTGGCTATTCCCGTGTAAGCGTCCTTTACCGCTATGTGGACAGTATGGCCCGCTTTTTTTAAGGCGCGGACCGCCCTGAAAGCGGCAAGTATGTCGCCCGCGGAGCTTAACCTTATAAGCAGAACTTTCATGATATTTTAAGCCTTTTTTCAAGTTCTTTGGAATTTTTTATAAGCATTCCTATCTTTAACGCGAATACCCTTTTGTCGGTTACAAATTTTTTATTAAGCCGCACTTCATCTTTTTCCGTGGTTATAAGATACTGCGTACCGGTCCTTTCAAGCAGCCCCATAAAACCCTTTATCTCTTTTTTTGTAAACCTGTGATGGTCTCTGAAACGTATGCTTAACATAACATCCGCGCCCATTGCCGACATTGTTTTTTCAAAACCTTCCGGATTGCCAAGGCTGGAAAACAGGATAATCTTTTTGCCCGTTACAAAATTAAGCCCTTCTTTTTCTCCGTTTATCACATTGTAAAAAAATTTGGGGCTGTGTTCCGCTTCAAACACTTTTATATTTTTGTTTAAAGACTGTATTTTGTCAGCAAGTTTTAAAACCTTATTGTAGTCGTTTACAAGGTTGGTATTTGTAATGACGGCAGTATCAGCGTATTTAAGCGCGGAAAAAGGTTCGCGCAGGATTCCCGCCGGAAAAAGGTTGCCGTTGCCGGCCGGATTAAGCGCGTTTACAAGGACCACGTTATGGGGTTTTTCTATAAGGTGCCGTTTCTGAAATCCGTCATCCAGAAGTATAAAATCAGGATTAAACGCCGAAATTCCGGAATCAATGCCTTTTATCTTGTTGGAACTTACAATCACCTTTGCGCCCTGTATATTCCTTGCTATCATATAAGCTTCATCTCCGGCATAAAGCGGTTTTAGCAGCAGTTTTTCGCCGTCAGAGACAAGCTCTGTGCTTTTATTCTTTTTTCGTTTATACCCCTTTTCGACAATCAAAAGCGATTTTCCTGATTTTACTATTTTTTTGCCTATTTCCTCAACAAACGGCGTCTTGCCGGTTCCGCCAACCGTTATATTGCCGACTGAAATCAACCTTTTGCCGTACTGCTTTTTTTTAAAAAGCCCCAGCCCGTCAGCCAGGTTCTTTATTCCAAGGCCGGCTAAATAAAATAGCGATAGAAAAAGAAGAAAAACAAAAAATAACAGTTCAAGTATTCCCCTGTTTTTGCCTGATATGGATTTTTGCCAGAAATTATCAATTCCCATTAATTTTCCGCCTTTGACGACATATTTTCAAGCAGGACTTCGTTAATAATAAGCGCTGTAGTGGCAGCCGTGCCTTTAAAAGCTTCAATTGCCTCTTTGCCTTTTTTTCCCATTTCAGCGGCTTCTTTTGGATTATCATACAAAAACTTAAGTTTTTCCGCAAGCTGTTCCGGCGAATCATCAATCATAAAGGCGCCGCCCGCCTTTACAAAACGCTGCGAAGTGTCCTCGAAATTAAACATATTGCGCCCCATAATTACGGGAAGGCTGTTTAAGGCGGCTTCCATCGGGTTATGGCCTCCAAACGGCTTAAATCCCCCGCCTATTATGGCGTAATCCCCCGATTTGTAAATGTACTGCAGTTCGCCTATGGTGTTTAATATTATCGCGTCATAAAACAAAACCGCTTTATAGTTCTGAACTTCCGTCCAGAGGACATAAGTCATATTTTCCGCTTCAAGTACCTTTTTTGTGTCTTCCACCCTGTCAAGATGGCGCGGCGCTATTATAAGGCACGCCTTTCCAAGCAGGGATTTTTTAAATCCTTTTATAACCGTGTATTCCTCGCCCTTTCTTATGCTGCCGGCCACCACAATTTTTCTGTTTACATCTTTTGGAATCGCAATTTTTCCGGAAGAGTCATTCGCGGAATTTGTGCTGTATTTTGTGTTTCTTATCATTATCATTTTTTCCCTTTTCACGCCCATCATCCTTAAACGCACAACCATTTTTTCGCTCTGCATCATCAGAATCGCGAACTTTTCTATAAGCGAGCTGAAAAACTTTTTAAATCTCATATACAGGCCGAAGCTTTTGACCGATATCCTTCCGTTTATCATAGCCATAGGCACATGCCGCGCGTGCAGCCCGTCTATCAGATTCGGCCACAGTTCTGTTTCCACCACCACAGCCATTTTAGGGGCTATTTTCGCGATAAACGGGCGGATGATAAAGTTAAGGTCAAGCGGCAGCAGGCAGATATACAGGGCTTTTTCTTTCATCACTTCCCTCATTTTATTCCTGCCGTTGATGCTTGTTGTTGTAATTATTATATCCATTGAATCGTTGATTTTGTTGAATTCCGAAATAACGGGCAAAAGCGCCTGCGTTTCGCCGACCGACGCCGCGTGAAACCAGATTATGCTGCGGCCTTTTATTTTATTTAAAGTTTCTTTGCCTATTATGCCCAGCCTTTCGCCGATGCCGCGCCGCAGCTTTTTTCCGAAGATAAAGGCAAAAGGCAAAAAAGGAAGCAGCAATATAAACAACAAGTTAAGAAGAAGGTTATATAAAAACATCATTTCAGGCCGCCCAGAACCGCGGACGCGGTCTTTTCAGACGGGTTTTCGGCCGTTTCAAGGCTGCCCACGGTTTTTTTAAGCGCGCCTTTTACCGCTTTTCTATACCCCGGCTGTGTCAGTATTTTTATTATTTCATCCGCCACCAAAGCGGGCTTAAAACCGTCCTGTATGAATTCTTTCACAATTTCCCTTTCCGCTATTATATTCGGAAGCGCGGCGAATTTTGATTTAAGCATCGGTTTTGCAAGCATAAACGTAAGCGGGCTTACGCTGTATACCACAGCCATCGGCACGCCCATCATGGCAAGTTCCAGCGTTGTGGTGCCTGATTTCGCGATGGCCGCGTCAAGCGCGGCCCTTGAAGCGTAATCCCTGCCGCTTTTAAATTCAAACATGATATTTTTTAAAGCCACAGTTTTTTGCCTTATAAAATCCCTGTTTGTGCCTTCGGCAAGATAGACAGTGAACTTAACCCTTTTTACTTTTTGCGCGGTTAAAACGCACGTTTCAAGTATGGGATCCATGAATTTTTTTACTTCATTTTCCCTGCTTCCCGGAAAAACGCCCACGTTAAAAACCTTATTTTTGGATTTTTTTATTTTACCCGCCTTTGGCATCATCTCTTTCAGCGGATGGCCGAAATAACGCGCCTTTATCCCCTCTTTTGTAAAAATCTTTTCTTCGAACGGGTACGCCACAACGCAGAAGTCCGCGTATTTTTTTATTTTAAAAATGCGTTTGTATTTCCACACCCATACCTGCGGCGTTATGTAGTAAATTATTTTTTTCACCCCAAGCTTTCTTGCATCTTTGATAAGCTTAAGGTGAAAACCGGGATAATCAATGACCACAAGCACATCGGGTTTTTCGGCTTTTATGACACCAAGGGCTTTGTTATAAACATTTATTATGCTGAATATTTTTTTCGCGACTTCCGCAAAACCCACAAGCGCGAACCTGGTAAGTTCTATTTTTACGTCAACGCCCGCCCCTGACATCATTGGCCCGCCAAAGCCGGTTATTTGGGCCTTACGGTCCTTTTTTTTAACCGCCCGCGCAAGAAGCGCGCCGTAATTATCGCCTGATGCCTCCCCGGCGGATATCAGTATTTTCAACCTTACACCTTCATTTTTTTGGACTTTTTGGCAATCTGTTTTTCTATTTCAAGGACAACTTTTAACGCTTCAAAAGCTTCAAGCGCCGTAACCGCTGTCTTGGCTCCCGTTTTAATTGAATTGATAAAGGACTTAAGCTCCTTTGCAAGGTTCTCTTCGTCATTTTCAAGCGGATATGATTCCAGAAACATCATATCAGACCAGGATACCTGCCTGTCGCTTGGAAGGTTGTCCGCCACTTTATACATCTTTATTGACTGCCTTACGTAATCAATTGAAGTATAAGCGTTATTTTCAAAGACCCTTATCTTTCTTAACCTTCTTGGGCTTACCCTGCTGGCAGTGACATTCGCAACCGCGCCGTTGTCAAATTCAAGCCTTACGCTTGCCATATCAGTGCTGTTTGACAGGAC
>JAKQNO010000126.1 GCA_029565735.1 bacterium
AGCTTTAAGTATATTGTCGGAGCCCGCCTGCACCGGAAGGTGAATATGGCTGCATATTTTTTTATTTGCAGCCACGGTTTCCGCAAGCTCCCTGCTTATATCCTTTGGATGCGGGGTCATAAACCTTATTCTTTCAATACCCGCTGTTTTTACCGTCTCTTTTAAAAGGCCGGCAAAATTAACGCCTGTTTCAGGGTCTTTATATGAATTCACGTTCTGTCCCAGAAAAATAACCTCCACAAAACCCTGCGAAGCCATCCTGTTAAGTTCGCTTATTATATCCTTAATGCTTCTGCTTCTCTCCCTGCCCCTTGCGTATGGGACGATGCAATAGGAACAAAAGTTGTCACATCCCTGCATTATTGCAAGGTAGCCCGACACTCCGCCCGGCCTTTTTACATTTTTTCCGTAATCCTCTTCAGCGGCGCCGGAAAGGACTTTGCCTTTTCTGGCGGTAATTATCTTCCCGATATTGGCAAAATTATACGTCCCTAATACCGCGTGCAGTGTGGGAAATTTTTTTATTAATTCTTCTTTTTTTATCTCCGCAAGGCATCCGGTTATGATAACCTTTTTATCCGTAACAAACCGTCCCGCGTATGAATACGCTTTTTCTTCGGCAAGATTACGCACCGTGCATGTGTTTATAATAATGGCATCAGCTTCGGCCTCGCTGTATACAAGTTCATGGCCGGCTATTTCAAGTATTCCCGCCATCCTTTCGGAGTCGTATTCATTCATCTGGCACCCGAAGGTGTGAATGTAAACCTTCACGCGCGCCCCCTGTTTATTAAATCAGCGGAAATTTTTCCGCCGAACAGTTTTGACAGGTTTTTTGATGTCATTAATTCTTGCTTTGCGCCCTGCATGAAAACTTTGCCGTCTTTAAGCATAATTACTTTTTTTATCTCCGGAATTATGTCAAAAAAATCGTTTGTGGCTATTATAACCGTGGTCTTTTTGCACAGCTTTCTCATTGTCTTTCTGAATTTTTCCGCGGCAATAATGTCCAGCCCGTTTGAAGGCTCGTCAAGTATCAGCGCTTTGGGCGCGTGCACAAGCGCCCTTGCTATTAGCATCTTCCTTTTTTCGCCGGAAGAAAGCGCGGCTGCGGGTTCGTTTTCAAGTTTTTTTATCCCCATAAATCTTAAATTTTTATCCGCAAGCATTTTCATCTTTGGCGTCACCTTTACATGAAAAAGCCCGACGCTGGAAAAAAATCCGGACAATACCGCTTCTTTTACGGGTATGTCCTCGTCAAAATCGCGCGACAGCGTGTCGGATACTATGCCCAGCAGTTTTTTTAACTCCGTTACGTTCCAGTCGTCCCTGCCCCAGATGTTCATTTTATAACCCGGCTCGTCCGCAAGCGGGTAATGATTCCTTGTAATAAGGTTAATAAGCGTTGATTTGCCCGACCCGTTGGGCCCTATAATTGCCGTGTGGCACCCTTCTTCTATGTCAAACGATACGCGGTTTAATATTTTTCTGTCCCTTAAAACAGTTAAGTTCCTGAATTCAACTATTTTACTTTTCAAGGTTTTATCCTTTTAAAGTATCCCATCGTCTCCACGTGATATGTCTGCGGGAACAAATCAACGGGCACTGTTTCCACAAGTTCGTAATGCCCTTTTAATTCTTTTGCGTCCCTTGCAAATGTCATGGGGTTGCAGGAAATATATATAATTTCCGGCGTATTGTTTTCTATTATGCTTTTTAAAACATCAGCGTGAACGCCCTTCCGCGGAGGGTCAAGAATAATGACATTTGGCTTTTTTTCCTTAATAATGGCTGACGCCTCTTTTTCCGCGTCTCCCGCCACCGCTGACGCGTTTGTGATACCGTTATCCTGAACCACTTTATTAAACTGCTCAATGCTGCGGGGGTTAATTTCCACCACTGTGATTTCAGACGCTTTATTAAAAAGCGGCAGCGATAAAGCCCCTGTGCCGCCGTAAAGGTCAAGCACCTTCGCGCCCTTACTTACATGCTTTTCAACAAAAGCCGCCATGTGTTTTAACATTCCGGTGTTTATCTGGAAAAAAGTGTCGGATTCAAGGACAAATTTAATATTGTTGAATTCTTCGTATATGAAATTTTCGCCCCACACGGTTTTTTCCGCGTCCCCAAAAACCCTGTTGCCCTTATTTTTATTTATGTTTAACACAACGCCTTTTAAGCCGCTTATGTTTTTGTTTAATTCTTCGGCTGCTTCGGTTATATAATCCCTTGCTATGTTTTCCGTCACCACAAAAGTCACAAGCGCTTCGTTTTTGGAATTTACCCTTATCGCCACGTGGCGCAGGTAGCCGCTGCCCGTGTTTTCATCATACACGGTTACTTTTTTCTTTTCTTTTTCAAGGACAGACGAAATTATTGCCGCCGCTTCGTTTATCTTTTTATTCAATATAAAACATTCGCTTACTTTAACCACGTCGTGGGAATTCGCCCTGTAGAAACCCAGCACAGGTACGCCTTTATCCATGCCCGGCTTGTACTGCGCGCGCTCACGGTAATACAGAGGTTCTGTGTAGCCTATTGCTTCCAGTAAATTAGGGTTATCCACGCCGGAATGCGTTTTAAGCGCGTAATCAATGAATTTTTTCTTGTACTTAATCTGACCGGCATAATCCATATGAAGCCACTGGCACCCGCCGCATACGGAAAAAAGCGGGCACACGGGTTTTATAAAGTGAGGGGATTCAGCAAGTATTTTATTCATGTTAGCCATGGCGTAGTTCTTTTTAACTTCGGTTATGGAAGCTGTAATTTTTTGTCCCGGCAGGCCAAGCGGCACAAACACTGTAAAGTTTTCGTACTTTGCCACGCCGTTTCCGCCGTAAGCCAAATCCGTTATTTCAAGTTCAACCTTCTGCCCCAGCTTTACAGGGGGAGTTAAATCATTTTTTTTCCTGTCTTCTTTCATCATTACCTGCCTTTTGCCTGTTTTAGGCCTATTACAAGCTCTTTATTAAAAACAGAAGCTATTTTTATAAGGGTGCTTAGTTTCGCGTCTTTAACTCCGTTTTCCAGACGTGATACAACCTGCTGCTTCATCCCGATTTTTTTGGCTATATCCTTCTGCGACATATGAAGTTTTTCACGTTCTTCATGAAGCGCAAAAGCAAATTCATGCAGCGCTTTTTCGGTGTTATATGAACTTATATATTCCGGGTCATTTTTCACCTTATCAAACATTGTTTTATATATTTTTGAATCCACTTTAGCTTTTTTCTTTTTCATTATAATCCTCCTTTTATTTCTTTCATCCTGTTTTCAGCCGTTTCAATATCGGACTTTCTAAGTTTGTCGGATTTTTTATCCGCGGCATGTACAAACACAGCTTCCTTTCCTCTCCAGAAATACAACAGCCTGAATTCAAACCTTGCAAAACTAGGCCGCAATTCATAGATTCCGGAAGCGGTCAGTTTTTTTACAAAAGGTTCCCTTAAAGACGGCCCTTTTTGTTCAAGCATTTCAAAATAGTACTTAATTTTACCCGCATGTTTCGGATCTTTTTCAAGGACATAATCGACAACAGGACACTTGCCGTTCTTTTTATAAAACGATATTAAATACACCGCGCTCACCCCCTCTATGTAAGGCAAGTATACAACTTGTAAGTTGTAAAGTCAAGAAACAAAAAAGCAGGCTTAAGCCAAATGCTTTGCCTGCCGCGAAAAAAATTTCAGCTCTGAAAAACACTTTTTAATTTTGCCTTTTGCGACAGGCATTTATTTTATTAAAACCACTTCAAAAACACGCAGGCTAAAGCCTGCGGCTACCACGACAAAAAAATATTAAACACTTAAATACCGGTTTTTATCCCAGTTTCTTCTTTAAAATTTCGTTTACCATCTGCGGGTTGGCCTTGCCTTTTGTCTCTTTCATTATCTGTCCCACAAGAAAACCCATTCCCTGCGGCTTGCCGCCCCTTATGTCTTCCACGGCTTTGGGATTGGCGGCAATAATTTTATCAACCGCGGCTTCAATTGCGCCTGTGTCTGATATCTGCACAAGCCCTTTTTCCGCCACTATTTTTTCCGGGTCCCCGCCTTCCTTAAACATTACGTCAAAAACCGTCTTTGCTATCTTGCCGCTTATTGTGCCTTTCTGTATAAGCTGAATCATCTTTGAAAGGCTGTCCGCGGTTATATTTGTTTTGGATATTGACTCTGTGCCGGCTTCGTTCATCCTGCCCAAAAGTTCGGTCATCATCCAGTTGCTTACAAGTTTGGGTTCATTGCACTTTGCCGCGGCTTCTTCAAAAAAATCCGCGGTTTCTATGGACTGGGTTAAAACCCCCGCGTCGTAAAGGGGCAGGCCGTATTTTTCCGTAAAGCGGTCCATTTTCTGAACAGGCAGTTCGGGGATTTCCTTTTTAATTTCGTCCATAAACGGCTGTTCAATTTCAAAAGGCGGAAGGTCGGGTTCCGGAAAATACCTGTAATCGTGCGACCCTTCTTTGCCGCGCATTGAAAAAGTCTTTGCTTTTCCGCCGTCCCAGAGCCTTGTTTCCTGAATTATTTTTTCGCCGGCTTCCGCAATTTTTACCTGGCGTTCTATTTCATAGTCCAGCGCCTTGCGCACGTTGTTAAACGAGTTCATGTTTTTGATTTCAACTTTGGTCCCGAATTCTTTCTGCCCCCAAGGCCTTACAGAAACGTTGGCGTCGCAGCGCAGGCTTCCTTCTTCCATGTTGCAGTCAGACACGTCAATGTATTTTAAAATTGATTTTAAAGTAATCAAATAATTATACGCCTCTTCGGAAGAGCGCATATCGGGTTCGCTTACAATTTCTATAAGCGGCACGCCGCCCCTGTTGTAGTCCACAAGGGATTCTTCAGCGTCCGCTATCTGGCCGGTCTTTGTAAGGTGCACAAGTTTTCCCGCGTCCTCTTCCATGTGCGCCCTGGTGATGCCTATTTCTTTACGGCTGCCGTCTTTGCCCACTATCGTTATTTTTCCGTGTTCCGCTATGGGCATGTCAAACTGCGATATCTGGTATGCTTTCGGCAGGTCCGGATAGTAATAATTTTTTCTGTCAAACTTCGTGCGCGCGGCTATTTTGCACCCAAGCGCAAGGCCGGTCTTTACTGCGCGTCGCACCACTTCCCTGTTTACAACAGGAAGCGACCCCGGCAGGCCAAGGCACACCGGGCAGATGTTTGTGTTCGGCTCGCCGCCGAATTTATTTTTGCAGCCGCAGAAGATCTTGGTGGCAGTGGAAAGCTCCACGTGCACTTCAAGGCCTATTACGACTTCATATTTTTCCGCAGTGGTCATTTAACCAAATTACTCCTCTGAGCTTTTTTCTTCCGTCTTATTTTCCGCCACTTTGCCGTCCCATTCATCATCGGACAGTATTACAAGCGGCCTGTCTGTGTAGTTTTCCTTGTCAAACCCTTCAAAATCCACGTCGTCGGCTCCGCAGGAAGCGCATACCACTTCCATTTCATTGTCGCCCGCGTCCTTCTGACAGTAGCGCGTCATGCTTCCTTCGCTGAATTCCCACATTTCAAGGGGTTTGTAATCTGTGACGTTAACATAGAACCCGCCGTTGTTTCCGCATTTGTTGCATTTCATGATATTCCTCCTTAGTATATGGACGGCATCTTTGTGTGCCAGTCCGTGTTTTTCTGAAAAGTATAAGCAGCGTCATAAATATCCTGTTCTTTAAACCATTTGCCCAGTATCTGAAGCCCCACCGGAAGCCCTTTTGAATCATTACCCGCCGGCACCGACATTCCCGGAAGCCCGGCAAGGTTTGGCGCTATTGTGAATATGTCGGACAGGTACATGGTTAACGGGTCCGCGGCTTTTTCGCCGATTTTAAAAGCGGTGGTCGGCGAAGTGGGCGTAAGCATGATATCAACTTTTTCAAACGCTTTGTCAAAATCGTTTTTAATAAGCGTCCTTACTTTCTGCGCTTTTTTATAATACGCGTCATAGTAACCGGAGGACAGAACGTATGTCCCCAGCATTATCCTTCTTTTTGTCTCGCGTCCAAAACCTTTCTGCCTGCTTTTTTTGTACATATCAATCATGTTTTCCGCGCCTTTGTCGCGCAGGCCGTAGCGCACGCCGTCAAAGCGCGCCAGGTTGCTGGAAACTTCCGCGGGCGCCACAACATAATAAACATCAATGGCGTATTCGGTGTTTGGAAGCGATATCTGTTCTATTTTCGCGCCAAGTTTTTCAAACACGGCAACCGCGTCCATTATTTTCTGTTTTACTTCCGGGTCAAGCCCTTCTATAAAATATTCTTTGGGCAGCCCTATTACTTTTCCTTTTACGCTGTCCTTTAATAAAGCGGAATAATCCGGCACGGCAATATCAGCGGATGTCGCGTCGTTTTCGTCGCGCCCGGCTATGTGTTTTAATATGATGGCGTTGTCTGCCGCTGTCCTTGTTATGGGGCCTATCTGGTCAAGCGAGGATCCGAATGCAATTAATCCAAAACGCGAAACCCTTCCGTACGTGGGCTTCATGCCGGTCACGCCGCATAATGAAGCGGGCTGTTTAATTGAACCGCCGGTGTCAGAGCCAAGCGAGCCGATGCATAATCCCGCTGCCACACAAGCCGCAGAACCGCCGCTGGATCCGCCTGGCACGCGCTGTAAGTCCCACGGATTTTTTGTGGGGCCAAAAGCGGAATTTTCAGTGGACGAGCCGAACGCGTATTCATCCATATTTAATTTGCCGGTAAAAACAGCGCCGGCTTTTTCAAGTTTTGTTAAGACCGTCGCTGTGTAAGGCGGTTTATATCCTTCAAGCATCTTTGCCGCGCACGTTGTTTCAACGCCCTTTAAAACCATATTATCCTTGATGCCAAGCGGTATGCCGGTAAGCTCTGTTACATTATCATTTTTTATTATGCGCTCTTCGGCTGCTTTCGCCATTTCATAAGCGCGCTCTTTTGTAAGTTTAAGGTATGAATGCACCTTTGGGTCAATTGCTTCAATCCTTTTAAAGACGGAATCAAGGATGTCCGAAGGTTTAATCTCTTTTTTTATCAGCCTCTTGTGAAGGTTCTCTATTGTGTCGTAATGCAGTTCCATAATTTTTCCCTTATATTATTTTCGGGACTTTAAACCCGTTATTTTCAACTGACGGCGCCGCCGCAAAGACATCTTCTTTGTTTATTGAAGGCTTTACAACGTCTTCCCTGTAAACGTTCTTTGTATCCACCGCAAAGTAGGTGGGTTCCACGTTATCCGTGTT
>JAKQNO010000130.1 GCA_029565735.1 bacterium
GCGTCTCCGTAAGCTTCCATTATTTCCTGAGCCTTGCCTTTCTGGAAAAGGGCTTCTGCGGTAAGTTCGCCGTCTTTATCCTTTGAATGCGCGTAGGCAAATTCCGTATATTTTTGAATTGCAGTTTCAAATTTCTTTTCGCTGAAATAAGAATGCGCTATAAGTATCTCACACGCGTTTTTTACCTCTGTATTCTGCAGGTTGCTGTTTATTACATCCCTTGCCATGGTCCTTGCGCCCTGGAAGTTTTCAAGTTCATAATAGCACCATGCAAGGTTTGCCCTCGCTTCATTTGTGATATCGCTTTCATAATAATCGTCAAGTATGGTCTTAAACGCGCTTGCCGCCGGCCCAAAAAGCCCTGTCTTAAAATACGCCTGGCCAAGGTAAAAATATGAACGCGCCCTTAATTTCTTGCCTTCCGGATCCTTAAATTTGGCTGACAGCTGATTTAAGGAATGCGCCACCTCTGTAGCAAGCATGTCATACTGTTTCTGGTTGTAATAGGAAAGCGCCATCATTAAAAGTGCGGCTTCGGAAATGTTTCCGTAATTAAATTTTTCAAGGATAAACCTGTAACGAGCGATAGCCTGGTCATACTGCTGTTTGTTATAATTGGCGTTTCCAAGCAGATAATAACCTGTCGCTATATCATCGTGGGTGGTAAATTTCTGGGTAAATCCGGAAAGCACCTCTTCTGCTTTGTCGTACTTCCCAAGGTTAAGGTAGCACCACCCTGCCCTTAACTGCGCGGAAGCAAGCGCGTCATAAACCGTGGGATATTCATTTATAACCTTTTCATAAGCCGCAAGAGCGCCGGCATTATCATTAAGATTTCTGAAACATTCGCCCGAAAGATACCTGGCGTAAGCCTTAACTCTTGCATCGCCGCCGCCTGACAATACGTTTTCGTATGCCTTTGCCGCTTCCCTGAATTTTCTGTCATTGAATAAAGTGGATGCGTATTTTAAGGAAGCATAAGGGGCAAGTTCGCTTGACGGGAACCTTAACATGAAAGTTTTATAATCAGCCGCGGCTACCGGGAAATTAAGCCCCTTATAAAAAGCTTCGGCCTTATTATACTGAGCGCTTTCCAGATACTTGCTTGTCTTAAATTCTTCGCCAAGTTTTTTAAAAGCAGTGGCGGCTTCAAGATATTTTCCTGATTTTGTAAGGCTGTGCCCAAGGTAATAATACGCGGCGTCTGTCTTTATCCTTTTAAGTTTTTCCGCCGAAGCATCGTACCTTTCAAGGTAAAAATCAATAATTCCGCCGATTAATTTCACCTTTTCATCAGCGGCGTAAAAGGGATTTTTTTCAAGGAACTGCGCCAGCTCCCTGTCCGCTTTTTTATATTCAAGAAGGTTAAGGTAAGAAAGGGCGGTTGTGTAAACCGCTTCCATATGAAAAACGCTGGATGAGAATTTGAACCTGAAATTGGTAAGCATTTCAATGGCTTCCGTATATTTGCCCATATTATAGAGGCATTCGCCCATTCTGTACATGGCGGAATCCGCGTAAGTTGAAGAACCGAATTCATCAACGACTTTTTTGTACGCGTCAAACGCCTGCTGGTACTTTTTGGCTTTGTAAAAAATATCCGCGTTTAAGTATTTTGCCCTTGATGCTTCAAATTTATTGGAATTTTTCCAGCGTTCCGCGAAATTATTCATCCGTTCAATTGTTTCAGGCGCATCAGGCGCCGCTTTATACGCGGTTATTGCAGCTTCCCAGTCCTTTGATATTTCTTTTCCCCTGTCATCTTCCGCAGACACCGTAACAGTTACGGCGGCGCATAAAATTATCATCAAAACAGCAGGTTTTAATCTCATTTTCTCACCTTTTCAATATTGGTTTTTATTAAAACGCCCTCTTACTCTTCAAGCTCTATAGTACCCGGCTGAAGAGGAAGCGCGCTTGATATTTTGACGTTTTCAGAACCGGATTCGATTACCTTTCCGTTTTTATCCGTTACCTTCATTACGCATTTATATTCACCGTCAGACACAGGCAGGCCGCGGTCGTCCTTGCCGTCCCATATGATTGATGCCGGCGGATTCTCATCTCCGCTGTAGCTTCTAACCACATCGTCATCTTCGTTTATTATGTTAAGCTCCCATTCCGTTATCGGATACTTTGTGCTTGCGTATATTGTAAGCGTTGTGTTCTTTCTTGTGCCCACAGGCGAGAATATCTTTGGCTCTGCGTTTACATTAACGTCAAAACCGCCGAACATAAACGTAAATGATATCCTGTGAGTCATTCCAAGCAGCCCAAGCTGCTGTGATAATTCCTGCGATGAAAGCGAATAGTCAATCTTATAATTTTTAAGGAACCTGTATCCCGCGCCGAATGTTATTTCTGTTTCATCCATTCCCACCCTTATCGCAAGGTCGTTTAACGGATATACTTCAAGGCCAAATTTGAATTTAAGACCTTTGTTTGAAAGTTCTTTTTCAACATCAATTACGGGAATTATCCTTTCGCCAAGAAACTTCCCTGCTATTCCGAACTTTATTGCCATCGGGAAAGTCTCTGTCGCGGCGTCAAGTTTAACAGCCGGAGGAAGAAGGTTGATCACGCTTAAACCAAAACTTACATATTCGGAAGGCACAAACATTAAACCAAAATCAGCGCCGTAGCCCGCGCCGCTTTTATCAAAAACCGACTCCATTATGACCTTTAAGCTGATACCCGCGCTTAACGGGCCGTATATATCACGAGCGTATGACAAAAGTATTGCCTGATTTGAAATTTCAAAACTTCCGGTTGGCTCCCAGATTTCTGACCTGCCGTCAAAATTGGACGAACCTAACCGCACATAAGCAAGGCCAAAAGTTCCAACACCGGAAAAAGGCACGGTTGCCGCGGCAAAATCATACATTGTATCTTCATATAGTATAACGTGCATCAAAGAAAGCTGGTAAGGGTTCTGCTGAGCAAGCCCGGCAGGATTGTAATAAACAGCCGAAGCGTCATCGGCAAGCCCGGTAAAGGCCTTACCCATACCAAGCGAACGCGCGCCTGCCCCCCAGTTTAGAAACTCGCCGGGAGTCCCATAATCGCCTTTGGCCAAGGAAACAGCCGAAAAAGCAGTTAAAATTGATATTACCAGCAGTAATTTTTTCATTAATATCCTCCTGCGTTAT
>JAKQNO010000160.1 GCA_029565735.1 bacterium
TGAATGGGAGTATTCATACAACGGCAAAGGAAGCGTTACGGTTTTTGACATGGAAAAATACAGGATAACAGGCAGCATGATTGTGCCGGGAGGCCCTTTTGGCGGCGCGGTTTCAAGAAGCAAAAGGCACATATTTTTAAGCGTGCCGTTAAAGGATGAAATTGTATCCGTAAACGTAAAAACAGGCGAAACAGAATATTCCATAAAACTTAAACAAGGCAGCCTTCCGGGCTCCACAGCGGTTTCAAGGGACGGCAGAAAACTTTTTGTGGCATCGCGCACGGATAATAAGATAATTATAATACAGGTCAACGGCCTGATATGACGCACATTGAAAGGTACCTGATTTTTCTTCCTTTGATACTGGTTTTTATCGACATAATTTTGTCCGTAATCCTGCCGCGTTTTAAAACGTCTTTGGCTGTTTTTTTTACGTCGGCTGTCTGCACCGCTTTCGGCGTGCTGTATGCTAAGGGAGCGCCTGTTGTTATCAGCGGTTTCACATTATCATCTTTTTCCGCGGCAGCCGCATGCGCGGTGATTCTTATGGCGGCCGTGTCAGGCAATAAAAACTTCAGGCCCCTTCTTATGTTTGTTTTCTGCGCGCTTATATCGCTGTATACGGATATACCGGCGCTGAAAACAGCGTCTTTTGCCGGCGCGGGATTCGCGCTTTTGTTTTTATCCGGCATTAGCAGGGAACTGCAGGCGCAGAAAGCGTTTTACGCGGCGGGTTCCGTGATTTTCTTCGGTTTAAACGGCGGCGTTTTTTTTCAGACAATAGGATTCTTTTTCGCGCTTGCGTCATCCAATGCCGCGCTTATTACATGCAAAAGGGAAGTATTGCCGAAGGCGTCGGGTACCGCAATGGCCGCGGGGCTGTTATTTGAATTTATCACGATTAGCGGGCTGGCGGCCGGGCTTAACAAATTTGCCGCAGCCGCAGCTGTAATTTTTTATATCATATTTGCGCTTTACAGCACTGTGACAAGCGAGGACGGGCGTGAATTTTTCTTTGGCTCTGCCGTGTCAATGATGTTTCTTTTGCTGTACGGTATTTTATTCACGCCTGCCGCGCAGCTGATTTTAAAAGCCGGCATTGTATACTATTGCGTTTTCTTTACTGTGTATGCGCTTCTGGAAAGTGATAAACAGGAATTCAACGTGACTGCACTTAAATTCAGGGCGGATGAGCTTAAAAAACCTTTTGCGCCTGCCGCGCTTGTGTTTATTACCCTTGCGGCGGAAATATTCATATTGACCATAATAAGCCTTAATCCCGCGGATAACCAGTTTCTTCAGGCGGCAGGTTATCTGGTTATAGCGGCTTACGGCGTATGCGCGGTAAATGACCTTATAACCGCGCTTGGCATTTCCTCCAGGTTAAACAGAAATATGTTAAAGGGTATTTTTGCATCGTCCGGGATTTTTAAATTTATCGTTGTGTCCGGATGTTTTATTTATATATTCTTTTTTGGCGGCGTGCTGTGAATAACCGCGCGTATATTTTGTTCGCCGCGGCCGGTGCTGTTTTTGCGGCAGTCGGTGCGGCCGGAGCCGGCCCTGCAGTGTTAATTGCCTCTTTAGCCGCTGTTATCTGCGGGCTTGTATTTATTTTTTATGAAGGTGATAACTGATGGCGTTTATATTTCATTTTTCGGTTGTGCTGCTTATAATCGCGTTCCTTGCCGTAAAAGAACGCGGGACGGGATTTTTAAAAAACCTTTGCCGTAATGACTACGCCGTAATTATCGCGTCGGTTTTTGCTTTTGTTTTTTACTTTGCCGCGGGGCAGGGTATGTTTGCATCGGCGGTTTCTACAATGATATATTTATGCGGCCTTGTTTTTGCATCCGGCAAAAATAATACTGATGAAGTTATCGCCTGCGGCGCTTTGGCGGTTTTCTCGGCTGTGATTGCAGCATTTTACGGAAATAACGGTTTTTTATTACCTGTGTTTTTAACGGCATCAGGTATTATTCTGACAGTGTGCCTGTCTTTGTCCGCGGCCGGTTATGTCGCCGGCGCCGAAAATTTAACTTTAAAAAAAGCTGCATATCTGTGGCCGGCCTTTGCAGCCGCCGTGCCCGGTTCAAATGGCGACGTTTTTATGGCAACTTTTTTAGGGGCCGCGTCAGTAATAATTTTTCATTACGGGGTTATTAAACTTAAGTTTTCAGAAGACATTTTAAAACTGATTCTCTTTATACTTTTCCTGCAGTCGCTTATGGTAATCATACTTAAAGCCGAACTTATATAATAATTCCTATTAAATATATTACCTGCAAACCTAACTGTTTAAGTTTCATTTTGAAACAATCATCAAGACAATCGCTGTTTCAAAGTGAAACATCCTTCTGAAAATAATCTATAAAACCCTTTAAAAATAAGGAATAAAATATTGGCATGCAAGTTGCTTTTATATAAACGGAACTACTATGACTTTGAACTCTGGAAAAGGAGATGGATAAAATGGGAAAAGTAATCGGAATTGACCTTGGAACAACGAACTCGTGCGTGGCTGTAATGGAAGGCAAAGAACCAAAGGTAATTGTAAACGCGGAAGGCAACAGGACAACCCCTTCGGTTGTTGGTTTTTCAAAAGACGGAAACAGGGTGGTGGGTTTGCCCGCAAAAAGGCAGGCTGTTGCAAATCCCGAGAACACCATTTTTTCAATCAAGCGTTTTATGGGAAGAAAGCATTCTGAAGTAGGCAATGAAACAAAAGAAGTCCCGTTTAAAATAGTTGACGCGCCCAACGGCGACGCTCACGCGGAAGTAATGGGCAAACGCTACAGCCCTCCGGAAATTTCCGCGATGGTGCTTGCAAAGCTTAAAGCCGACGCGGAAAGCTACCTTGGCGAGACCGTGACCCAGGCTGTTATTACCGTGCCTGCGTATTTCAATGACTCGCAGAGGCAGGCAACAAAAGATGCCGGAAAAATAGCGGGGCTGGAAGTATTAAGGATTATCAATGAACCGACAGCAGCGTCGCTTGCATACGGGCTTGATAAGGCGAAAAATGAAAAGATAGCGGTTTACGACCTTGGCGGCGGAACCTTTGATATTTCCATCCTTGAAATAGGCGACGGGGTTTTTGAAGTGAAATCCACAAACGGGGACACGCACCTTGGCGGCGATGACTTTGACCAGGCGATAATGAACTGGATAGCCGAAGAATTTAAAAAAGAAAACGGCATAGATTTAAGGAACGACAGGATGTCACTTCAGAGGCTTAAAGAAGCGGCGGAACGCGCCAAGATAGAACTTTCCTCCACAATGCAGACGGAAATTAACCTTCCTTTTATAACGGCGGATTCAAGCGGGCCCAAACACCTTGTTATGGCAATGACAAGGGCCAAACTTGAACAGCTTGTGGGTAATCTGGTTGAAAGGACTGTTCAGCCCGTTAAGAACGCGCTGCGCGACGCGGGAATGGAAGCAAAGGATATTGATGAAGTTGTGTTTGTCGGCGGTATGACAAGAATGCCCGCCGTGCAGGAAATAGTAAAAAAACTTTTCGGCAAGGAACCGCATAAAGGCGTGAACCTCGATGAAGTCGTGGCAATAGGCGCGGCGATTCAGGCGGGCGTGCTTCAGGGAGAGGTTAAAGACGTGCTTCTGCTTGACGTGACGCCGCTTTCGCTTGGCATTGAAACATTGGGCGGAGTGTTCACAAGGCTTATTGACAGGAACACTACAATCCCGACAAAGAAAGCGGAAGTGTTTTCCACCGCCGCGGATAACCAGACAAGCGTTGAAATACACGTGCTTCAGGGCGAACGCGACATGGCTTCCGGAAACAAGACAATAGGCCGTTTCCATCTTGACGGCATTCCTCCGGCGCCGCGCGGCATTCCGCAGGTTGAAGTGGCCTTTGACATTGACGCCAACGGCATTATCAATGTTTCGGCGAAGGATATGGCGACAGGCAAGCAGCAGAAGATTACAATAACCGCTTCTTCCGGACTTGGCAAGGATGAAATAGAAAATATCGTGAAGGATGCGGAAGCGCACAGGTCAGAGGACCAGAAAAAGAAAGAAACTATAGACACAAAGAATCAGGCGGAATCGCTGGCGTATAATGTTGAAAAATCCCTTAAAGAAGCCGGCGACAAGGTGACAGAGCAGGAAAAGAAAGACATAGAAGCCGCGGTTGCATCGCTTAAGGACAAGATTAAAAATGAAGCCTCTTCCGAGGAATTAAAAAAAGGAATGGAAGAGCTTTCCAACAAATTCCACGCCGTTGCCCAGAAGATGTACGCGGGAGCGCAGCCCGGAGCTGCCGGAGCCGAGGGCGCAGGCGCAGGCGCGCAGGGACAGGAGAAAAAGGACAAAGACGGTGTTGTTGACGCGGAATATGAAGTGGTTGACGAGGATAAGAACAAAAAGAAGTAATTGAACCTAAAATAAAAAATTTTAAGGAGGTAACAGAAAGATGAAATTAAGACCGCTTGGAAACCACATTATTGTAAAACCGCTTGAGGAAGAAGAAACAAAGAAGGGCGGAATCATCATCCCTGACACCGCAAAAGAAAAACCATCCAGGGGCGAAGTTGTTGAAGCAGGACCGGGAGCAATCATGGAAGACGGAAAAAGGAAAGCCATGGACCTTAAAAAAGGCGACAAAGTCCTTTATTCCAAGTACGGCGGGACCGAAATAAAGATGAATGACCAGGAATACCTTGTAATGACCGATGAAGACGTACTTGCTGTAATTGAGTAATTTTAAATCCAAAAAAATAAAAAACATTTAATACAGGAGGAAAAAGAAAGATGGCAAAGCAGATGAAGTTCGGGGAAGACGCAAGAAGGTCCATAAAGGCCGGTATTGACAAAGTTGCCAATGCCGTAAAAGTAACGCTTGGGCCAAGGGGAAGAAATGTTGTCCTTGATAAAAAGTACGGTTCGCCGACAATTACAAACGACGGCGTGACAATCGC
>JAKQNO010000006.1 GCA_029565735.1 bacterium
AGCAGGATGTTCATCTCTTTTACGCCCGAAACCGCGATGTCGCAGAAATTATTCTTCTGCACCTGGTGAAGCGAAACCGAATCCACAACGCGTATAAAGGGTTCGTTCTTATAGAAATCCTGATACACTTTTTTTGCGTCAGCCGGGTCAACTTTTTTCTTTGTCTTAATGTAGATATTGGACAGTATTCCCCTTTCAGCCGCAATCACCTGCGGAGTGAAGAATATTTTCGCCTTCTTTTTCAGCTTAAGGTAAAGCGCTTCTTCAACTTCGGGCACGTGCCTGTGAGAGCGCCCCGTGTTATACGGGTAAATATTTTCGTTAACGTTAAGGAATATGTTTTTGGGCGTCGGCTTTATTCCGGAACCCGATACGCCGGATTTGGAATCGGCTATAATATCCGAAATTTCATATTTGTATAAAGCCGGAGCTATCCCGAATATAAGCGAAGAAGCGTAGCAGCCGGGATTGGCCACAACGTCCGCTTTTTTTATTTTCTCCCTGTAAAATTCCGGAAGCCCGTACACGGCCTTCTTTAAAAGCGCGGGATATTTGTGCGCGTGCTTGTACCACTTTTCATACATCTTTACATCCTGAATCCTGTAGTCAGCGCTTAGGTCCACAACCTTTTTCTTTTTATCATGCGCCTCTTTTACAAATTCCATGGCTTCGGTATGCGGCAGGCAGACAAAAACAACATCCGTCCTGTCAAATACGGATTTATCCGAAGGGTCAACAAAAGAAAGATTTGTAAGGCCCCTTACTTCCGGAAACATATCCGCCACTTTTACCCCCGCGCTCCCGCGCGAAGTAATGGAATTAATTTTTACAAAAGGGTGGTTTACAAGTATCCGTATAAGCTCGCGGCCGGTCATCCCTGTTCCGCCTATTATCGCAGCTTTAATCATAAACGCCTCCGCTATTTACAGCTTACAAGTAACAGGTTACAACTTGCAGCTGGCAAGTTACAACTTACAGCTGTTACTTGTTACTTGTTACTTGTTACTTGTTACTTGTTACTTGTTACCTGTTACTTGTTACTTGTTACCTGTTACTTGTTACCTGTTACTTGTTACCTGTTACCTATCTTGTAATTACATGTACTTTATATACGATTTTGCCTTTACCGAATCAATCCAATCCTGCCACATCTTGTCCACTTTTCCTTCTATAAGCTTCATTCTTACTTTGTCTTTAACGTCGTCAAGTTTCTGCTCGCTGCCTTTTTTATAGTCCAGTATCTTTATAACATGATACGAATCGTCCGACTTTACGTTCACCACTTTGTTCTTTGACGGATTCGCAAGCGCTTCCATTATTGGCTTTGCAAGCTGTGTGGTGTCTATCCAGCCAAGTTCCGCGGCGCTGATACCGGCGACCCCGTCAAGCATTGATGCCACTTTTTCAAAATCCTCGCCGGCTTTTAATTTTGACGCAATCTCCGCCGCTTTCTGCGAGCTGCTGCCGGAATAACCCGGCATTACCATAACCTGTGATATGTTCACTTCATCGCCGACCTTAAATTCGCCTTTATGCTCGTCAAAGTACTTCTGCATCTCGGCTTCGGCGACAGGCGCCTTGCTTATAAAATCCTGCTGTTTTTTCTGTTTTAATTTGGTGAAAACCAGCCCGTCCCTTACCTGAGATTCAATTTTCAGCCTGAAATCGGTGTAGGAAAGCCCTTCTTTATTAAGGGCTTCTTCAAACGCTTCTTCGGTTGCAAAACGCGCCCTTAAGCCGGAAAGAAACTCGTTAACTTTGTCAGCCACGGCTTCCTCGGACACCATCACCATTTCTTCCTGCGCTATTGTGATTAAAAGCTTCTGCTGCACAAGGTTTTCAAGAATTTCCTTTTTTAATTTTTCAGGCTCCGCCTTCTGGCCTGCAGCTTCAAGCTGTGCCGTCATGGCGTCGAACGCTTCCTGCACTTCGCTTTGAAGCACAAGGCCGTCATTTACCTTTGCCACAATCCTGTCCGATGACGGCGATGCAAGAATAACAGCCGGCACGAAAAACGCCGCCGCAATGATTAACGCTTTAATTTTGCCCATGTAAAACCTCCTCAACCAACAGGTTTAAGTGTTCAGGAAAAATCTTTATTTCCGACTTCTGCCTTAAATCTTTCATCCATGCCGAAAAAGCTTCGTCTTTTTTTATTTCATAAAACTTCTTTTCAACCTCTCCGCGGACCTCTTCAAATTTCGGGGTTACCGCGTCCTTTATTTCCTCGCATTTAAAAATATGGTAGCCGTAAGGCGATTTAATTATGTAACTTACCGCCCCTTTTTTTAACGAGAATACCTGATTCATAAAAGACGGCACTTCGCCGTGTTTTATATAACCAAGGTCCCCGCCTTCTGACGCTTCTGAAGTAATGGAATAACTTTTCGCAAGCTCTTCAAAAGGCTGTTTATTATTTATCTTTAAAAGAACTTCCTGCGCTTTTTCAAGCGAATCCGTCACTATCTGCCTTGCCCATACCCTTCTTGCCTGCCGGAACTCCAGGATATTGGTCCAGTAATAATCCTTAAGCTCCCTTTCCGTTATTTTAACCTTATCCTTTAATACATAGTCTATTTCTTTTCTGATAATAAGTTTTTCTTTGATGTCCCTTACCCAGAATCCGTAGCTTATGCCGCCCTTTTTAAGGACTTTCTTTATGTCTTTAACAGGAAAATCCGGCACAAAGTTTTTTATTTCCGCTTCCAGCTCTTCACTACCCGCTTTTATCCTGTCTTTCTTTGCCATTTCAAGGATAAGCGCGTCGTTCACCATGCCGTTTAAAAAACTTTCCGCCTGTTCATGGGACGAAGGCGTTATGCTGTAAAGGGCGGTCTTTTTCTGAAAGTCTTCTTTTGTTATTAACCTGCCGTTGACCTTTGCCAGAATGTCAGGGCCTGCCTGAAAAATGCATCCCGCAAAAATAAACTGCAGAGCCGCGGCTGTTATTAAAACAGCCGGAATAATGCTTTTATTTCTTTGGTTCTTCAAGCTTGATGCCCGAATTTAAAGGGGCGGCAGGAAGTTCAAACGCTTTTTCTTCAATTTCAATCTTTGCCTCTGATTTTAACTGTTCCACCCATTTCTGCCTTGCCACTCCAAGTTTTAAATTGTCCTTTATCTGCGCAAGCAGTTCAACTTTTGCCGAAGGGTCCTGCGCTTTTCTTCTTGCGGCGTAACGGTCATAAGCGTCTTTTATCTCCGCGTCTGACACCGCGATTTTTGAAAAATCAACGCCATTTTCAAATATCGACTTCATAACAGCTTCCTTGCGCGCCATTTCAGAAATACGTTCTTTCTGTTTTTTAAGCATTGCAAGCTGCGATTCAATTTCGGTTTTTATCTGCTTTTCTGTTTCTTTGGCCGCGTCCATTACTTCTTTTTTCTTTGCTATGCCTTCTTTTTCCGCGTAGCCCATGATTACCTTGTCAAGAATCATATTATCAAGGATATTTTTTCTGATTCCGGGGTCTGACGCAAAAGGCTTTAAGTTGGCCGGAAGGTTGTCAATTTCCGCGTTTAAATCGCTTTCAGTTATTGCCTTTCCGTCCACTTTTGCCACAATTTTTCCCTGATTGCAGCCGAAAAATACGGCCAGCGCGAACACGATTGAAACCAAAACAAGTAATTTTTTCATTCTAATCTCCCTTCAGATTTAGCCTGTAAAGGCTTTAATTCAACTAATTTATCACACCAATAGAGTTTAATCAACACAAAGCTTATTTGGGATTAGACGCACAAAAAAGCGGATTGGTTGGCTTTATTTATTGCAAGCCGGGTTGTATCTGTAAATAAGGTGCTTGATTATAAGCTGCCTTTTTTCCGGCACAAGGCCGGGCGTGGGGCAGAATCCTATATAAAGGTTGCTTTCACTTTTGGCGGCTTCAGCCCACTCCTGATATTTTTTATGGCTGAATGGGAAACTCTTATCGGAATTTATCTCATCAACATTTGCTATGTATAAAACACCGTAATTTGCCTTTTGTTTTTCGGGATTTTTAAGGAAAAATATGCCGTAAATGCCGTTTTCAATGTCCGTTCCCTTAAAATCCGCAAGCGGCTCCGGCCCTTTAAACTGATACCCTGCAAGCAATAAACTCATCTGGTCTTTTCCGCCCTTCATATAAATTATTTAAAAATCCTTCATATAATATAGTAAACAGGGCTGAAAATCAAGCCCATTAAAAGCCCTTATCCCATAAACTATTATCCAATATCCCATAGATAAAAGCCGAGAGACGAAAGTATAGATAAATCCAAATCTACTGCCGCGGGCTGCCTCCTCCGCCATCGCTACGACGGCCAAAAAAGACCCGCGTCTGCCACTACATGAACAATATAAGGCATAATGCTAATTTTCTTACGCTTTCAGCTCAGCCAGCCAGCCCGCGGCATTAACAGTTTTTATCCCGTTTTCTTCCGTATCGCGCCTTGCGTTTTTAACAAGCTGAACAAAATCAATATCAGGAAGCATACGCCTGAAATAGACCATATTTTTAGATGTATTTTCATCTGAAAGTTTTGCCTCTATCGCGGTAATAATTCTGCCTTTATCCGAGATAACAAAATCAATCTCTTTTCCCTCTTTAGTCCTTAAGTAATGCAGCCCATTTTCCGCACCCTTTGAGTCCTGCAGATACTGCAGATGTTTTAAAAGGCATACAGCCGCGGTATTTTCAAATCTTATGCCTTCGCCGGCATCAACATACCCGCTGTCATAAAAATATATCTTTGGTTCTTTAAGTATCGCCCTTGCTATATTATTATGAAAAGGCCTTACTATAAAAATAATGTGAAGGCTTTCAAGGATATCAATATATCTTTTTACTGTGTTTACAGAAACCTGCATATCCTGAGATAACGATGTATACGAAACAGGAGACCCCACCCTTTTCCTTAGAAGCTCAAGAAGCAGCCTGACCGCCCTAAGTTCGCCTATCCTGCCGATATCAAATATGTCTTCACGGATTAAATCCGTGTAGTATTGCTTCCGCCATCTGGCAGCATCATCAACCGATGCCGAGAAAAACGGCTCAGGAAATCCTCCCAGCGTGTCAAGTTCTAAAAGCGCTTCTGAAGGTTTCATTACCGCGCTTAATTCTTTAACAGAAAGAGGATTAAGGCGGTATAAAAAATACCTGCCTGCAAGCGATTCTCCGGACTGCCTGAAAGTATCAAGCCTGGCGCTTCCGGTTACAAGAATTGACTGCCTTTCCCGGCGCGTATCAAAAACCCCCTTTAAATAATTCTTCCAGCCTTTCATTTTGTGTATCTCGTCAAGTACAACAAGGCCGGCATCCGGCTGCCATGTTCTTTTCTTTATGACTTTTGCATCGTCCATATCATCATTGTTTAGATATACCCCATTTTTCATATTACCAAGTATAGACTTAGCCAGAAAGGTTTTACCTATCTGCCTTGGCCCGGTAATAAATACCATTTTCTTCTGTAAATCCTTAATTATTTCATCTTCTAAATATCTTTTCATATGACTATTTTAAACGAAAATGCAAAATAGTCAAGACTTTTTTGCATTTTCGTGCAAATTGGTCAGTTTGCTGATTTTACCCTTATTTTATTGATTAAATATTCTGACCGAAATAAACAAACGGAAAGATAGATCTCGCATTAAAACCCAACATTTTTAGAGACTGTTGGATCGAAATCCCCGAACCGGATCGAGTTTACGAGCGTAAGAGTTAGGGGAAGGGACAGATGCACGGATGTACGGAAGGAAAAACGGAACATTAAAAACAAGATTTTGGCCCATGCGGTTTTTATTTTGCCCTTTATCGCGGAGACGTACCATGGTACGTCCAGGTTTTGTTTTTAGGTTAGACGCAACATGCTGCGCCTCTGCGTCAAATAACAAATATTAAAATCCCGCGGGCTGAAGACCCGCGTCTACCAATACATATACATTCAAATATAAAAAAACGATTTTAATATTTTTGGGCTAAATTATTACAAAATGTCGTACACAAAATAGAAAGTCGGGACGCTGCTGCCGTTGATTGCCTGCGCAAGCGCGAATGACAGCTTGAATTTGGACATCTTGTTATAGACAAGGTTTACTTCCACGCCGGCTCCTGCCCCTGTTTTATACCTGTCAAGTTTCTGCATTTCCCAGATATCGCCTGTGTTTCCCATATCTACCAGTATAAATCCGTTTATTGACTTAAGCTCCATCAGCATCACTTTAAAACCTATATCGTCAAAAAGCATCCTGTCATACCTTAAACGGCACTTGAACCTGTAGTCGCCGTAAAACTCGTCCACTTTGTACCCCCAAAGCGTGTCATAACCGCCAAGCGAATACCTTTTCCACGCCGGAAGGTCATAGCGTTCCAGCAGATACCCGTAGTCCGCTGAAACGGATAATTTATCGCTGCCGTTTATATAAAATGTATTCACGGCAGACACATTAAGATACAGGTAGTTGTATTTTGATTCGCTGCCCGGTATGCCCTTTTCAAAATGGACAGAGGTAAGCAATTCGTAATCTTTTTCCGGCCTTTTATAATCCGCTTCAACGCGGCTGTCCCAGATATTAATGGCGCCGTCATCCACGTCTATGCTTTCGTCAAGCGCGGCAAAATAATAATTTTCCCTTCGTATTGAATCTGCCGCCTTAAAAACGCCAAGAAACACAGGGGTTTCCAAACTTGCGCCAATGCCCCTGTTGCGCTGAACATAATGCTTTTTTTCAAAAACACGTTCAAACCAGATGTTGTCATAAAGGCTTGCGCTTACCGGAAACATGAATTTAAGGCTGTATTTTAAAAGATAATTCATTTTGCTGTATACATAGTTATATTCAGTGGAGCCTTCTATCACGGATTTTTCAAAATCCTGAACAATGCCCATTTTTATGCTTGTGTCGGGAAGCACGAACTTAAAGGTCGGGGTTACAAAAAAATGTATTTCTTTCACCCTTACCTGCATGATTTCTTCTTCTGTTTTTTTAGATTCTTCCGCCAGGACCAGGTTAAAACCCGCGGCAAGAAAAAAAGAAAGCATCAGGAGCCGCTTTGCCATTTTTTCATCCTCTCCTTAATTTCCGCTTCCGCGCCGTTGTCCGTGGGTTCATAATATTTTCTGCCTTTAAGCCTGTCCGGCAGGTGGTCCTGCTTTACATAATGGCCTTCATAATCATGCGCGTATTTATACCCTTTGCCGTAGCCAAGCTCCTTCATAAGTTTTGTCGGCGCGTTTCTTATGTGCATGGGCACAGGATCGTCCCTGAAATTTTTAAGGTCTTCCTTTACAAGGTTGTGCGCCATATAAACAGCATTGCTTTTTGGAGCGGTTGCCATGTATACAGCGGACTGTATTATAGCAAGCTCGCCTTCCGGGCTGCCCAGAAAATCGTACGACTCTTTTGCGGCCAAAGCCACAACAAGCGCGTTTGTGTCGGCATTGCCTATGTCTTCGCTTGCAAACCGTATTATGCGCCTTGCCACGTATAAAGGCGCGTCCCCGGATTCCATCATCCTTGCCGCCCAGTACGCGGCCGCGTCCGGGTCTGAATCCCTCATGCTTTTATGCAGGGCCGATATAATGTTGTAATGCTCTTCCCCGCCCTTATCGTAAAAGTGGGTGTTTTTTTCAGTGACCTCTTTTATATCATCAACTGTAATTTCATAACTTTCTTCTGTCTTCATGTTATCTATCATTTCAAGAATATTTAAAGCTGTCCTTGCATCGCCGTTTGACAGCAGGTCAAATACTTTAAACGCATCGTCGTGTACTCCAATCTTTCTTTTTCCCAGGCCGCGTTCTTTGTCATTAACCGCCCTTAAAACTATCTGCCTTATGTCCGCTTCTTCAAGCGGCTTTAACGTTATCACCCGTGCCCTTGATAAAAGCGCGGAATTAACTTCAAAAGACGGATTTTCAGTAGTGGCGCCTATAAGTATTATCGTGCCGTTTTCAACGTGCGGCAGAAAACCGTCCTGCTGCGACTTGTTAAAACGGTGAATTTCATCAATAAACATAATGGTTTTTTTGCCTTTTGAATGGTTAAGGCGGGCTTTTTCAAGGACTTCTTTTACCTCTTTTGTACCGCTGTTGACAGCTGATAACGGGATGAATTCCGCGTTAATATGCTTTGCTATAATCATCGCAAGCGTGGTCTTTCCTGTTCCGGGCGGCCCCCAGAATATAATGGAAGGAATGCTTCCTTTTTCAAGGAATCCCCTTAAGTACCCCTTTTTCCCGACTGCCTGTTCCTGCCCTGAAAATTCATCAAGACTTAAAGGCCGCATCCTGTAAGCCAGCGGCCTGTATTTGTCTTTTTCCGGAGTCCCGGCGGAAAACAGGTCTTCCTGCATATCTTTTTTATTCCTCCATCTTGTTAATTAAAAAACCTGTCGCAAGTTTCGGCAGAAAGTATGTGCTTTTCTGCGGCATAACTTCGCCGTTTTCTGATATCACCCTTACCTCTTCAACAGAAGCCGGCCCAAGAAGGAACGTTATCTTTGACTTTCCTTCGGACACCATTTTTATGGCTTCGTCTATGTCAGGCGTGTAGTCAATATTTTTATTGATTTCGGCTTCGTCCATGCCCAGTATGCGTTCAAATAATAGCCTGTGAAGCACGGACGCGTCAAGCAGGTAATAATCCATTATATGCTCGCTTAAGTTTACTATTTTCGCGTATTCTTTTTTCTTAAGCGTAAGGGCATGGCACATGCCGTTTCCAAATACGCCTATAATTTTCTTTCCCGCGGAATTTACCATTACTTCGCGCAGCTCTTTTTCATCAGCGCATTTTTTCACTTCAAAAAACTTTTCCAGTTCCGCCGCGCCAAGAATGTCATGATTGAATTCTGATTTAAGCCTGTGCGTCGGAAGTATGCTTATTCCCGAATGTTCCATGCTGATAAGGCACATAAGGATGTAGTCATAAGGCGAACCCGCGGCCGCGCCCTTTTCCCTCATCTCGTTTCTGAAATTTATGCCTGTTTCGTACCTGTGGTGGCCGTCAGCTATAAAGAGCTTTTTGCCCGCGAAATAGGATGATATCTTTTCTTTTTCCTTCACATTTGCCACCCTGTAAATCCTGTACCTTATGCCGTCCGGCCCTTTGGTGTCAAAATACGGTTTTTCTTCGGCCATATACCTGCGGATTATTGAATCCACCTTTTTTTCAGCGTCAAAATATAATGACAGGATAGGGCTTGTATTTGATTTTGTCTGCCTCATCAGCAGCAGCCTGTCAACTTTGGGGCCGCTGTGGGTTTTTTCGTGCGGAAGCACGACCTTTTTTTCAAACTCCTCAAGTTTTACAAGGCCAAAAAACGCGGCCATTTCGTGTTTTTTTCCGTCCGGCGTCAGGTATTCCTGCGTGTAGATATAATAACACTCTTCCTTATCGCGCTGAAGCACCCCTTCAGAGAGCCATTTTTTAAGGTTCGCGGCCGCCCTTGTATATTTGTTTTCGGCGTCATTATCGCCTGCTTCGTCATTTCCCTTGTCAATGCGCACCACATTATACGGCGACATTGAATAATAAACGGACGTGTCCCTGATAATGTCATAAGGCGGCATAATAACCTTTGAAATATCCACCTTCGCGCTGCTGTAATGAACTGAAGAAAACGGTTTAACCTCTGCCATGTTTTTGTCCTTTCGGTTTAAGGTTCGCTTAAACTCTTTTAAATCAGATTATATATTTATTTTTGCTTTTTAAATTCTTAACTGCCTTTTGCCCGTCTTTATGGCTTTTTCTGCCCATTGCGGCAAAAGCCGCGGTTTTTCCCGCATCAGCACCGGGCCGGTCAAAAGCGTTTATGTTATAAAGTTCGCCTAAAAACGCGGTTTCGGCTTCCAGCAGGTAAATAAGCTGGCCTATGGTAAATTCGGATATTTCCGGAAGCGTAATTGTCATACTGGCGCGCTGGCCTCGGGCAAGCGTTTCCTGCGTTGCCGCCTGTTGCCCGTTTAACAGCATGCCTAACTTTTTGCCGCTTAAGTATTCCATTGATTCAACATCGTTAAAATTGGACGGGATTTCCATATCCTGCCTGAATTTTTCCGCCTTTATGAATGTTATGACTTTATCGTACGGCCCTTCCATGTAAAGCTGAATCTGCGAATACTGATCCGCGGCGCCAAGCGCTTTTACCGGCGTAAGCCCCGCGTTTACAATCCTGCCGTCGCGCGAGAATTTCTTGCCCAGCGATTCCGCCCACAGCTGAGAGTGCCAGTCAGAGACCCCTTTTAGCGCGTCCGAATAAGGCATCATTACGCTGATGTTCCTTTTATGTTTTACCGATGAAATATAATTCAGCACAGCCATCATATAAGCCGGATTTTTCCATACAGATGCTTCTGACACCATTGTGTCCATATACGCCGCGCCTTTTAAAAGTTCATCGATATTCACCCCGCACACGGCAAGGGGAAACAATCCCGCCGAAGACAGCACCGAAAACCTTCCACATACATTATCCGGCACCGCAAAGGACATAAGCCCGTGCCTTTCCGCCAGCGGCCTTAAAGCGCCGTTAATCCTGTCGGTTATTATTACAATATGTTCCTTCAGTTTTTCTTCTTTCATCACAAGCGAAAACTTTTTCCAGAAAATCTTCAAAAACGCCGCTGTTTCGGCGGTTTCCCCTGATTTGCTTATAATATTAACGCATGTTTTTTTAATGTCTATAAGGTCAAATAAAGCGCAGGCAGATTCCGGGTCAGGATTGTCCAGCATAAAGAACCTTGGCCCCTTTCTTTTATTCTCCGGCAGCAGGTTGTAATACGGGTGCTTTAACGCCCTGTGCAGCGCAAAGGTGCCGGGCGCGGCTCCGCCTATGCCGATAACCACAAAGTTTTCAAATTTTTCCCTGACCGCGTTCGCGGCTTTTTTTATCTCTTCTTTTATTTTGATATCATACGGAAGGTAGAAAAAACCCAGTTTGCCGTCATCCCTTTTTTCCCTAAGGCTTCTGTCAGCCTGTTTTATTTTTGCTTTTAACCTGTTTATTTCAGCCGGGGTAATGCCTTCCGGCCCCAGCTTTTCCGACATCATGTTGCAGAAATCCACTTTAACCCGCGCTTTTTTAATCGGCTTCTTTTGTTTCGGCGTCATTGATTACCTCCTTTTCGGAGCTGCCGTAATTAAAATACCAGATAAAATTCACGGTAGTTGCCGCGGCCGCAAGCCCGCCGATTACCGTGTAATACACGGGCATATATTCCTGCACGGGCTTCATTTTAACGCTGAAGGTCTTCTGGTTTATTACTTCCGACGCGGTTATATAAAGGGTGGATAAAAGAAAACCAAACGGCACAGCCTGAACAACGCTTACTTTAAAGTCCTCTATCAGGGTGTTCTTTCCGTATTTGACCGGTTCAAAAACAGGCATCGCTGAAGTCTGCGCGTATTCGGCGGAACTTGTAACCGAATAGTAAAAATCCGTATCGTCCATGATGGCACCGTATGATACGGATAAACCGCATAAAATTAGCAATAAAACGCCGGCCAGTTTTTTTAACAACATCCCGGTTCCTTTAATATATGACTTTATTAAGCGGGTATTCTATTATATCCTCTGCTCCGCGTTCCTTTAACTTGGGAATAAGCGGCCTTACTTTTTTTTCGTCCATAATGACTTCTATGGCGACCCACTGCTCTTCGCCTTTTCTGCCTATAAGGTAGGAAACCGTGGGCCTTTTTGACGCAGGCAGAAGTTCCAGGACGCAGCCCAGTTTTTTCTCCGGAATATTCATTTTAAGCCCCACTTTTTCGCCGGCGTTCAGCGCGCCTTTTAAAAGCAGAAGAATATCATTTATTTTTTTCTGTTTCCATTCATCTTTCCAGGAATCCTTGTTGGCTATCATTACGGTTGTTGATTCCATGATGGTATCAACTATCCTTAATTTATTTGCCCTTAATGAAGAACCTGTTTCCGTAAGCTCCACTATCGCGTCCGCAAGGTGCGGGGGTTTTGCCTCTGTGGCGCCCCAGGAAAAACTTACATCGGCCTTTACCTTGTGTTTTTTCAGGTACGCTTTTGTGGTATTAACAAGCTCGGTTGAAATATGTTTGCCCGCAAGGTCTTTTACGGATTTTATCTTTGAGTTTTCAGGCACGGCAAGTACCCAGCGCACCGGCCTCATGCCCACTTTTCCGTACACAAGATTATCAACTTTTTTTACCGATTCCCCGCTGTCAGCGACCCAGTCTTCGCCTGTCATTCCGGCGTCAAATATGCCTTCAGCCACGTATTTTGCCATTTCCTGCGCCCTTACAAGGGTGATTGACAGTTCTTCGTCGTCAACCGCCGGATAATAGCTTCTTGAATCCGATTTAATTGTAAAACCCGCCTTCTTAAAAATATTAAATGTTGATTCCTGCAGGCTTCCTTTTGGCAGACCTAATTTTAAAATCATAAATACCTCCTGTTAATTTTACCGCGGACTATGATGATAACATAAAAAAACAAGGGTGTCAAACAGGGGACATAACTCACAAGACAGGTGAAAGGTAAAAGGAGACAGCAAACAACCAAACGACAGATGACAGCAAATAGCGGATTCCCGGCTATGAATAGAATTTAT
>JAKQNO010000009.1 GCA_029565735.1 bacterium
CTGCCTTAATCTTTTAGATGGCTGTGATTTCATTTACATTGACCTTGAAAACGGAATAACGGCAGGAATGCGTGGCGAGATTGCTTATGCAAAAAGCAAGGGAATAAAAAATATGACAAAGGCGAGATAAATGAAAACGCTAAAAGATTACGAATATTTTCGCACAGAAAACGGCGTGTTGTATTGTGGGGATAATATGGAAATATTGCCGTTGATAGACAACGTGGATATGATTTTAACAGATTATCCTTATGGCGAGGTAAACAGGGAAAGCGGAGGGTTAAGAAATCTTGACAAAAAAGACGCCGATGTTTGGAATGTAGATACAAAAGATTTTACAGATAAATTAATAAATAAATGTAATGGGGTGTTTATAGGATTTTGCGGATATTTACAAATAAGCCCTATTTTTGAAAGTTTAGATAGCGAATTTTCAACACGCTTAATAATATGGCAAAAAACTAATCCAAGCCCTATGAATGGAGAGTTTATATATTTAAGTGGTATTGAGAAAGCCATATATGGGAAAAAGAAAAATGCAACATTTAACGCAAGGTGTAAAAACACCGTATTTAATTATCCAACAGAAAAAAATGATATTGAACACCCCACGGTTAAACCTGAAAAACTATGGATTGAATTATTAAAAGATAACAGTAATGAAAATCAAACGGTTTTAGATTGTTTTATGGGAAGTGGTACAACAGCCCTTGCCTGTGAAAAGTTAAACCGCAAATGGATAGGAATAGAGATAAGCGAAAAGTATTGCGAAATAGCAAAGAAAAGAATAGAACAGTACACTAATCAATTAAAACTGTTTAAATAAGGCGGTGGATTAAATGGACGTTAAAGAGTTTAGGGCTGACTTTGTAGAAGCGGTTAACGGCGTACTTGAAAAGCATTTTAAAAATCTTGAAGGCGTGCCGTGTAAAGCGGAATTAACCGCATTGATAGGGATAGTTTTTAGCGTTATGATTAGTTTAATGGCAATTAAGGGGGGCAAAGAATGAAGCACATCATACAACTTGCAGAAGATTTTAAGGCATACCTGATTTTAAAGCGCACAGGCGTGCTGGCGTATCGTGATTTACATTTCAGGCCGGATTACCCGAAGCGCCTGACGTTTCGGGATTTCAGGAATAAATTAAATATGATGCGAGGTGAATAAGGATGAGACTGCGCCCCGGCCCTAAAGAGTCATATTTTTGGCGAAAGCACCTGCAGCCATATCTTGCGGCGAACGGCTTTATCAATATCCGCCTTGCCGCCAATGGTATCGGCGAGACTGACTGCATGGCGTACAAGCATCCCTGGTATTTCGGTATCGAGTTAAAGCGCATCGCAACCGATAACCCGGACACGGCGTTCCGGCAGATGCAGGGCGGTATGTCCAAGGCGCAGCAGCTGCGCGTCCTGCGTGTGGTTAAAACGGGCGCTATACACGTTATAATGGCACAAGGGCGCAAGGGGTGGCTGTATGCCTCGGCAACCCAGAAAATAGGCTCTACGGGGCTCACAAGGCGTGATTTGAGTATCCACGGGGATACTGTGGCAGACGCATTGCGTAAATTCTTTAAAAATTTCACATATCGGGGTGATTTATGACGTTATTGGTACAAAAAAATTGTAAAATTTATTTTTCGGCAGGCAGCCCTGTGGCGTTGACTATTGCAGGGCACGACATAGACGATCCGCTTGACATCGCGCTGGCTGATATTAAAACGCTTGCCCGGCACGCGGATATGCTTATCGTTAATGGCAAGCAGTATCCGCATTGCGGCAGCGCATACAACGATATCCGGCTGGCAGCTAAGGCTTGCGGGGTAACTCCGAGGGTCAGAGATGATATATAACAACGGCAGCAGGGCTCCTGTGTTCTATGGCACCCGGCGGTGCCTGTACTGCGGCAAACAGTTTAAGCCGCGCAGCAACCGGCAGTTTCACTGCGATAAAAAGTGTATGCGTCTCAATAGCCGCCGCCGGATGGTGTACAAGCGCAAAGACGTACAGCTGACCTGCGTTATCTGCGGCGAGCCTATCATCGGGGAGGCGCGGAGTATCAGGTACCATAATCAGAAAGACTGCGCAATCAAAGCGAGATACTACAGGGAGGTGAGGCGGTGGCTTAACAGCGTCAAGAAAGAGTCAATAAAAAATAGCATTGATTATATCTTACTTAGAGAAAAAGTCAAGAAGAAAATTGAAAATTATAAATGCAGCGTTCTAAAACTCAATAGGCACAGCAATAAGAAGGAAAAAATAAAAGCGATTGCAAAAAAAATATGGTATCCTAAAGCTATTGACAAGCAGTCACAAATGCGCGCAAGGCCGTATGTTAAAAAGTTTAAGTGGAAGAAACATCAGCGCGAACGTGATGCGCTGTTAGCGGCTCAAGCTGCAACACAGTCCGGTGTTAAGGCAACAAACAAATCGCCGCAATGCGGCAATTCAAAGGAGGCAGGAAATGGCACAGACAGCAGAAGAAAGAAAAGCAATTGAAGCGGCAATTGAGGAGCGTAGAAAAGTTTTGAAAATCACGGAAAAGAAAGTAAAAGGTGGTATCATCAAGTCGGTAATCACGCTTGAGAACGTGAACGAAGCAACAGGGGCGCCGCTGACGTTTATCAAACGCGCGGACAACGTAATTGAGCTGCCGATTACCGTGGTGCTTGGGATTATAAAATCCCTGGCAGACGAAGACAATCATGACAGGCTTAACAGGATGCTCAAGGCACAGTGCGACGGGTACTCGTATGATCTCGACCTGCTGAAAGAGGGCGTTAAGATAGCCAAGAAAGCTCCGGCAGCTCCGAGCACAGGCAGAACTAAGTAGCATAGCTTAATCTTAACCGCGCCCCGGGGTGTCGCAGAAACGGCATCTCGGGGCGTGTTGTTTTTGCGATTCTACAATACTCTGCAACGTCATTTTTACGTTAAAATAATCTACGAAAGCGGGGCAAAAATAAAAATATATATATTTTGGATTTTTGTATGGGGGTGTCGGTTTTTACTCATTCTGTGCCAATACGCGAAACATTTTCTGAAAACAGCCTGTCAAAAGTGAAAAAACCGACACCCCCTCTTTAAAAACGTCTTTATATATATATTTTTTGGTTTTTTCCATATAATTTTATATAATGTTTAATTATTATATATTATAATATATAAGGCGGTCTAAAAACTAATTTTACGAAAGCGTGGCGGTTTGCGTTTAAAGCCGGTACCGCAGAAAATCGCGCGGCCTTGGATTGCGTTTAAGTCCGGCGCGGCATAAGAACATCGGGCCCGGTATTCGTCTGGATGCAGAAAAATACAATTTTAAATTATTTGTGTATTTGTTCATTTGCGCAAATCGTTTTAATTTATTTACAGGGTCAAAAATAGAAAATAGAAAAATGGCTTCTAAAACCCCTATGGATATTGATGTTTGTAAAAAGCATAGAATATCACAATTTTAGTGATATTTTTAAACCCCTTATTTTAAAGATTCTTATTTTTTTCTTATGGGCCGGAGTAGTGGGAATTTTGATGTTGCGTTTATTTATTGATTCTGATATAATGCAGCTGAAAACAAATAAAAGCGCGAGGCAAACACGTGGAAAAAGAAAAAAAAGGTTACGCAGAAAAAAAGAAAAAATTTCTTGCAGCGTACATCGACACGCAAAATATTTCCGAAGCTGCGCGCGTTGCAAACATAACGCAGCCCACCGGTTCGCGCTGGGCTAAAAAATATTCCAACATGCTTGAGATTCAGTTTGAACATTTGGGACTTGACAGAAATACTGTGCTGGAAAGACACGCGCAAGCAATAAAGGAACCACCCGTAAAATTAAAAGTTACAAAGCAAGGTGTTTTCAAAGAGACTGACGCGGCCGCACATCTGAAAGCAATTGACATGTATTACGAGATTACCGGGATAAAAAAATCATCGCCGGCAATTGTAGTTGTGAACGATGTCAGCGCAGAATCAAAAGCCGAGATTGATATTTTTAAATCATTGCCGGAAGAAACAAAAAAAATTGTGCGGGATAAAATAATTTTAATGCGCGCGGAAGCGAGCGCGCAGAATAAAAACTCAAACGATAACGGGAGTGCAGAATGAGCAAACGCAAAGTTCCGCTGGTAGTTGCAGACTCCGAGAAATTTACCGAGGCGCTTGAGTCGCTGAAAGATAACGTCGCCCTTGCGCTTGCAAGCGACGATAAAAACTGGAGCGCAATGTCCGACCTGTTCAGCGGCGAGACAGTATCAGACGCAACACGCGCGGAAGAAATTAAACGCTCGGCATTCTCGTATGAAACTTTTCCCGCATACAAACACGCCATTGAACTTGACAAAGCATTTGTGCTTGGCTCCGGCGTTCAGAAGCCGCAGTCAAATAATCCTATCGTGCAGTATTGCATTGACGACATCTGGGATGATAGCGAGAACGAAGAAAC
>JAKQNO010000016.1 GCA_029565735.1 bacterium
CCGCTTCCATTGCCACTTTTGCCTTAAAGACTTCATCGTGTTTTTTTCTCATAGCGGACCTCCTGTGTCCTTAGATTTTACTACAGGAAATCCACCTTAAAAAGTGTTAAAATACAGTCCTAAAAAGCTAAGCCATTATAAACAGATAGCGGAGTAAAGGCTGCGGTATTGGTTTTTAATGTAGAGGCGCAACATGTTGCGTCTCGTTTTAGGTTTTAATATCAAAAAAAACGGGCTGTGTATGGCCCGTTTTTTTATTTGTTTTAATTGTTTTTTGTTTTTTGCTTCCGTCCCTCCGTGCATCTGTCCCTCCGTCCCTCTGTACTTCTGCAACCTTTTTCCTTCCCATACGTTATAATATTGTAGAGTAAGGTCTCAAGCTTCCGCCTCAGGAGGATTCTTTGTCGCTTGAAAACGAAAAAGACATTATAGAAAAGGCAAAAAAAGACCCGCACGCCTTTGCGGAACTTTTTGATTATTATTTTGACAAAATATTCCATTACATCCTTTACCGCACGGGAAACGCGGAAACCGCAAGGGATATCGCGGCAGAGGTCTTTTTTAAAGCCCAGAAAAACATAAAAAACTTCCGTTTTATGGGATATCCTTTTTCTGCATGGCTTTACCGCATGGCAGGCAATGAAATAATCTCATATTTCAGGCACAAAAAATTTGAACCTTTATCCCTTGAAGCATACCTGGAAGATAATAAAATAGAGGGTCCGGCATCAAGGCAGGACCTTTCAGAGGAAATAATAAAAGCACAGGAACTGGCGGATTCAAACGGCGCTTACTGCGCGGTAAAGCAGGCTCTTTTTAAGCTGGATCCGCTTTATCAGGAAGTAATTGTGCTTAAATTCCTGCAGGAAAAATCAATAAAGGAAATATGCGAAATACTGGGCAAAAAGGAAGGCACGGTAAAGTCGCTTATTTCAAGGGCGCTGGAAATGATAAGAAAAGAAGACGGAGTAAAGTCATTCACACAAATAAAATAAAAAACGCAACCTATTTTTTGCTGAAGCGTTATCAGATGTAGAGCAATAAGGAGAATAAAAATGGAAGAAAAAGACTTTAAAAAAGCGTCATTAGAGAATGTTACGGTGCCAAAGAACAGGGAGTTTATTAAAAACGCCCTTTTAAACAGCGCCGAAGAAAAAAAGAAATCATTTTTTTCTTTTATACCGGCAAAAACGGCCTTTGCCGCTTTTGCCGTTGTCCTTGCCGCTGTTTTTATGGTGGTGGAAGATAATAATAATCCGGGGCAGACCAATAATCTGGGCGGAGTCTGGAGCACTTATGACGATTCTGCCGCCGGTAATAACTCTGTTGTATGGCCGCAGTCGCCAAAGGGCTGCGAAAATCTCTTTGAAAAAAGCGCGCCCGGTTTTGGCGGCAAAGGGTACGCGGTGCGCGTGACAGGCACGGCAGGGGATAAAGCAGGAACTGTTTTGGGAGTCAACACATATTTAAGCGAGCACGCTTCATGCCCGCGCTGTTCGGGCATAAACATAAGCATGTACAGGGGCGTAAGGTTCAAGATGAAAGGTAATATAGCCGGCGGCGCGCTTTATTTTATCCTGCCGCATGAATCAGGCGAACCGGACGAGAATAAAACCTCATGCGTAAGCCTTACGGGCAATAATGATTATATGGCGGATATCAGCGGGTCCGTGAAAAACGAATGGACTGACGTAAAACTTGATTTCTATAAGTCCTTTAAACAGCCCAAAGGCGCCACGGTAAAGATTGAAAAGGTGCTTGAAAACGCTAACAGGATAAAGTGGGAATGGAACGGGAATAAAGGCGAAAAAATGGACCTTTGGATAGATGAAATTGAATTTTATTAAAAAACTCCCGGTATCCGGGAAAATAAGGAGGAAGTCATGAAAAAAATCATGGCAATGGCAGTGGCGGTAATGTTCGTGTTTTCAGGGCTTGCACTGGCGGCGGAACCGTTTTTAGTGGATGACTTTGAAGACGGCAATGTTCAGACAGCGCAGGGCGGCTGGTGGTACACGTACAATGACGCGGAATCAGGCGGAAATTCTGAAGTGTGGCCGGTTCCGGGCAAGTTTGAATTAAGCGCACCCGGTTCAGAAGGCAAGGGTTTTGCAGCAAGGATGAAAGGTACTGCAGGTAATAAGTTAGGATGGGATTTTGTGGGAATAGGCGCGACGCTTAAATTTGATTCAGGATGCCCGTCGGCAAAACCGGTTAACCTGAAAAATTACTCAACGCTCCAGTTTAAAATTAAGGGCAAAGTTTCAGGCGGAAGGCTTATTGCAAGGCTTATCTACACTGACAACAAGTGCAAAGAAGGCGCAAACGGACCTGAAACCCTTACGGAATGGGCGGACTATGAATGCGGTATCACGTCCAAAGTGTCAGCAGACTGGACAACAGTAAAGCTTGATTTAAGAAAAGACTTTAAGCAGCCAAAGTGGACAAAAAAGGAAAACGTTGTGCCGATAGAAAAAGTCCTGGAAAATATGCACAATGTTCAGTTCCATTTTTCAGGTCCTGACGGCGATACCGTTGACATCTGGCTTGACGATATACAGTTTAATTAATAATATTTCGCAATCCCAAACCCCGGGCGCTCACCGCCCGGGGTTTTTTATTTGGTTTAATCGGTTTTGCCCTTTCTTCCGTCCCTCTGTACATCTGTCCCTCCGTACATCTGCTTTTTATCGTCTGCTTTTTATCGTTGACAATATTGGGTAATGGTTTAGAATATTAAAAATTATGCGGAGGGTACACGGCGGAGGGGCTGTTTGTAAACCTTGGTTCGCAAAAAATAATTGGGAGTAAAAAAACATGAAAAAACTTACGGTAATATTTTTGTCTTTTATATTACCAGTTTTGTCCGTTTACGCGGAAGATTTAACCATTGCGGATGTGGCGGCGGCGCAGCAGGGGTATCAGGATACTGTGCGGACTTTTGCGGCATCTGTGTCTTCTGAAACTGAATTTGACGGGATGAAAAAGACCCTTACTTATGATTACGTCATGCAAACCAATGAAAACGGCAACAGCAAAGTTATGATAACCGGCACAGGCGCGCTGCAGATGCAGTTTTTGGTGGATACGGCCGCGGGTTCGGTGACTTATCTGATGGCGGACGGTTCAACAAAGACGTTTATTTTAAGCCAGGAAGAAAAAGACGCTATTATGTCGCAGTACGCGGGTCTGGGAAATTTTGGCGGGTCTTCAATTGGCACCATGTTTGCATCAGCAGGCGGTAAAGTTAAAGATGCAAAACATGCAAGGGATTTAAGGGTAAAAGAAGCTGAAACCGCGGATTATAAGGTAAGGGTGAAAAAGGAATTTTTTGGAAATAAAGCGGTTGTGGAATATGAGAATAGAAAAATGGCGCTTATGAAAGAGGGCTTTGACAGGAACATTATGATAGCTGAAGAAACACCGGCTAAAAACGGGAAGGACAGAAAGATAAAAAAGAAGTATCTGCAAAAGTTAAGGGATGAAAAAGAAAACGTAAAAAGGCATATGATAGCCAAAAGGGTGGAAAAAATTAATCTTGATTCGGGGATAACGGAAGAGCAGGAATTTTATAATGATAAAGGGGAAAAACTTGGGTTTGTAAGGGTTAAGAGAAATCAGAGGATAGAAGCAAGAAAACCCAGGGTAAAAGACGCGCCCGCGCACAGTCTTGAAATGCCCGTGGAATCAGAAGTGGAAATGTCATCCCCCCAGGGAAAAACAAAGACCAATATAATAATGAACAACGTGAAGGTAAATGAGGATATAAGGTTTGATTGGGTAAAGACAAAAAAATAGGTTGTCTATTTTGCTTTGGTAGCCGCGCCTTTTAAGGCGCGTGTTTGGATTTATGTTGAATTGGTATTTAAAATTTAGGAGGGTTTATGAAAAAAACTTTAATGGTTTTTGCGGTTTTATTATTTGTGGTATTTGCATACGCGCAGGCTCCTCTCAGTACCCCTTTACGGGGTGGAAAAAACGGGGTAACCCAAACCGCACAGGCAGAATCAACGCCTGCTGCAGCAGTTTCCACAGCAGTTGCAGACAGCAGTTCAACGACGGTTGAATCAAAAACTATTAAAACCGAAATCCAGTCCCCCGGCGTTGTAACAGAATACAAAGAAGACGGGACAAAGGTTGTGACTATTAACCTGTCTGAAATTGATGAAAACAAACTACCAGAGAGATATGAAGCGAATGTTATTCTCGAGGCTCCTATATATGATTTTAGTTATGTGAAAGAAGTATTTGAAATTTTTAGTGATGCCAATTTTATTAAGACCAATGGAAAAAGTTATACAAAAAGCAGTACTTTTTTAGTTGGAAATCCAACTGATGGATTACCTTATATAGAATCCATAAAGGTTTCTGCTGATGAAAACGGGAATATCTATTTTCTTGATGTTTTAAATAGTAGGATACAAAAATTCAATAATAAAGGTGATCATGTAAAAAATATACCAATAAAAGATTCTTATTATAGAAGGTGGAATGAAGTGAAAGGCGATTGGGATGATAGAAATATAAAATCTGATTTTTTAGTAAGAGAAAATATGATATTTGTTAAAGATTTAAGCAAGGGATTTATAGAAAATATAGATGAAAAAGGGGAACTGATTAAAACTATAGAAGTTGCTAAACTAATAGGTGTTCAAAAGACAAGGGATATGAAAAGCTTGTTAGATGGTATTGGAGTAACATCGAACAAAGAAGCTTTTGAAACGAGATCGTGGAACACGGAAATAAAATATTATAATGAAATGGTCAGGTTAAATGATTTAAAAAAATGGATTATTAATAATAAAATTGAAGTGATATTAAAAAGTGTTAGCGGCACTATTATTAACGTAGATAATTTGTTCTCTGATATAAATAGTTATTATTTTAATTTTGGGCTTTATCTTGGCCGAAATAACAAGGAGTTGAATATACAAAATAAGATTGTCGAAATTTCTAAGGATGGCGAAATACGTTCTTTAATAAATTTTGATAAATATTGGAACGAACCGGAGTGGATAGATAAATGTGGAAATAAACCAAAAACATGGTCGGGCAACACTTTTGAAAATTTACTTTTTGATAAATTCGGAAGTGTTTATTTGCTGCAATATGTTTGCTGCCAAGAGAAGGGGTGCGTTTCGACAATAAGGGTAATAAAACTTTCGCCAGAGAAAATGAAAAATGATAATTAAAATGATCAAGAGATTAATTTCAATTAATGTTGTTTTCATATGTGTATTAAGTTCGTTGTGTTTTGCTTTTACGGGTGAGCAGATAGTTGAGAATGCAGAGCGTTATAGGTCGTATGTTTGGAAGTGTTGGGCCGAAAATGTTAGAGTGGAAAACAGAGATGACAATGTTAATACAAATAATTATACGTATCCTTTTTGGCCTGAAGGTCAATTATATAAACTGAAAGGAACTACAACTCCTTTGATTTCTGATGGCTGGAATACTGGGGTTGCTTATGCGTGGGGGCTTAGAGAATTATTCACGGTTTTTGGCGGGACTGATGGTAAAGGTGGAAAACTAGCCGAATTGAATAATAATGGGAATAGGTATCTTGCGGGAGAACTAAATGAGGTAAATTGGAATAAATATACCGGACTTGATTGTTCTGGTTTTGTTGCAAATTGTTTTGAGTTACCATATGCATCTAATGGTAATTATTATTATTGGAAATGGCACCCTTCGGCAGATCATTTGATGCAAGATATGTTTACCGAGGAAATAGAATGGGAAGAATTGAAAAAAGGAGATATTTTAATTAAATCTTCGCACGTTGCTATTGTATCCGATTCTCCAAAAGAGGAAAAAATAAATGTAATTGAATCGGCAAAAAGATGGATTCCAGAGCCTGATTATGTTTCGAGAGTGGTGAGTAATACTTATACGAAGGAAACTAATGGGAAAATTGTAAGAGATCATGAACCGTATAGTACAACTTCGTATAAAGCACATAGGTTTTATCCTCCTTATGTTAAGCAAGTATCTATTTATCAAGAAGTGATTGTTGATGGAAGAATTGAAAAATACGAATTGTTTTATAGAAGGGTTTGGTCGGAAAAAGATGATCAAACTGGATTAGAGTTAAAAAAGAATATAAGTTCTGGTATTGGTTTCACGGGCAAGCTTATATTTGAAATTCAATTTTCGAAAGCAATGGCGTTAAAAACAGAAAAATCAGACTACATTTGGCAAGATATTGACGTAAAAATTGGAAATACTTTAGATGCTGCAAAACAAATTACTGCAGTCCATGAAGGGAATCAAAAATTAAGAATATTATCTAATAATGGAATTGCTTTATATCATGGATGGGGTACAAAGTCTGATATTGATAATGGTTCTGTTTTTACAAAGTGGATAGGAGAAATTGTAATTGACGATAATGATGAGAAAAACTTACGAGAAAATATTTTATATATAAATGCAAGGTCTTTGGCACAAGATAAACTTGATGTGAATCCTTCGAGTTTACCTAAGAGAAAATCAGATGGAGCTTGGTCTGATTATACTCCTGGAACCGATACAAACCATAAAATATCAATACTGCCTGAAGGCAGTGTTTTATATATGAGCGGACAGAGGCCTACGCCTGTCGGAACTGCAACGCCTTTGCCTTATATGTATGATAAAGTTGTTGTTAAAAACTTTAAACAAACACCTACAGAAGAACCTACTCTTCTTCCTGAAAGTATGACGCCGATACCGACTCCGACAAATGTTGTTCCTGCTACGGAAGAAATATTTATTGGCGATTATATTAAGGGCGTATTGTATGGGCTTGTTGGAGAAGCGGATTTTTCAAATAGTAAATATGAAAATGGGTTTAAGGCGCTTGCCATCGCGGCCTATACACAACTTTTGCATGAAATTGAAGTTAATAAAGCTGCCGGAAATTCTTATGACATTATGGTAAATGGTTACGCAGGAAAACAAAGCTATTTTATTCCGTTTAAAAAGTTTTCCGGTATAAGTGGAACCAAAAGCTTGATTGACAAGGTTGTTGACGAATTGGTTAAACCGGTGAATGTCGACGGTAACAATTATTATTATATTAAAGCTTTTTGGTTTAATTGTATTTTAACCGGAAAAGATAAATTTATTAAAACGAGAGAATTTGACGGTGCGAAAATTCCTTTTGTTTTGACGAATGTTTTTAGCTTCGCGGAAGGACGGAATGCAAAGAATATTATAATACAGAGTGGATTAAACACGATTGGGACTGCAAAAACATATCTTAGAGAAACAAAATGTGATGAAGCGGATGTTGCTGTTCCTGCCGGTCTGTTGTCCGGATCTAAATGTGGCATGAGCGCGTGGGCGGCAATGTTATTAAGCTTTCAGGGTGAAAATGAAAAAATGATATTGGATACATTTTATCATTGGGCGCCTGTATTGCTTAATAAAGTAGAGATAATACAAGGTGGTAAGACAAAATATTTTGTTAGATGGGGCAAGGCGAAAATCGGAAGCGAAGGGAAAATCTTAAGAGAAAGATTGATAAGCAAATTTGAACAGGCTGAAAATACATCTGCAACAAACGGCATAGCCGGGAATGCCCCGGAGACAGACAGCAAGGGTGTTGTCAATAGCAGCGATGCTATTGTTAAATTGTATTTTACAGATGAGTTATTATTACAAACTGCAACTGTGAAAAAGAAAGAAAAAGGTGCTAAATCTTTGCCTGTTATCGTAGTGCCAAAACCTGCGGATGATGGGCATGCGTATCTTTTACAGGGTACTTTATCAAAAATGTATTTGGATACGCTGTTGGGTAATGAAAAGAATACAATACAAACAATTCTGGCTGTGCATGTAACAGACGCTTATAATGGTGTTCCAAATGATCAACTGCCGGAATCTGTAAGTACAAAAGAAGGCGAAAAAGAGATGTTTGGGTATGAATATAGCGTTCTTGGATCGGATGAGACCAATGTGTTCAGTTTAATATATGAATCAATGGTATCAGAAGCGGATAATGGGACGGCGTATAAGAATAAGGAAGTGGAAGTTGTGCAGACGGGGGAGGAGGTAAGTGTTAACCTTCCGAATTTTGATCTTGGGGTGGATCTGGATATTCAGGGAATAGACATGAATATCCCCCGGCCTGATTTAAAAGGGGCGCGGTGGGGATTTGACGGGTCTTTATTTGGTGTTGTGTTATTGCCAGATGTTGGGCAAGGGATAAAAAATGGATGGGCATTTGCAGCGGGTGCTTTGCAGACAAAACTTGGTTCTATTGATAATCCTTTCAGGGGAATAAAAGGGCCGCAAATAATAATTCCGCAGATAGATACGGGCGTAGATATTTCCGGTATTGCGGGACAGCTTGCAGGTATTGACCCGCCTTGTGATATGGTGGGCAGTTTGTTTGATGATATTCAGAATAACTTAAGAGTAAACGCTGACAAGCCTAATGCTTATGGCGGAAATACTAAAGTCTCCGGGCACGGTATGGGTGCCAATGCGTTGCTTGATTATATGTCTAATACTGCTAACGCAAATAGTATGTCAAGCATTGCGTCAATAAGCCTTGTAGGCGCACAGCTTGGCGGAGTGGATATGGACGCCGTAAACATGATTATGCAGGCGCAGGATGTGGCAAACAAGGCAAGTATTGGAATAGCGCTTGTATCTGCAGTGCAGATGGCAATTGGAAACCCTGTTTACGCCGCATACCTTGCCAACGGCGCAATGGGTTACGCAAGAAGCTGGGGTGAAAGCGCGGTAAAGGCGCTTGCTTTTTCGGCTGTAGAAAATTTTCTTACAAGTAACGGACAATTAATTGAAGGTGCAGAAGAATTTATAAAAGGGCTTCCGGGTGGAAGTAATTTTCCGGGATTTGGCGATTCGTTAAATCCCGCTACTGTATATAAACAGGTATACGGTTGTGATGCGGCTGAAATGCCTTTTGAAAATTTTGATATAAGCAAGGTTGACTGGTGGGAAGTTGCTTCAAAGGTTGCAGAATTTACTGAAAGTTACAAAAGTAAAGAGGATGTAGGCGAAGACAGCAGTTGGCTTAAAGATGTGGCAAACAGGACAGCGGATGTGGAAAAAGCGCTTGCCAATATTGATAAGGTAAAGATAACTGGGGTTGCGGGCAAGAAGGGCGCGAATTTGACAGTTAAAAGCGCTTCTTTGACTGTTATTTCAGAAGTGCTTAATATTTTAAAGAATATTCCTGAACCAATAGTAAATAGCATTACAAGCATAGGGCCTATAGTAATAAGCGTGTTAAATTCCACAGAGGGTAATTTAATTGGAACCTTGGACAGCCAGCTTGGAATAAGCACAGGGATAGTGAAAGACCTTGAAGCTAAAGGAAAAGCTGCTTTCAGTGAAATAGATTTAAGCGGACTGCCAAAACTTCCGGTAGACCTGCCGATTAATTTTGATATGGTGCCTTTTATGGGAGAAGTGTTTACAGAAGTATTAAACAGCCTTTCTTTTGGCAAAGGCGCGCAGTCAGACCCTGCCAGGGTATTATCTGAAATAGACGAACCTGGCGAAGTTGGCGTATTTTATCCTTACCTGTCCACAGCTGAAAAACCCGAAGAAAGTTATAACGGCTGGATAGTGGGTGTTACAACCAACAAAGCTTTTGTACACGTGGAAGGGTGGGCAAGTGATTATCTTCCGCAGTTTTTACAGATATACGCGCAGGCAGACAACGGGCCTATTGTAACAACAGTTTTAAAATTGGATACAACACTGGTAACAACAGAAGACGGTAAAAGGGGCAAGGCGGATTGGGCGCTTGATGTTCCACTGCCGCACGCAGGAAAAAACACAATAAAAGTATGGACAGTAAACGCGGGCGGGCACAGGGTTGAAACGTCTTTTATTTCCTATCTTGTCGGCACTTCGTTTCCGCAGGAAGGAAGCAGGGCGGTTCCTGTAAGTTCGTTTATATGGCGCGCTTATGACAACGGGCTGTTTGGCGCGGGAGATAAAGTGGTATCGCAGGGCGGAGGCATTCTTAATTTTATAGGTGTTGACCCTGGCAAAGAGCCGATGTCTGACATATTTACCGCAACTGCCGCGGCTGGCAAAACATTAAAGATATTCTATCCCGATGACACAACAAATCCTGACCTTATGCTTGCGGATGAAGACGGCAACACTTATACGGCAAACGTAAAAGACGGCAGGGTTCCTGACAGCGGAAGGTTCAGGTTTAAGTTAAAAAGCATTTATACAGGCAAGTCTTTTATAACGGTAATGGGCGGAGCAGACGCGCTAAAGTTTAAGGAATGGCGCCTTGAATACTGCGGATCGCATTATAATCTGACGACAAGCCAGGGATTCAGCTGGGATACATGTTTTACAAATAACGGTATTACAATGTCCAATTCGCCTGTGCAGGGGCCGCTTTTTCAGATAATGACAGCGTGGGATGTATGGAGCAACAGATTATACGGGCCGTACAGGATAAGGACCGTAATAACAGACGATAATTTAAATTATGACAGAAAAGAGCTGGATAACGCGCTGTTTACAATAGGGACGCCTATTGATATTTCCAATACGGCAGCCACAATAGTTGCGGACCCGTATTACAAGTTTCAGCTATTGGTGCCGGAAGGCGCTGTTAAGCAGACAGAATACGTAAACGTGTACTCCGAAAATACAGAACCCAAACTTCCGCTTATGAATAATTTATATCAAATGTTTACCCCAAAATACGGCCTGTTTCCGGCGCTGGACGAAAGCAGGATAAACGCGGGGTCTGAACTTGTGATAACCATAAAATACACGGATTCTGACCTTGATATACCAAATTTTGACGCTATATTCGGGCTTAATCCCAATGATGCTGATTACGCGTCTCAGAAAGAAAAGGCAAGGGATATAATAGAAGAGAACCTTGGCATATACAGGGAAGCGGATACGGTCAGGTATGGTAACGGTTCCTATGTGACCAAAACTGCAAGGGAACTGCTGGCCGGCACACAGCACCCGATAGGGACATACACGGTGATGACGCGTGTTGCCAATGCCGCAGGCAAGTATTTTGTGCTTCCGGCGGACAAGGCGCCTATACTGCGCACGCCGCCTTATGCGTCGCCGTTTATATTCAATCCGGAAGAAGAATCAAAAGGCAGGACAACAACCGCCATATACTTTAAGCCCATGGCTGCCACTTCAAAATACGTTTACGCCAATGTGGATATTAAGACTTTTAAGGGCGGGAGGGTTGTAAGAAATTTATATAATGGTATAGATAAAAAAGAAGCGATAGAACTTAAATACGCGGGCAAATACGGCGATATAGACGAATACAGGGGTAACAAATACTGGTTCTATAACTTTGCGGAAAGCGCGGAAGATACGGCGTCTTACCGCAGAATACTGGACGCGCCCATTGACGGCATAACCTGGGACGGAATAGGGCAAAGGGAAGACGGGTCAACGGGATATGTGGAAGACGGGGTTTATAAGGCGTACATTACGGTAATGGATGTATTTGGAAACAGCACAACCGGAACCTGCATGATAGTAAAAGGGCGTATAGTGCCGTCAATAACGCAGATAGCGGGAAAAGCCGCGCAGGACGGGCTTGGTTTAAACGCGGTTGATGACGGGGAAAACGTTTTAATAGCAGGCACAGCCACAGGCGGGGAAGTTTATAAGGGTTATATGGTTGGATACAGGGCGGCGGGATTTGTATCAGAGGACACGGACGCCGAAATAACAGAAGGATTTACAATGATAGACCTGCCTTTATTAAGCGCGGGCACGGCTGTTACAAAAACTGCCATGAACAGGCAGATAATAGACGGCGAGCTTGCAAAATGGGATATAACTTCGGTTTATAACGGGGAATACGACCTTGGGCTGTTTATATTAAGCGAAGATATGGACGGCAAAGTTAAGGTAATGGATAAGTTTATTGTAAACGGGGTCAAGATAGAGAATCCGCAGGGTATTTATAATTTAAAGGGAACGCCTAATCCTTTCAGCGGCGGGGTAACACTTACGGCAAACGTGAACCTTGAATCGCCGGGCGATGTAATGTTTACTATAACGGATGAAACAGGCAATGTTGTGGAATCGCTGTATGGCGAGCCGGGCGAAGGGGTAAAATATAACGCATACTGGCCCGCGGACGGCGCGGCTGACGGTTATTATGGCGTTACAGTAACTGCGGCGGACAGATACGCGGAAGGTAAGATAAGAAAAGTGGCTGTGGATATGGCGCAGGCTGAAATTACAGCGCCGGATGCCGGCGCAACGCTTACAGAAGAATTTGACGTAAAAGGAAGCGCGTTTGTGGCGGATTCAGAAGGGCAGACCATTCCTGTAAAACTTGCGTATTACGAACTGCTGATGAAACAGGACGGCGGGGAATGGGAAAGCATAAGAAAAAGCGACACACCTGTTAAAAATGGCGTGTTTAAGACGTTTAAAGCCGCGGAACTTCAGTGCGACACGGTAAGTTTTAAGGTTAGCGCAAAGGACAATGCGGGTAATACGGTGGAATCATCTGTCAGGACGGTAAATATAGGTTTTGCCGCAAAGTTTGAAGCAGTTCCGGGGATTGTAATAAACAACGGCACAGACAGCACGGATATAAGTTTTAGTTTTAATAAAGATGTAACATATGGCTCGCTTAAGATAGTTAAGGGAAGCCCGGATGCGTTAAAAAACTTTGATTTAAAAGACAGTAAAAAAGCCGGAAAAGATTATGTGTTTAAATGGGATGGCAAAGGAAATAGCGGAAATGCTTTAACTGATGGCGAATATTCCGCGAAGCTGCATTTGGAAAAAGACGGTATTACTGTGGCGGATAAGAATCTGCCTGTAATTCTTGCCGCGCCTGTTACATACACTGCCAAGATAGAAGTAAACGCGGTTCCAAGGCCGTATTTTGATTTTAAAGCGGCAGGCCACGGTAAGTATGACGTCCCTGTTCCGTTTGGCGTTACGATAACAGGGTACGCGACGGAACAATTTTTGGATGAAGTTCAGGCCGAACTTGATGATATGAATATTACCGCTGAAGGCGGAAGTACAAATCATAATAGAAAATATTTGACAATACCTTATGATCAGGATGTTAAATACGAGGCAAGCTCCAATGGATGTGATTCCGGTGACCACAGCTGGTACATTGATATAAAAGGTGTCACAAAAATAAGCGGTGATTGGGGTACAGGGGTAACTTCTTTAAGGTTATTACGTGGTCAAAATATTGAATTTTATACATGGGCAAGCGGGTGCGGGCTGTTTACTTCGGCAAACACGGATATTAATTTTTGGTATCGAGAAATGAAAGGAGATAATGAATTACACGAGAATATAAAGTCTGTATATTCTAAGGGGACGGCATATTTACACAGACGGCTTTCAACGCCTTTTAATATTCTGTTTAATGCTGATCATTTCAGCGATTGGAATGAAAAACCCGAACATGGCGTGATAATAGTACCCACATATAATCCTCTTGATCCCGAATTTTCAAACAGTTTCAACAGTAAGCTTCCTAAGCCGGATTTTGGTTTTTCTCTGCTTAAAGGCACCATTACCGGATGGGGCGCAAACCTGGTTCCGCTTGGTGAATGCTATAAGGATGAGTCCGGAGATGATAGTGAACAAAAAAACATGGGGTATCAGAACGGGACGTTAACAGTTGATATGGCGGACCAATGGAAATATAAAGTTAAATGTTCGCTTGATGAAACTTTTGAAGCGAAAACTGACACGCTTTTTGCTGATGTTATAGAAAAGGATGATGATTCTGTAAATGAATATGAATTTACAGCCCCTTATGATGGCCAAGTGTTAATAAAAACAAAAATCGACGGGAACGATACTGAACCGTATAACGTACTTGATTATAAATTTTATGTGTATGTAGGATACTGGCAAGAATACAGCAACTATAATTCTCTGAGTGCGGACACCAGGTATAAGATTACTTATAAAAGCAAAAAACAGGACGCAGATGTTAATGTAAATTTTCACCTTGGGCCGGCTGATGACTCTTCAAATGATTACGCGGTTAAAGGATTTTTCTTGTCCGAGCTGCTTGCTCCGGGAGAATCTCAAGAGATACCGATAAATGTTCCTGAGGATAATTATATTAATGACGGCGGGGAGGTTGAAGGGGAATATATCCGAGCGACGATTGGGATTATAAATTATCCGGGATCTTACACTGGAGATGTTGTCCGTTTATATGATAAAGATAATGTCCTTGTGGCGGAAACCAATTCGTTCCAAACTAATTTAATATTAGAAAAAAATAAAATGCCTTATAAGATGTCAGCTGTCGCGCAGTCACGACCTATAGAGTGTGCTTTGGTCTATGAGGGAAGAACTGTCTATAATAACTATATTGTTAAAGCGGATTATAATGTGAATTATATTTATACACCAGAAGATGATATTTGGGTAAAGAGTGATAATGTTAATAACTTTAATGCAGATGACGGCAGCAGTATTAAAATTATAAAAGATGGGTATTATGGTTCAAGCAGATGGGTTTTACTACAGAAGAATAAAACTTATACGATTAAGGCGGGAATTAATGGGCCTATGTTGCCGTATAACTATACCGTTACACATAAAATAACAGAATTTGAAGAAAAAGATTTCACTCCTGATTTTACCGGCAACACTTTAACCGAACCCGGGAGCCATGTGTTTGCGAATTATCACGGCGGAAGCATTAATGGAATTGATGTTCAGGCTGAATCAAGCGATATTTTAACCGCCAGTGTGTACGGTGTTGAGCGTGTATCAGATGGGGAGATAAAATACACTTTAACTTTAAAAACGGTTCAGCTTATTAAAGAATGGGATTCGGGGTTGAATAAACAGTTAAATATAGGCGGCAATACGGTAATTTACAGCCACGGACAGGATGTTTCATCTCAAAAAATCAATATTTTCCAGAAGAATAGCGACAACAATCCTTTTGGGCTTAGCCTTTTCCCGTCGGCGCAGGAATATGCGTCTGTTACAACAACGGCGGGCGGCGATATTAAGCCGGGACCTGACAAGGTTCCTCACTCTTCGGTATGGACGGTAAAAGGACCGTATTATCCTGATACTGACGTTCTTCATGAAGATATAGTACTTAAAAAAGAAATTGACGGGAATGTGGCAGGGGATGCGGGCCTGACATTCGGTGACGCGGAATCGTTTGGCACGGGTATGACCTATGACGAATACGAAATAGACAAGGTTAATGCGGTTTTAAGAGACCCGTCTTATGAACCGTATGAAAGCAAAACGTATATAAAGGTAACGGGGGATATTAATACCACAACCGCCAAATACTATACGATAGCTTACAAAAAGCGTAATGATTCTGATTCTTGGCATTTGTCATATGAAAATTTAACGCCAAGAGCCGGCGTGCTTGGGTATATACCTGTAAAAGATAAAATTGGCGCTTATGATGTACTGCTGACAGTTATAAATAAGGATAACAGCGCTTATAAGGCGCAGACAGGCGGGGAAGTTGGCCATGTGATAACACCAAACGGCGGATTTGCGGCAGACGCTTATGAACAGGTGTTTTTATCTTTCCCGAAAGATTCGTTAAGAAAAGACAAGACGATTACAATTACCCCTTTAAAACGTGAAGACGTTCCGGCGCTTGAAAGCGGGGCAGTGCCTGCCGCGTTAATTTATGATTTTAAAGCAGCGGACAGGGGTGTTGCGGAAGCAGGCAGGCTGCGTCAGGATGACTTTAAAATGGATGCAAAGAACAATATACCAAAGCCCGCAATATTGACAATGCTGTATGATAAACGTCAGCTTGGCGATTTCCCTGAATCTTCGCTTAGCGTTTATAAACTACATCTTACTGATAGCGGGGTTGAAGAATTAAAACTTGTTTCGTCAATGATAGATATTGATGCTAAGGTAATAACTGCGGAAATGACGTCATTCTCTACTGTTCAGCTTATACCAAATGCCAATCCGCCGTTGTTTGAAGTTTCCGCAATGCCTAACCCTGCAGGGCTTGGAAGTGTTGTGTCAATATACGCAAGGCCTTCAAAACCGCTTAATGGAGCTTTAAACGGCTGGGTGAACCTGCCGTTTATTAATCCCGCACCCGCGCCTGTGTGGCTTACTTTTACAGCACAGGAAAAAGAGTATATGAACGGAACGGCAAATGTGTTTGTAGAAGCGCTGTCCCCGACAACTACGGCAGGAATGCTGGAGGACGGGTATAAGCTGATATTGGGTGTTGTGGGTAAAGATGGTTTGCCGAATGACGGGGTGATAAATAATGATTTAATACTAAACAAATCAATTAAGTTATCAAATGTCATTGAAAATGGACAAGTGATATATGATAAAGGGTATAAAATTAATAGAGCTGGTGTTTATACCGATTATACTGAAACGCCTCCGGTTTCAAAAATGTGGATAACGGTTGTTGATACTGCAGGTAATACATATAATGAAAAAGAAATATATAGTTTTGCAACAAAGGATACTACATGGTCATATGATGTATTAAATGGGAAAAGAATCATGAATATATCTGTGTCAGATACTAAAAGAAATCTTGTTCTTCAAACCACCACTCCGGGGGAACAATTAACATTCCCGCCTGTTAACTGGTGGAATGGCAAGACAATAGATATGGCGGGACAAAAGTATAAACTTTCCAATGTCCAAATTCGCGGCAGTCAGGCAACAGGGACAACTATAACGGCCGAATTATTGCAAAATGGTGTTCCTGTAACTATCACAGATTCTATGAAGTCCTTGTCGTGGACTATGTACGCTCCTGTAAACGAATACAGGGCTTCTTTTGATGTGGATGAACACGTTCCCGGAACTGTGTCAGGCACAGCGGAAGTGCTTGTTAAGGGCATAGATTACCTTGGAAATACGGGTGAAGGAAAAGGATATTTTGTTATAGATAAGGTTTCACCGCCCGTAACTGTAGAAACAGATAAAATATTGGCAGGTTATGGCGATACCATTACCGTTAAGGCAAAATCTAAGATAAAC
>JAKQNO010000018.1 GCA_029565735.1 bacterium
GGAAAGAAAAGGTGTCCCATATGCAGTTAAAAGACTACTATAAAATTCTGGGAGTAAGCGAAAAAGCGGGCGATGACGAGATAAAAAAAGCATTCCGCCAGCTTGCAAAAAAATACCACCCTGACGCGCATCCCGGGGATAAAGCCGCTGAAGAGCGGTTTAAAGAGATAAGCGAAGCTTATGAAGTCCTTTCAAACCCCCAAAAAAAAGCGCAGTATGAAAAATTAAAGCAGGCGCAGGCCGGCGGTTATGATTTTTCCAATTTTGGACGCAACGGACAGAACGGCAATTATCAGGGGAATATGGATTTTTCATCAATATTCGGCGATATGTTCGGCGGCGGGAAATCCGGCGGATTTTCAGATATTTTTGACATGTTTTTTGAAAACGGCCCGCGCAGGGGCGGTAGCCAAAGAAGCAGGGCTGCAGCGCCGCAAAAAGGCGAAGACGTTACAGTCCGCATAAAAATCCCCTTTGACCTTTCAATAAAAGGCGGGGAGACAATAGTAAAAGTGCCGCGCGATTCGCAGTGCACCTTATGCAACGGGACAGGCGCGGCGCCGGGAACGTCGTCGCAGACATGCCCTTCCTGCGGCGGAAGCGGCAGCATTCATTTTTCGCAGGGCGGTTTTATGATTAATAAACCGTGCCCCAAATGCGAAGGCAGGGGAACCGTGATAAATACGCCGTGCATAAAATGCGCGGGTTTGGGTACGGAAAAAGATACCGAAAAAATAAGAATAAAGATACCCCAGGGCATAACCGACGGCACAAAGATAAAAATAAGCGGCCACGGCGATTACGCAAAGGGCGGGCGCGGAGACCTTTACGTGATATTCGCCGTTGAACACAGCCCGTTGTTTGAACGCAGGGGCGACGACCTTTACTATGGCGCGGTTGTGAACCTTGCGCAGGCGATGCTTGGCTCTGAAACCGAGATTACGCTTCCTGACGGGGCGGTGAAAATAAAAATTCCCGCGGGCGCTCAGCCGGGCACAGCTTTAAGGCTTAAAGGCAAAGGCGCAAAAAATATCAGTACCGGAAAAACAGGCGACCTTATAGCCGTTATAAATGTGGAGATACCGTCAAAATTAACTGCCAAAGAAAAAAAGCTTGTTGAAGAACTGGCAAAATCAAAAGAGATGAAATACTGACCCCAAAAGGGAGGCGTTATGATAGAACTTGAAAATGTAAGCAAAAAGTTCGGCGGCAGGGCAGCCGTAAATGAGGTTTCTTTTAAAGTTAATCAGGGCGAAATTATAGGTTTTCTGGGGCCCAATGGCGCCGGTAAAACAACGACGATGAGGATGATAACCGGATTTTTTCCGCCCTCGGACGGAACCGTGAAAGTGGCGGGATTTGACATCACGCAGGACCCCATAAAGGTAAAGGAACAGATAGGATACATGCCTGAAAATGTGCCGCTTTACAAGGAACTTTCGGTGGCGGATTACCTTAAATTCATTGCTGACATAAAGGGCGTGGAAAAAGCGCGGAAAAAATCCGCCATAGAACGCGTTATGGAAGAAACAGGGCTGACCGAAGTGCGCGGCGCCATAATAGGAAGATTGTCAAAAGGGTACAGGCAGAGGGTCGGCCTTGCGCAGGCAATTATAAATGACCCAAAAGTCCTGATTCTGGACGAGCCCACGTCAGGCCTTGACCCGAAACAGATAAAAGAAATAAGGACGCTTATCGGCAATATGAGGGGAAACAGGACCATAATACTTTCAACGCACATACTTCCGGAAGTAAGCGTGACCTGCGACAGGGTGATTGTGATAAATGAAGGCAGGATAATCGCGCAGGACAACGTGTCAAATCTGGAAAAGACCTTCAGCAAAGGTTCAAGATTACACCTTGAAGTGGAAGCGCCCAAAGCTGAATTTCTTCAGGAGATGCGCTCGTTTGAAGGCGTGTCATCCGCGGAAGAAAAAAACGAAATTGAACGCGGTATCCACACATACGTAATTGACATAAAAGAGGGTTTTGATTTAAGGCGCGAAATAACCGGAAAAATAGCAAAGAACAAATGGGGGCTGCTGGAATTAAGAAGGGAGCAGCTGACGCTTGAAGACGTGTTCTTAAGGCTTGTGACAAGGGAGGATGAAAATGTTCAGTAAATTTCTTGGACTGTATAAAAAAGAACTAAAAATATTTTTCAGCCAGCCCATCGCCTATGTGCTGATAAGCGTTTTTGTGGCGATAGCCGGGTATTTTTTTGCCGGTATTACAAATTATTATTCCGAGGTTTCCTTAAGAAGCATGAACAGCTACCAGCAGAACATGTTTGACCTTACCATGCTTGACGGAATTTTCAGGCCGTGGTTTTACAACGTGGCCTTTATCCTTCTGCTTATAATGCCGCTTATAACAATGAGGGCTTTCGCGGAAGAAAAGCGCGAAGGCACAATGGAACTTCTGTTTACCTTCCCTGTAAGCGATGCGGCTGTTGTGGCCGCAAAATTCTGCGGAGCGTATACCGTATTTCTGGCAATGCTGGCGGGCGCGCTTTCGCCCGTTGTTATGCTGCGGTTTTCATCGGGTTTTGACATTGCCCCTGTTGCCGGCGGTTTCATTGGGCTTATGCTTCTTGGCGCGGCTTTTATAATGCTTGGCACTTTTATTTCCGGCCTTACGGAAAATCAGATAGTGGCCGCGGTGGTCACATTTGCCGTGCTTATGTTTATCTGGATAATTGAATGGTTAAGTTCCGTGGTTGACCCTGCGGTGGGCAGGGTGCTTTCCAACATATCCATAATACGCCATTATGACAGCTTCAGCAAAGGCGTCATTGACACGGCTGACCTTGTTTACTACGCGGTGTTTATATTTATCTTTTATTTCCTCAGCCTGCGCGTGCTGGAATCAAAACAGTGGAGGGGATAAGGATGAAAACTATAATTGAAAGGGTTCTTTTAATAGCGGGGCTTGTGCTGATTATTTTAGCCGGCCTGTCCGGAGCTTTTATCGGAAGGTTTAACACCGCCGCGCTTATTGCGCTTGGGCTTGGCTTTGTCTGCGCGGGTTATGTGCTGTTTGTAAAGCGCAAGATAATAATAGCGGTGCTGTCGGGCAAAAACGCCAGGCAGGGATTCAATTCCGTTGTTTATTCGCTGCTTGCCGTGGGCGCGGCTGTGCTTGTAATGGCTGTGGCGTCCTCCAACGCGAAGCAGTTTGACCTTACCAAAAGCCAAAAATATTCGCTTTCTGACCAGACACAAAAGGCGCTGAAAGGGCTAAAAAAAGACGTGGACGCGTATTATTTCTATTCCGTCACGGCAAAAAATATGGACGCTGAAGACACTTTAAAGTCGTATGAAAAGATAAATTCAAGGTTCAGGTATAATCCCGTTGACGCGGACAAAAACCCGGCAATGGCAAAAAAGTTTAACGTGGACAGGTACGGGCTGGTTATCTTAAACAGGAAAGACACAAACACAACTGAAAATGTCTATGAACTTACGGAAGAGGGTTTTACAAACGCCCTGTTAAGGCTGTTAAGGGAAAATAAAAAGAAGGTATATTTCACATCCGGCCACGGCGAACCTTCAATTGATTCGCCCGCCAATGACAAGTCCGGTTACGGCTCCGCCAAAGCCGCGCTTGCGTCGCAGAATTACGAACCGCACCAGATTGAACTTTTCACAATGGCGCAGGTTCCTGCGGATGCCGATGCTGTAATAATTGCGGGTCCAAAAACCGATTTTTTTCCGCGTGAAATTGAAGTTCTGAAAAAGTTCATATCAAATAAAGGCAGGGTGTTTGTCCTGTATCCGCCCATGGTCAGGGCGCCCAACCTTGAAGCAATGCTTGCTTCTTACGGCATAAAACCCCACAATGACATTGTGGTTGATAAAATAAGCAAGATGCTTGGCGGCGATTTTTTAATGCCTGTTATTTCCTCTTACGAATCCCACGAGATAACAAAAGGGTTTACCGTTGCCACGTTTCTTCCTATGTGCCGCACCTTTGAATTAACCGGCGCCGCTGCTTCTTTGGCGAACACAAATCCCGGAAGCTGGGGCGAGACCGACCTTGAAGGGATTAAAGAAGGAAGGGCGACGCAGGATTCAAAAGACATACCGGCGCCTCTTGTGGTAAGCGCCGCGGTTGAAATTGACAGCGAAGGAAACACACAAGGCGCGAAGGGCGCGCTTGTGGTAATGGGAAGCAGCGAATTTGCGAACAACACTTTTATAGCGTCTTCGGGAAACAGGGATTTATTTTTAAACGCGGTAAGTTTCCTTGCGATGGATAAGGAAATGATTTCCATAAGGCCCAAAAGCAGAAATTTTGAGCCGCTGTTTATTTCCAAAATACAGGGCATTATGCTGTATGTGGTGCCGATAATACTTATACCGCTTGCGGTAATTTCCGCCGGCATATATGTGTTTATAAGGAGAAAGAAAAAATGAAGCCGCAGAAAACGGTTATAGCATTTGTTATTTTCGCGCTTCTGGCCGCTTATTATTATTTTGTGGAGATAAAAAAGAAAAAAAGCGATGAATTAAAAAAAGCAAATCAGGAAAAACTTTATCCGGATTTTAAAACGGAATCCGTCACAAAAATAAGCGTTAAAAACAGCAGCGGCAGTATTTTGGCCGCGCGCGGCGCCGATGGATGGCAGCTGGAAAGCCCGATAAAAGTACCTGCGGATGACACCGTAATAAACGATGTTTTAAAGGACTTTGCCGGAGCGAAAATACAAAGGAAGATTGAAAATCCCATAAGGCAGGATTACGGATTTGAAGAAAAAGGCGGGGCGCTGATTGAATTTTACGCTGATAAAACATACACTGCCGAATTCGGCGCCGATAATCCGACCGAAAGCTATGTTTATGCCTTTGCGGGCGGGGTCAATGACTGCCTGATTCTGGAAAATAACCTAAAGGCGCATGCCGAGAAGAAGGTATTTGATTTCAGGCATAAAGGGCTGTTTAAAGTAAAAGAAGATGACATTGAGAAAATTGAAGTGTCGGTCAAAGGTAAAAAATACACGCTTGAACGCAGGGGCGCGGACTGGTTTGCCGGAGAGCCGTATAATGCCCGCGTAAAAAAGGAAAAAGCAGGCGCGATAATTTCCGGCATGACAAACAGCCGGGCGAAATACTTTGAAGATGATAAAGACGCGGCAAAATTCGGGCTTGTTTCTCCGTCAGAAAAAGTGGTATTTACAACAAAACAGGGAAAGAAAACCGCGTATTTTGGAATTACGGATTCTGTCAAAGCATCCGTGTTTGCAAAATCTGAAGGAGTAAGCGGCATTTTTGAACTGCCGGATTATATATATTTAAATATCCCCAAGCCCGAAGAAATTATAAGCAGGCAGATTGCCGCAATTGACGAAGATTCCGCGGACAGGGTGGCAATCGCGTATGGAGGCAGGGCGATAGAAGGGGCAAGGCAGAAGGATAAAAACTGGAAGACGATATCAGCGAAAGGATTTACGAATAAAGAGAAAAAAGGGATAAATACAGGCGCTGTGCTTTCTTCCATAAGGTGGGCGGAGTATAAGGAAAAACTTCCGGCAGGCGCGGGGGAAAAAATTATTGCCGGGAAGCCGCCTGTTTTGACAATAACAATGAAAAAAGAAGGCGTTCAGGATATTATGCTTGTTTATTACGCGGGCGCGGACAGTAATATATACTACGTTAAAAACGGAAATGATGTGTTTACGGTTTCCGGGGCGCTTTTATCCGGTTTTGGCCTTCCGGGGCTTGAAATAAATTAGAGGCAATTTAAGAACTTTTCTTTGACTTAATACGTCAAATATAAGCCTTTAAAAACTGCAGGAGGTATTTTATGAAAAAACTTTTTGCTGTTATCCTTGTCATGCTGATGCCGGTTTTTCCGGCCGCGGCAGCTGTAATGATTCCTTCAAGTTTCAGCGAAATAGCTGAAAAGGCCGGCCCTTCTGTCGTAAATATTTCCACGGTTAAAATAGAAAAAAGGCAGACGGACCCGTATTATGACCGTTTTTTTAATGACCCTTTTCTTCAGGAATTTTTTGGGGTTCCGCCGCAGGGCAATCAGGAGAGGCCGATACAAAGAAGAAGCCTTGGCAGCGGTTTTATTGTATCTGAAGACGGGTACATACTTACAAATAACCACGTTGTCGGCGGCGCCGATGAAATCACGGTAAAACTTTTTAATGAAAAAGAATACAAGGCAAAACTTATAGGCGTTGACAAGGAAACCGATATTGCCGTCATAAAAATTGAAGCAAAGGGGCTTAACGCGGTAAAACTTGGGGATTCGGACGCGATAAAAGTTGGGGACTGGGTTGTTGCAATCGGAAGCCCGTTTGGACTTGAAAAAACAGTGACGCAGGGAATAATAAGCGCCAAAGGCAGGGTAATAGGCGCGGGCGCGTATGATGATTTTCTGCAGACCGACGCCGCGATTAACCCGGGAAATTCCGGCGGCCCGCTTGTAGGCCTTGACGGAAATGTGATAGGCATTAACACCGCAATTTCTTCCGCGTCCGGCGGTTATGACGGCGTGGGTTTTGCAATACCCTCAAATATGGCAAAGAAAATATACGAAGACCTTGTGCACGGCGGCAAGGTAATAAGGGGATGGCTGGGCGTGGGAATTCAGGAATTAACCCCGGAGCTGGCAAAGCATTTTAAAGTCAAAGAGGGCGTGCTTATTTCGCAGGTGTTTAAATCAAGCCCGGCGGAAAAAGGCGGAATGAAAAGCGGAGACGTGGTCATAAATTTTGACGGAAAAAAAGTCGGCAAATACCGCGAACTTCAGTCGCTTGTGGCAAACACGCAGGTGGGCAAAACGGTGAATGTCAGGGTTTCAAGAAACGGCGCGGAAAAAGATCTTAAGATAAAAATATTTGACAGAAATAAGGCAGAGACGCAACAGGCAAGCGAAAAAGCGCAGTCCGGCTCGCTTGGGATGCTTGTTGTTGACATGAACGAAGAATACGCAAGGCAGTATGGCACGGATTCAATGACAGGCGTTGCGGTGGTTAACGTGGAATCCGGGTCGGTGGCAGACGAGGCGGGCGTAATGAAAGGCGATATAATACACGAGATTAACACCATAAGGATAAAAAATTCTGAAGTGTTCAATTCAGTTGCGGGAAAACTTGGCAGGGGAAGCGAAGTTGTAATGCTGATAGAACGCGGCAATGCGATGATATACCTGGCGTTTACGGTAAGGCAGTAAAGCCGGATGATCGGAAGGTCGGATGGTCAGAAGGTCGGCTAATAACGTAGAGACAGAGGGACGGAAGAAAAATCTATCCCATAAACTGTTATCCCATATCCCATAGATAAAATATGAGGGACGGATGCACAGAGGGACGGAAGAAAAATCTGTCCCATATACTGTTATCCCATATCCCATAAACGAAGGCAGAGGATCGCTGCCTTTTCACTTATGCTTCAATATCTATTTTTTAAAATCAACTGCCCCGGGCTAAAGCCCGCGGCTACCACTGCTTAATACAATGATAAACTTTCGAACGAATGATTTTCTTCCGACCTTCCGACCCTCCGTCCCTCCGTCCTTCCGACCTTCCGACCTTCCGACCCTCCGACCCTCCGTCCCTCGCTTCTTTCTAATTCTTTTGACAGTTATAATATTATCTGTTACAATCACTGTTTGGGGGAACTATTTTATAGTTTTGATGTCTAATATAATTAAGAAAGGCGCTCTCTTTAAAGGGGGATGCTATGGCAGGGGAAAAAGCGGTAAAAAAGGAATCCGCACTTTCCGGAATCGCCTTTGTTGCATTTTTTTTGGCAATAACGGCAATTCTTATTAATACCCCTGTTTACAGCGCCTGCACTCCCGCTTCCGCACAGCTTTGCGCCGCTGTTGATGACATAGCCCAGGTTTACATAAACGGAACCTTAATTACCAACACTAATTTATGGGACTTTCCCGGCGGCGCTGCTGATTCAGCTTTTCCGTATTCCGACGTAAGCGGAAGCCCGGGACCTCCCGCACCTTTGTGCATAAGTTTAGACGCAGCTCAGCTTGCTTTATTGCAGCCTACCGGAAACGTGATTTCTGTAAGGACACTTAACACAGGCGCTTATGAACTTTGGACGTCATACAGCCTTGATGTCACATGTTCCGAAGGCGGCCATTCTTACGTAAGCAGCGCGGATATTGCAAACATTGACCTGCACTATGATGATTCATGCCCTGCCGGTGATATGCCCACATACGGCGGCCGAAACTGGTATGACCCGCTTTATGACCAAACAGGTTCAGGGCAGTCCTGGGTGATGCCTTCTTATGAAGAAGGAAAAAAATTCGGGAAAAGGATATATGACCCTGCCACCAACAGTCTTCTTCCCGCGTTAAGTTATTCCACCGACTCTGAAACGGCCGCTGATGACTGTAAGGAAATTTTGACAAGGCAGGGTTTTGACCTGCCAATTGACCCTACGCCCGAACCGCCGCATTTTACTTTAAGCAAAACAGCAAATCCGTCCACGAACATCGGGCAGAATCCGCCGGATACCGTAACTTTTACGCTGCATATCTGCAATACAGGCGGCGGAACGTCCGGCAATCCCGTGACCATAAACGACGACTGGTCAAGCTCTGCCGATAACTGGCAGTACTTCTGGCCGGGAGATTACACAGATACAATGCTTGGATTGATAGATTACGAAGGGACAGGCCAGACGGCAGAAATAACTTTTGCCAACGGGTTTCCCGCCGATACCTGCTATGACTACAGTTATGCAGTAAGGCTTTACAGCGGAGTGCCGACTTTCTGCGATATATGGGACAACACGGCAAATCTTTCTTACCTTGCGTCGCCTACGGTTGTGGCAACTGCGGTTGTTGAAAATTACTGCCCGGCGCCGCCAAATTTTACCATGGTAAAGTCCTCGAATAAAACCACAATAAACGGGGCTGAAGAAATAACATTCACGATGAGGCTCTGCAATACAGGCGGAGCTGCGTGGCAGGGTTCTATGACGATAACGGATGATATGACTTCGGCGCCGGGAACTTTTCAGTTTTACGGCCCTTATAATGTTGATAATCCGGCTGTGGGTATTGATTATTACGCAACCAGCGGGTCGGATAAATTAAAAACTTATACGATTTATTTTCAGCAGCCCGGTTTCACCGGATGTGTTGACATTCCTATGTATACAAAATCTGTAAATTACGATTATCAGTGCGGGCCGTGGCATAATGACGCAACGCTTAACAGCTACATGGGCTCTCCCACAATAGTCTCCACGGTTGTTTTAAACAATTACTGTTCACCGACATTTACACCTTCTGTTACAAGGACAATCACGCCGACAATGACGCCCACAATGCCGCCAAATTTTACAATTGTAAAATCCGCAAGCAAAACCACAAACATCGCCGTTAACGATGAAATTACTTTTAATATTCAGATATGCAATACAGGAGGGGCGGTCTCTTCCGGAAGCCTTGTTATAAGGGATGACTGGTCTTCATCAACAGACACATGGAGTTATCTTGACCCTTATTATATCGGAAATCCGGTTTCCGGTATAAGCAGCGTTTCCCACAGCGAAGTTAGCAGCAAGGTCAGGAATTATACCGTAAGTTTTACAAATCCGGGTTTTACGGGGTGCTATACACTGCCTATAAGGATAAGGATGAATACGCGCGCTGGATGCGACTGGTATAATCTTGCGTCTCTGGCTTATCAGACAACGCCAACTATGGTTTCAACGGTTAATATGACAAATCTGTGTTCTTCACCCACGCCGACGGCAACAATGACAAGTACAAGGACGATAACACAGACCGCAACTCCCACAGCCACTATGACGGCAACTATGACAAGGACGCTTACATCAACGCCGACTTTAACGCTGACTGCGACCCCGACTGTTACGGTTACGCGCACCGCCACCGCCACCAATACAAGGACAATTACTTATACAATAACTTTTACAGCCACCCCCACATCCACGCTTACTTCAACAAGGACAATAACTTATACTGCCACGCGGACGATAACTTTTACGGCAACGCCGACGCAAACCTTAACCGCGACGCCGACAAACACGGTATCGCGGACAAACACGCCCACTGTTACAATGACTGCAACGCCCACGGCTACAATTACGGCATCGCCTACAGCTACACGCACCGCAACTCAGACAATTACTTATACAATAACTTTTACAGCCACCCCCACATCCACGCTTACTTCGACAAGGACAATAACTTATACTGCCACGCGGACGATAACTTTTACAGCAACGCCGACGCAGACACTGACAGCCACGCCGACAAACACGGTATCGCGGACAAACACGCCCACTGTAACTGTTACGGCAACTCCCACGGCGACAATTACATCATCGCCGACTGCAACGCCTACGGCAACCGGAACTGTTACGTTTACATCAACACCCACAAATACATTAACCGCAACACCGACAAACACAATATCACAGACAAACACTCCGACAATTACAATAACTGCAACTCCGACAGCTACAATAACATCATCACCCACAGCAACGCCTACTGCGACAGGAACCGTGACATTCACCGCAACACCCACTGATACATTAACGGCTACGCCTACCAATTCGGTATCACGGACAAACACTCCGACAATTACATTCACGGCAACGCCGACGTCCACGAATACTGTTTTAGATACGCCCACTTCAACAATTACTTTTACCGCAACGCCCACTAACACATTAACCGCGACGCCTACAAACACAATATCGCAGACAAACACTCCGACGATAACAATAACAGCAACACCCACCGCTACAATCACTTCATCGCCTACGGCAACACCGACGGCAACAGGTACGGTTACTTTTACATCAACGCCCACAATAACGTTCACGGCAACGCCGTCTGATACGGTATCGCAGACAGACACTCCGACAATTACAATAACAGCCACGCCCACGGCTACAATAACTTCATCGCCGACTGCAACACCTACGGCAACCGGTACGGTGACCTTTACGGCAACGCCCACAATAACATTCACGGCAACGCCGTCTGATACTGTATCGCAGACAGAAACTCCGACAATTACAATAACAGCCACGCCGACAGGAACTGCAACCGCGTCGCCGACTGTTACGCATACAGCGACAGGGACAATTACTTTTACAGATACTCCTACTGTAACACTTACGGCAACCCCGTCCGATACAGTGTCGCAGACAGACACGCCGACTATAACAATGACGGCAACCCCAAGCGCGACAAATACTTTTGAAAACACCGCGACAGATACGCCGACTGTGACGCTTACATCAACTGAAACGGCAACGCTTACAGCCACTGCAACTATTACGCACACTTCAACTTTAACCGCGACTTCCACGATAACAGATACAATTACGCCTACGGCAACTCCCACGGACACGGTATCACAGACCGCGACGCCGACGATCACGCTTACCGCCACTCCGTCTTCCACTTTAACGATAACGCTGACAATTACCGAAACATCAACGGCAACCGCGACGCTTACCATTACAGAGACTATTACCCCGACTGCCACTCCGTCAAACACAATATCGCAGACAAATACTCCCACAATCACGCTTACTGCAACGCCCACATCAACGCTTACGGCGACGCCGACAATAACAATTACTTCCACCTTTACCGCGACAGCGACAAATACTCAGACAAACACGCCGACAGCGACGCCCACAAATACAATTTCTCCGACATCAACCGGCACATCAACTCCGACAGTAACAATAACCGCGACGCCGACATCCACGCTTACCGCGACGCCGACATCCACTGTAACCGGAAGCCCGACAGTAACCCTGACAAATACGCCCACAGCCACAAGGACAGCAACACCGACTGTCACCCTAACATCAACGCCAACGGTTACTTTTACAATCACAATGACAAATACTTCCTCGCCGACCAATACGCCCACGCCTACCGCCACTTTGACACCTGTGCCGCTTCCTTATGTAATGCACATTGAAATATATAATTCGGCAGGAGAAAGGGTCAAAGAGGTCGCGTCTGCCGGAATATCCGAAGTGATATCAAATGTCATACTTCTTGTAAACGGAATGGAATCAGGCAGCATCAATCCTCACGCGGAAGAAGTGATAATTAAGCTTCCGAATATCCAGACTACCGACCAACAGGGCGGGGACCTTGCCGCGGAATACCCGTGGGACGGCACTGCGGACAACGGCCAGAAAGTTTCAAACGGCGCTTATTATATTAAGATATCGGTTGAGAATGAATATGGAAACGTTGAAACAAGGATAGTTGATATTCAGGTATTAAACGTGGAGAAATACGTCAGAATAAACATATTCAACACCGCCGGTGAATTTGTGCGCAGTATTGACGCGCCTAATCTTTCGGGCTCCTCTGTCAGCCTTGGCCTGGAAGAGACCGCCCTAATCGGAGGAAAAGGACAGTCGAAAGTCCTTATAAATTACGCGCCCGGGCAGTCGATTGAATGGGACGGAAAAAACTCGGAAGGCAGGCTGGTGGATTCCGGGCTGTATGAGATACAGGTTGAAATAAAAACAGGGGACAATTATTCAATACTGGCGTCAAAAACAATAACAATAATAAAAGACGGCAGCGGAGAGGTGTTGGGAGAAGTAAAAATATTCCCTAATCCTCATTACGTTACAGGCGGAATCATAGGGCCGGTTAAAATAGCGTGGAGTGCTGTTAATACCGGAACTGCGGTATTCAAAATTTATAATATCAAAGGCGAACTTATAAGGCAGCTTGGCTGCGAACTGTACAAGGGCTTTGTGGAATGGGATTTAAAGAGCGCGGGCGGCGCTTTGGTGTCAGGCGGGGTTTACATATGCAGGATAGATGCGCAGAAAGATTCCGGCGAGCGGGAAAACAGGACAGAAAAACTTGCGGTTATAATAGGGAATAATCTGGAAGAGGAATAGAGGAGGAGCGGAAGGTCGGAGGGTCAGAAGGTCGGAAGGTCGGAAGGTCGGAAGGTCGGAAAAAAAATCATTCGGGTCTGAAGTTTATAATTGTATTACGTAGTGGTAGACGCGGGTCTTTAGCCCGCGGCAGTTGAGTTTAGAAATAGGCAATTATGCATTAGGCAGATAAGCAGAAGCGGACAACGGAGATGTTTTCAAAGGTTTCAATGTTTAAACCGACCATCTGACCTTCCAACCATCTGACCTTCAGTAGTTATCCCTTTTTAATCGTTTGACAAAAGAAGTTTTGCAGGGTAAAATATGATTACTAAAACGAAACCTTTTTTGGGGCGGGTTGTCCAATATAATTAGGAAGATTTAATTTAGGGGACAACTGCCGGTTAATTAGGGACAAACTGCCGAATACAGGAGAAAATTATGACGGCGCCTGTAATTAAAAGGAAAAAAATATTAATAACAGCCGCAATTGCGGCACTGGCTGTTTTTCTGCCTGTAATAATTTCCGCCCAGCCTTATATCCTTGACCTTTCAATTGACCCTCCAAACCCTAACTTTGGCGAATCAGCTGTTGTTAAAATAACATACTGTTCCCAGTGCTGCAGCGACGGTTCTTTGGCAATGGCAATAAGCACTTCACCCACCCTTTTAAACGCGCAGCTTTCAGGGCAGGGGCAGATGTTTGTTGTTTACGGAAAACAGAACGTGGCGTGCCAGTCAAACCTTACGCCTGTGGGTATGCCCGGCGGCACGGACAACAGCATTGGGTGCGAAGCAAACAATCAGTCAGGCGTTACAACAGGATACAACTGCACGCTGTGCGGCGGCGGCCAGGGTTTTACCTATTACAGGGAATATACAATTAAAGTGCCTTCGGCTGACAGTTTTCCGGGGTGTACAAATACAACACTATATCTTCACGCGGGAATGAAAGATTCAAATATCGGCGGCGGCGAATGGGTTGGTTTTGACGGCACCTGCCAGCACGATTCAACATCGTGGACAATACCGTTATTGCCGCCTGATTTTACAATCAATAAAAAAGTTGAAGGTAATTTGCAGGACGCGGGCGATTTATTTGTGTATTCAATAGATTATTCATACCAGAACGGCCAGCTTGTAATAACTGACCCGCTTAATTTTGGAGTAAACTCCGCTAATGTAAGTATAGTATCAGCCGGGCCCTCCGGGATTGTGGGGTCTTATACTGTAGGCCCGCTTCCGCAGACGCTAACCTGGACGCTGCCAAACAGGACCAATGTTCAGGGAAAAGCGGAAGGTACGGTATGGGTGCTTTTAAGGATGAATACTGATATAGCTGACAATACGCTTTTAAGCAATACAGCCACCGGCAAAATTGGATCAACAACCAAGACATCTGCCGCAAATTTAAGGGTTGGCGAGCCTGCTTTAAATATTTCCAAATCTGAAACAGTCACACAGGTCGGATTGCACGACACAATCACTTATCTTGTTGAATATGACCTGCAAGGGTCAAAACTTATTGTTTATGAACCTTTTGACAATAATCCCACAGGCCCGGCAAACCCGCCTGCGGGATGGTCAATTGCCGCACCCGGCGGAGTAGGAGACGGCTGGACAATTGAAGACCCGTGCGGCACAGGCGACAGGTATTTAAGGGGTTCTTCCCCGCTAAAGGATTATCCCGGTCTTGTTCATAACGACCCGGCCACTTTCTGCACAGGTATAATTGTAACAGATGTAATGATAGAAGCTTCTTACGAAGGGGCTGATGCGCTTGTTTTTATAAGAAATAACAATGTAAGCGGGGCAGGGGCAATTGCATATTCCGCGGTATTGTCAGTTGACGTCACAATAGGCGGCAACGGCAACGGTTCGCTGGGATTCCAGCGCTGCAATGGCGATCCGGCAACCTGTATATGGCCGGCTTCGGGAACAACTCCGATGGATATTGAAACCAACAAGTGGTACACAATGAAAGTGGAAGCATTAGGTGATTATCAGTTCCGCGCTAAGGTTTGGGTAAAGGGCGACCCCGAACCCGGCGGCTGGGTTATAACCTGGACAGACACATCGCCTCCTGCAAATTCTTCGTGCGCTTCTGATACATGGAAAACCGGCGTTGCAAACCAGGGCGGCGATAACTGCTGCGTTGATGACTTATACAATAATTTTGTAATATACGAACCAAGATTTACGGGCAATGAACCCATAACAGTCACGGATGATTATCCGGAAGATCAGCTTACATTCCGCGGTTCTTCTTCGCCGCTGCCCCATACAATCAGTAATAACGGCAGCCAGTGGACGTCCGCTTTTACAGTTGCAGGCGATGAAGCAGGAACATTTACGTGGTGGGCGGAAGTAACGTCGTGCGACCCGATAACAAACAGGGCGTCAATAAACGGCGTGGGCGTTACGCAGGTCTCAAATGACGTGGTGCTGACAGTTAACTGCATAGAAGATGTTACCCTTGTAAAGACGGCAAATCCGAACCTTATAGACCTTGGGGATATAGTCACGTTTACTCTCTGCTGGGAAAATACCGGCGAGCTTCCTTCAAATATTGTGGTAACAGACCCCATACCGCCAAGGACAACGGTAACAGCCATTAATAACGGCGGCACAGGGGTGTCAATAGGCGCCACAAGCGGAACAATTACATGGAACATAGGAACGCAGAATCCGGGCGCTTCCGGATGCGTAAGCTGGGCGGGAAGAATAAATTAAGTTTTTATATATGTTTTAAATTTATGGAGATGTTTATGAAGTTAAAAATGAACAGCAGATTAAACAGGGTGTTGTTTTCACTGGCAGTTGTTTTTCTGTCTGCTTCATATTCTTTTGGCGCCGCCGGGCTTGACCTTAAAACCAGAATTACGGCAGACCCCTGCGCTTCAAATAGTATTACAATAGAGTTTGCCATTATTAATAATACCGGAGCTGCCGTATCAGGGCCTTTTAATATTGTGACATGGTTTGATAATGCAGGGACATACAATGTAAATTCTCCGCAGGTGTCAGGTAATTATACTACCGCTTTTCCTTCAACGGCGGGGTGGAATCAGGCGGGAAGCACGGGCGCGCTGGTTCAGACTGCTTTCCCGTGTGCAGTAGACCACGCTACTGTTCAGGTTTCTGTTCCTTTTACACCGCAAAATCCGATAGCGGCCGGCGGTTGGATGGCCGGAAGAATGCAGATATATTTAAATGGATATCCAAACCCGTTTGACGCAGGCTGTGATGATTACAGCCATCCTCCCATAAGCACAACAACGTATTATGATTACGCGCATGTTGCTTTATTCAGGGGCGGAATACTTGAAGACGAATGGCTTGACACTGCAGGGACTCTTGACCCTGCTTCGGGAGTACTGCCATGTTCCGTTCCGACAGCCACTCCTACAGAAACTTTTGAATCCGTCACCAATGTCGGCTGGGTAAAGAATGCCGCAGGTACGCCTTTTATGACATCAGTGGCAACCGTTGAAATACAGCCCATGCTTGAATCGCCCACGCCGACGCCGACTTCCACAATGACCGCCACACGGACAGTTACAAGGACAATAACCTTTACAAATACCACGACAGCTACAAGGACCAACACACTCACAGCGACACAGACTTTGACTTCAACACCCACGGTTACAGTGACAAATACATCCACCCCGACAATGTCAAGGACATCAACGCCGACAGCCACATCCACATCCACTTTCACTTTAACGGCAACCACCACAATTACATACACAGCCACGCTTACCGCGACGCCCACATCAACTTCAACATTAACATCAACCGTCACAGTTACAAGGACGGCCACGCCTACAAACACTTCCACGCCTACGGTTACAATTACATTCTTTGATACAATGACAAACACGCCGACTGCCACGCCGACCAGGACAATTACAATAACAGCCACGCCCACTTCCACAGTTACGTCATCGCCCACAGCCACACCCACAGCCACCGGAACCGTCACATTTACGGCAACTCCCACGGTAACGTACACAGCGACAGTGACAGTAACAAGGACCAATACAGAGACAAATACGCCCACGCCGACAATAACGCTTACTTACTGGGAAAGCATGACCAATACTCCCACTATAACGGTTACCAGAACAGCCACGCCGACTCCCACGGACACAAAGACTGCAACACCCACAGCGACAGTTACAAATACCGCAACCACAACAATTACATATACCGCAACGCCGACGGCAACACCTTCGGCAACAATAACCGTTACAAGGACAGATACACCCACTTCAACTGCCACGCCTACAATTACCGTTACCTTTTTTGCCACTTGGACAAATACGCCCACTGTAACGCTTACAGGTACGCCTACGCCCACGGCAACGCCTTCTTCAACCGTGACAATAACGCGCACGGCAACACCTACAAATACTGTTACCAATACAAATACGCCCACGGCAACGCCCACCAACACTGTTTCCCCCACATTCACGCCGACAAACACACAAACCAACACGCCAACGCCTACGGCAACGCCTTCTTCAACCGTCACAATAACAAGGACAGCCACGCCAACAGCTACGCCATCTTCCACCCAGACAGTCACGCTTACCATTACTTTAACTTCCACGCCAACGCCGACGTTTACGGCAACTGTCACAAACACAATGTCCGCCACAAATACGCCTACGCCGACTGTCACCCTTACGCCGGTTCCTTTCCCGTATGTGTTGAAAATTGAAGCGTTCAACGAAGCAGGGGAGCGCGTAAAACTGATATGCGAAGTAAGGATATCCGAAAATATCGGCGACCTTTATATGCGCGTTAACGGCAAAGACGCGGAGGTCTATGACCCGTTTGATATGGACGCGTCCGGAAATATAAATCCGCTTGAATTTATAATGCCGGGCCTTATGACGCCGGACCAGCTTGGCGGGCTTGAAATTAAGTTCGCATGGGACGGTTCCAATGATAACGGCCAGGCATTAACCAACGGCCTTTATTATATAAAAATAGGGGTCAAGGATGAATACGGACACCTTGAAACCACAAACAGGGAAGTTCAGCTGATAAGAAGCGAAGAATATGTCAGGATAAATATATATAATACCGCCGGAGAACTGGTCCGCAGGATAGAAGAACGCAAAGCCACAGCGGGCAGGATAAGCCTTGGCATTGATGATGTTATGATTATAGGAAAGGACAATCCCGGCGTTTTAATAAATTATGCTGACGGCGCGTCGATTATGTGGGACGGCAAGAATAACGAAGGCAAAATGGTGTCTTCCGGCGTTTATGAAATACAGGTGGAAGTAAAGACAGGCGACGGGTTTAAGACAGAGGCATCCAAATCGGTCACCATATTGAATGAATCCGGGAATGACTCACTTGGAGAGGTAAAGGCATACCCGAATCCGTATTATGTAATACCTGAATTAAACATACCGATGACAATTGCCTGGGCGAACGCGGGCCCCGGTACGGTAAGGGTAAAGATTTATAATATTGCGGGCGAACTTGTGAAGGAATTCAGGGTGGACAGGATGGCGGGAAGCCTTATATGGGATGCCAAATCCGCCGGCGGAGCTTCGATTTCAAGCGGCGTATACATAATATATATTGAAGGGCAAAAAGATTCAGGCGAAAAGGAAGTAAAGAAATTAAAGGTTGTTGTTTTCAGGACCCTTACCGCGGATGACGGCGAAAAACTGAATTAAATAAAATAAAAATACAAAAGGCGGCGTATTTGCGCCGCCTTTTGTATTTTACGGCCTCGCTTATTGACACACGGCTTTATTAGGTTTATAATAAACTCACTATATGACTGAAAGGGGACAGATATGGCAGACAGCGAACTTTACATAGAAAGAAGAAAGTTTAAAAGGGCGGATAAAAATATACATGTTTCGTATAAAGTTGTTTCCGTGCCAAATGAAATTGATGATATTAAAAGGCAGGCATCCAGAAAGGTCACTGAAAGCGCCAATATCAGCATTGGCGGCATACAGCTGCTTGATGAAAGCGAACTTGTGCCCGCGCAGATTTTAAGGCTGGAATTTACCGTTGAAGGCCGCAAAGAAACGATTGTCACATTCGCGGAAGTGCGCTGGGTGGCAAAGGATTCAAACATTAAAAAGTACAGGATAGGCATTGAATTTCTTGTTTTAAAAGATGAAGACAAGAAAATGATAGCGGAGCTTGTGGGGTAGTAAACATAAGCAATTAAGCAAAAAGCAGATAAGCATAAGCGGAAAATGTTTGGTCGTTTTTGTTTTGGATGTGGTAGACGCGGGTCTTTAGCCCGCGGCAGTTGACATAAAATACAAATTAATTTTAATAAAGGGGCGGGGCGCAATAATGCGTGTTCCGCCTTTTTTTTATCCCTAAACGGGATTATATAATTATTAAGGAGGAAAAAAAGAGATGAATTACTTAAAAACAGGATTGTTAATGACCGCAATGGTGGCGCTTTTTATGTTTATAGGAAATTACTTCGGCGGGCAGCAGGGGATGATGATAGCATTTGTTGCCTCAATAGGCATGAATTTTTTCAGTTACTGGTTTTCGGATAAAATGGTGCTTGCAGCGTACAGGGCGCAGCCGGTAACCCCGCAGCAGGCGCCGCAGCTTTACGCCGCGGTTCAGAGGCTTACAACCATTGCACAGCTTCCCATGCCAAAGGTATATATTGTGGATGAACCTTCGCCAAACGCTTTTGCCACAGGAAGAAACCCCAAACACGCTGTTGTGGCTGTCACCACAGGTTTATTAAATACATTGGACCAGCGCCAGCTTGAAGCTGTCCTTGCACATGAACTTTCACACGTAAAGCATCGTGATATTTTAACAGGCACAATTGCCGCGTCCGCGGCCGGCGCCATAATGATGTTATCGCGCATGGGTATGTTTATCGGCGGAAGGGATGATGACAACGGCGGCGGAATTGGCGGGCTTTTAATAATGATACTTGGACCGATAGCCGCTATTCTTGTACAGATGATGATATCACGCTCCATGGAATACGCCGCTGACACCGAAGCCGCCAATATTACAGGCAGGCCGCAGGATTTGATTTCCGCGCTTGAATCCATAACAGGCGGGATGAAAAAACAGCTTCCCACGCACGCCACTCCCGCGACGCAGCACATGCTTATCGCCAGCCCGTTTACAGCCGGCATGCTGGCGTCATTGTTTTCCACACATCCGACATTCGCGCAGAGGAAAGCAAATCTGGAGAAATGGAAGAGAATGTAAGCAGTTAAGCTATAGGCAGTTAAGCATAAGCGGAAAATAAAAAGCAGATAAGCAATAGCGGGAAACATAAGGCGGATAAGTAATAGCAGACAAGTAATTGGCAAAGTTTATGTAATAAAAACATAGGGGGTATTTGTGGGGTATAAATTCGAATTAAGGGAAAGGGCTTATCAATTTTCTGTAAAGTTAATAAAGTGTTTAAGGCCGTTGTTTTCGGATAAAGTATACAGAACTATATTAAACCAGCCGATAAGATCCGCCACTTCCATTTCTGCCAACGTATGCGAGGCAAAGTATTCAGGCACGGAAAAGGAATATGCCAGATATTTTGAAATAGCCCTTAAGTCGGGTAATGAGACTATGCATTGGTTAAGGCTGATTTCTGATACAGCGGAATCTGAAGTGAAAGGAATGGAAGAATTAAAAAAAGATCTTGAAGAAATTTTGAAAGTAATTGCTGCAAGTCTTATTTCATTAAGGCGAAAGCAAAAAAAATAGAAAAAATTGGGTATTGGATTTTTTGTTGCTGTTGAACAGATTATTATGCTTAGCTGGCTATAGCTTATGATTTCATCTCTGCCTTCCGCTATAGCTTAACTGCCTATAGCTTAATTCGCTACTTTTTCATAAACCGGGCTATAAAAAACCCGTCCATATTCATCTCGTTTCCCGGTAATGATACGAAATATTTCTTTTTTATAAAATTGCTGAATTTTGAATTTTCTGTAACTGCAACCTGTTTGAAACCGTCAACGCTTTCCAAAAACTTCTCCGCCACGCCCTCGTTTTCAGCAGGGTTTATGGTGCAGGTGGAATAGAACAGCTCCCCGCCTTTTTTTACCCAGCCTGCGGCGGTTTTTAGTATCGCCAGCTGTGTTTTGGGGAAGTCCTTTAACTCTGTTTCTTCCAGGCACCACTTTTTTTCCGGATGCCGCCTTATTACCCCAAGCGCTGAACACGGCGCGTCCACCAGCACCTTATCCGCGGTGTCGTGCAGCGCGGGAATATCAAGTGTTGCGTCGTGGGTTAAAACTTTCACGTTTGTTATGCCAAGGCGCGCTGTTGTGTTGTCTATCATCCGGGCGCGGCCCGCGTCTGATTCAATTGCCGCTATCCCGCCCTTGTTTTCCATTGCCATTGCCATAAACGCGGCTTTGCCGCCGGGCGCGCTGCCTATGTCAATTACGCTGTCTTTTGGGCCGGCGTCAATAAACGTCCCAAGGGACTGTGACGCAAGGTCCTGAACGTAATAAAGGCCTTTGGCAAACGGCTCGCATTCTATAACATTACCCGATTTCACAAGCATGGCGGATTTGAAGTTTTTTACCGGTTCCGCTTCTATATCATTTTGTTTAAGTGTTTTTACAAGTTCTTCCGTATTTGTCTTAAGCGTGTTGACCCTTATAAAAAACGGCGGTTTTATGTTGCCTGCCTGCATAATTGCTTCCGCTTCTTTTGGGTAATGCTTAAGAAAAAACTTAACCATCCACTTTTCATAGGAATATGTTGTTGCCAGATAATCTTCGGGTTTTTTCTTTGAAATCCCGTCTTCTGATTTATCGCGTAAAAGGTTCCTTAATACAGCGTTGATAAAACCGCCTGTCTTTGGATGGACAAATTCCTTTGCAAGGTCAACGCAGGTGTTTATTGCCGCGTAGGGCGGGATAGAGTCCATTTTTTTAATCTGCCAGTAACCGATGCGCAGGATATTTAAAAGTTTAATGTCTTCAACGGGTTTTTTTATGAATTTTGAAAGGCGGAAATCAATAAGGGATTTGTTGCGCAGAATGCCGTAGCAAAGCTCGTATATTTTGGCGATGTCGCGGTGTTCTTCGTTTATATCGCCCATGTTGTCTTCTATGGACTCTTTTACCCAGCGTCTGCTGACAAAGGTATCGTTTAAAATCTTAAAAGCAATCAGCCGGAAATCCTTGCGTGGTACCATTTATTCCTCCGCCTTGTTTTAATTGCCCGCCAAATTATTATGATTATGCCATAAACTAAACAGAATATACAAATAAAAATTGTGATATATATAATATATTAGCTTTTTGAAAGGTTAAGTTTTTGTTCAAAAACTAAAAACCCCCTTAAAAATAAGGTTATTTATGGACAGAAATAAAGAAACCTTATTTGTTTTGTATTGTCTAAATTAAACGTGTAAACCGTTGATTGACTTATATATTAATAAAATATATAATAATGCAATCAACAGAACGGGATTTCATATTACGAAAGAAGGTATCTGTTTTGAAGCTATTAAAGGTTTTACTTACAGCTTCAGCAGCCCCGAGTTATAATCAAAAGTTGTGTATGAAATAAGAGCGACGTATCCTATAATAAGTTCGCCAAGAAAATATTATAAGGAGGAACGCCGCTATGAGAAAGAATAGCAAGGAGAAGGTTTTAAATCAAGAAGAAGTTTCACCGCTTTCACTTGACGAACTTGTGTATTTAGGCGCCGTTGAACGTGTCAAGTTTGCTTTGGAAAAAGAACGAAACGACTTTTTGGAGGCGAGAAAAAGTCTCCGATTGAAAGACGGCAAGTTGGGTTTTGTTGGCAACGGATATGGCAAAGAAAGGAACCTTTTGACCCCGGTTGGTGAGCTTAAATTACAGGTTCCAAGAGTGAAAAATCGCGGAATTACAGACGAAGATGGTGAACCGGAATCGTTTGAAAGCACAATAGCACCACGGTACAAACGAAAAAGTATGACAATCGAAGAAACAATACCGTTGCTATACTTACATGGTCTATCTACAAGTGACTTTGAGCCGGCGCTGAGAAAGATGTTTGGAGATAAGGCAAACGGATTATCGGCATCAAGCATATCGCGTATGCTTGACACCTGGAAAGATGAATTGAAAGCTTGGAAAAAACGGAGTTTAAAAGATAAAGAATACTGTTATGTATGGGTTGACGGTATATATTTTGGTTCAAGAAACAGCAGCGAAGACATATGTGTTCTTGTGCTTGTCGGAGCAACAAAGACAGGCAAAAAGGAATTAATAACAATAGAAACCGGATATCGCGAAAGTACGGAATCGTGGTTAAGTTTATTGAGAAACATAAAAGCGCTCGGTTTAAAAGCTCCAAAATTGTTTATAGGTGACGGAGCACTCGGCTTCTGGTCGGCTTCCAAGCAAGTGTATCCTGAAGCCGAAGGGCAACGTTGTTGGGTACATAAAACAGCTAACGTATTGGACAAAATACATAAATCTCAACAGAAACAAGCTAAGGCGATGTTGCAGTCCATATATATGGCGCCATCAAAAAAAGAAGCGTTGACTGAGTGGGAACGTTTTGTAAATACTTACGAAGATAAATACCCAAAGGCTGTGGATTGCCTTTTAAAAGACAAAAATCGTATGTTGACTTTTTATAACTATCCCGCAGCTCATTGGACGCATATTAGGACAACAAATCCGATAGAGTCAACGTTCGCGACGGCCAGACTTAGGAGCGCTAAGACACGCGGGAATTGGGTTGGCGACAGAACAGAAATGATGGTCTTTAAACTTTTAGAAAAAGCTTCAAACAGTTGGAAACGGCTTCACAAACACAAAGAAGTGGAGAAGGTTATGCTTGGAGTAAAATATGTTGATGGTCTGGAATTGGCAGCTTAGGATGCTGAGTTCTTATCCATACACAACATTTGACAAAAACTCTCAGCAGCCATAGGTATATCTATTTCTTCATTTGCCGCTATAAACATAAACATTAACTCTGGGAATCCTGTTATGCCTTTCCCGCAGTTTATAAATTACGTGGGCGGGGACACCCTTGCGTCACACCTGCCTGACGGCGTTTCCCACGCGGAAATGGAAATGTGGATGCGCGACGCGTGGAAGATACATTCAAATGAGTTTAATTACGCCGGGACAATAACGTATCAGAACGCTGCCGGCGCACCTGTAAATGTTAACTTAATTAAAGACACGTCCAGCCCTTACTGCTCTGAAGGCCATGGTTACGCGCTTTTGGGTGCCGCCTTAATGTGCGACAAGGACGCGTTTGACGGGCTGTGGTTTTATCTGGTTGAAAACAATTATTTCAATAAATCCAAAATATACTCCACGAATACAATTTACAATCCGGGATATAACTTTGGCGCGTGGGCGCCGGCATGGGCGGGCCCCGGTTCTGACGCCGCCACTGACGGCGATGATGATATCGCACTTGCGTGCCTTATAGCGTGGAAACAGTGGGGCGACAACACCGGTTATTACGCACCGGGCGGTTCAGGCGCAAACAACGCCAACGGGCGGCCTGCAATACAGTACAAACAAATGGCGCTTGACCTTATGCGTTTTATGGTTGCTAAAGATGAAGGCGATATTGTGGGAGACAATTACTATGACTCCGGCGATATTGGTTTTGACGGCTACGTAAAAGGGGGCAACACATGGCCGGAACTTACAAACTGGGGTGCGCTGCAGCCCGGCGACAAACCCAACAGGGGCGGTACGCAGGCAAATTCTTATTATGATTACACAGCGCCCGGTTATTACAGGTGTTTCGCGGAAGTCTTGCAGGCAAACGGCGACCCCGCATGGAACTACAATCAGTTTTTCCGCGCTACAGCCGCTTCCAACTGGGTTATGGGAAGGCTTGCGGCAAGCGCGAATAAAGTGATTGACGCGGGGCAGTATACGGTAACAGGGTCTACGGTTACTTTTCAGAACTTTAACGTGGGCGGCGAGGACTTCCGCGCGCCTTTAAGAAATATACTTGATTATTTATGGAACGGCAATCCGGCGGAAGACTGGGACCCTATTAACCACGCCATAATTCCCGGCGGCAATAATTGGCAGTATCAGGCCGCGATAAAACAGACAAACTTTTATAGAAACCCGCAGGCAACAGGCCTTGCGTGCAAGGTTTACGGGTCTTCTAAAATATCTTTTAACGGCGTTGCGGCTTTAACCGCATATAACCTTGACGGGTCGGAATTCTGGACGTATCACTTGAACAGGTTTGGCGCGTCAGCGCCCGCTATTGTGGCTTCGCAGGATTTTGATTTAATGGGGCAGTTCTTCAGGGAACTGATGATAGAGTGGGACGTTACAACCCCCGGCGATAATTACCTTTCTTCTGTTCCTGCGTATTTTCACGGATTTTTCCGTCAGGTGGGGCTTATGATTCTTACAGGCAACTGGATAAACGCCTGCGACATTGTGCCCACCGCCAATATGAAAGTCTATAAGTCAATGAATAAAACTTACGGTTTCCCCGGCGATACAATAACCTACTGGATAAATTACCGCAATTACGGTTCCATGGATGCCGCGAATGTTTACGTACGTGACACGCTTCCAAGCGCTATTGAATTTGTTTCCTCCACTCCCGCGCCAAGTTCTTCGGATGCCGCCACGGGCGTTTATGAGTGGGGTGGATTTACCGTCACCGGGATGAGAAACCAGAATTACGGAGCCACAATGGGCGGCATAACCATGGTTGCAAGGGTAAAAGCAGACGCGGCGCAGGGGCGCTACTGCAACTTCGCGGACGTACGATGCAGTAATGGCACAGGATGGACATCAAGCGAATTCCCAAATGAGGTGTCTACGGTGTTAAGAAGAAACTGCATAGATATAGTGTCAGCCGCGCTTACAATTACAAAGACCGCGAATGTGTCTTTGGTAAACGTGGGCGATACAATCACTTATACTATAGATTTCTGCAATTCTGCTGCAGCCGCGGGCTGGATAAACGGCGGAAGATCCGGGATTAACTGGGCAGCCGGCGTAAATCCGCTGCAGACAAACTCTTCTGAATACAAACTGGATTTTGCCGCGCATCACGAAGCCGCGGAGCCTGTAATAGACTGGTCAAATTATCGCATTTCGTATTTTGTAAATTCCGCGCTTCACGGCACACAATGGGGCATTGCTAAAAATTCCAGCGCTCCGTTTGACGCCACTATCTCAATGACAACCGAAGATTTTGTTGCGTGCATGCCGACGGCATGTACTGATGCTACCGGTAAATCCTGGAACCAAAGGCTTATGATGACATTTAATTCCATGCCCTCCACACCCACACACCACCTTTATAATTATTACGGCATGATGAGCAGAATCCATATGGGCACTGTCACATCGCCTTTTTATTTTGAAGTAAGGCTTTTTGATTCCACATATATGAATCCGCAGGACTGGACAGACGACTGGTCGCAGCAGACCACTGCTATGAATGTAAGCGGGCCGGACCAGCCGATGTTTCCCATAAATCCGGACTGGACAAAAGGGGACGGCACTTCGGTTACGTGGAATAAAGTCAACAAGCACGCGTGCGAAACCACGCCGGTATCAATTAACAATATTTTAATTGAAGAATGGGACGGTTATACATGGAGAAGGGTTTTCGGCAACGGGCCGATGCCGGGCCGTGAAGTGACCGGGGTGCACGTGGTGGATTCCCTGCCTGCGTACCTTAATTTTGGGGGCGTGGTATCGGCTCCGGCCGGCGCCACCCTTGCGCAGAGCGGAAAGTCGCTAAACTGGACAATTGGCGATATGCAGATAAACCAGTGCGGCAAGATAGTTTATTACGCGATTGTGGCTAATCCCGGATGCCCGGTGGCTGACACGCCGCAGATTAACAAGGCGTTTGTTTACGGCGACAAGGAAGCGCCTGTAAGCGATGACGCTTTGGTTACAATCAGATGCGGTGTGGTACCTACTTCAACATCAACGCCCACGTCAACACTTACGTCAACGCCAAGCAGTACCGCGACTTCAAGCCCGTCACAAACAGCCACACAGACTTCAACAGCTACAAATACAATTACGCCTTCATCCACCGTAACGCTTACAGCCACAGCCACGGTTACTGTGACGGCCTCGCCGACATCAACGGATACAAAGGTGTCAACTGCGACATCCACTTCAACTGCGACATCCACTCTGACATCGTCTCCGTCTTCAAGCGCCACAATGACTTCCACGCCTTCGGCCACACCCACTGTTTCGCCTTCGTCAACTTTAACGCAGACGCCCACGTTTACAATTACCCAGACAGAGACAATAATAATAATTTCCGCCACAATAACATTAACGTGGACGGCGTCGCCCACCATGACGGCAACCCCGACAGCCACGGTTACAATTACTTCAACTGATACGGCAACAGACACAGAAACCGCCACAAATACATTTACCCATACCTCAACAGACAGCCCTACAGAGACCTATACGTATACATATACCGCGACAAGCACTGACACCCCCACAAATACGGCAACTCATACATATACTGCATCTGATACCGTAACAGGAACGCCGCCGCCGACAAATACGTTTACGGAGACATTCACAAATTCAAATACAATGACATTTACGGACACGGCAACCAACACATATACACGTACCTTTACAAATACACCCACAGAGACGTTTACATTTACCGAGACTGCCACGTTTACCGATACGTTTACGCCAACTTTTACGCGGACGCCGTCTTTTACC